>CAZOIA010000093.1:0-22112 GCA_964579675.1 uncultured Planctomycetales bacterium | reverse complement strand
TGAAGCGGACATCAATGCGGTGATGTCCCATACGATGTGCTGCCAACTGCTGGACAAGCCCGGGTTCCAACAGGACCCGGTGCCGAATACCGTCAAGAACACGCTCATCGGCGCCCACTGCACGTGCGCGACGCGGCTCAAGGGTTATGACCAGCCCCGCGAGCCCTTCATCTTAAGAAGCCACTCGGAATCCAACATCGGGGTCTCGGTCCGGGTGCTCTGGCCCCCGGGCCAGGAGGTCACGATCATGCAGTTCATGGGCCCGGGCAAGATGATCCTCGGAAAAGGGAAAGTGCTTAGGAACTTCAGTACCCCGCCCGCGGGCGGTTGCCGGACCTCCGTCGAGCTCGAGATCGACGGCCCGCCCGACACCCGCGACACCAAGGGGTTCCACCAGTTGTTCATCTACGGCAACCACATGCGGGATTTCCAGGCGTACGGGCAGATGTACGGCATCACGACGGAACACATATAGGATTGACCGGAAGGATGGTCCGGCAATGTCGCGGTTTCTCGATATCGTTCGCGAGCAACTCAGCTACGCCCTTTCGCTTCCCGAGCGGTCCATTCGTTCGCTGGCCGCCGTGGCCGGCGGGACGACCTCGCTGCTCACCGACACCTTGTTCCCCGAGGTGCTTCGGGGGACCACCCTGTACAAGGTTTTCGTGGGCGATGCTCAGCAATTCGTGATCCAGAAGGTCGCCCAGGTGCAACAGGAAGGCCAGGCCCGGGCGGAAGACTCCGAGGCGGATTCCAGCTACGTTCAGAAGAAGATGATCGGCGGGGCCCTGGAGACTGCGGGTCTGTTCGCCATGCATTTCTCGCCCCTGTGGGTCTTTGCCATCGCCGGTGACGCCGCCGCCGGCACCAGCGTTTTCCTCAGCCGCCTCGTCGAGCAGCTCAAGCGTAACGGGGTCGTGGCTGACGATGCCGAGATCAAAGCCCTCGACGACCTGCTGGCCGCCACGCAGGAGGCGTCCCGGAGAAGCGCGGCCGCGATCGACACCCCGCCCCTGTCCCGGGAGGATCTGTCCAAGTTGGCGAGCGAGATGAGGACCAGTTACGGCGAGATGTTCTCCAAGACAACCGACCTTCTGCCGCGGCTGGAGACTATCTGGCAGCGGATGGAGAAGCTGGCCAGTCGGGAGAACGTATCGCTGGAACGGCTGGGCGGGATCCTGACGGTAGACGTTGCCTCCTGGGGCAAGAAGGGGATCGGCTCAGCCCTGGCGGTGGGGCAGACGGGCACCGCCCTGTTCGGGGAGAAGATCCTCGACAGTTACGCCCGAACGCTCGACGCGGTCGGGGAAGAAGGTGTTGCCGGATACGTGAGCCACCGCATGGCGCCCTTCCTTCAGGCCGCAACCGCCCACTTCGATCCCGCCCAAAAGACCTGGACCGAATCCCTGGCCAACAGGTTGCTCGGCGGCGGGAAGGCAGACGAACCCGAGTCACCGGTGCCGGACACCGCTCTTGCCGAACAGGCGGACACCGGAGGGGATACGGAACCGGGCAGCGTAACACCTCCGCCCCAACCCCCAGATGCTCCTCCTCCTGCCGGCGAATCATGAGCTGGGAAGAATCGCTCGGACCTGCTCGACCGGGACGTCCCTGACCCGTAGCGTCTTCCGCGGTGAAGTGCGACCCGCTTCCACGGTGACCTGGCTCGTTCGCAGGCCGATGGTCCTGGCGATCAGGCTGCAGAGGGCCTTGTTGGCGGCGCCTTTCTCGGGAGCGGCCGATACACTTACTTTGAGCGCGCCGTCGAGCTCGCCAACGATACGATCACGCGAGGCGCCGGGGATCACCTTCACGGGGATGAGAACGTCGTTGCCCTGCTGGTTGAGCTGGATCACGGGGGCTACGCCATGTGCGGTGGATCGAGCCATTCGTGGTCCGGGTCGATGTGTCGGTCCCAGTGAATGCCGGCGAGCTGTTTCCCGACGGCCCGCGTCTCTTCGACCGCCGTGAGCACGCCGGCCCGCATGACCAGTATGAGCAAGGCCGCCGCCGCCCCGAGCGTGACGCGGGCGATTTGGAGTTGGGCCCGCTGCCAGGGTGAGAGGTTCGGGCGCACGGCCAGCAGTCGCCGGGCCGCCGCGGATGCCCGCGCCGCCCGCCGGAGCATCCGAAGGGCTCGACTGTTCGCCCGGGCATACAGGCCGGCCGGCACCGGCCGGGTCCGCAGTATCGTCAGCGAGGCGTGCACCTGGCTCACCCGGCGGACCCGATCAGCACAGCCTGCGCAGGACTCAATGTGCCTCGCCAGTCGTTTCGGCAATGGGCCGCCTCGCGCCGACCACTCAAGCAGGTCCGACTGGTCAAACGGCGGCAGCATGGGAGCATCCCCTGGATGGTCATCGACGTTTGATTTCACCTGGTTCGCCCGCCTCATTGGCTCGCCTCCCGTCCGATCAACTCGGCCAGTCGCACGACCGCGTGCCGGCGATACAGCCGGGCGGTGCCCGGGCGAATACCCAGGATCCTTGACACCTGGGCATACGGCAGCTCCCCGAGATCACGAAGGATGACGACGTTTCTCAGGTATGGCGGGAGCTGGCAGATGGCCCGTCTCATTCGCTGTAGCACCTCGCGTTGATCAAACCTTTCCACGTCCGGCGGCCCGACGGGCCGTTGTTGGTGGGCTTGGCGGATGGCCGGCCAGTGTTCTCGCCGCCGCTTCCGCCTCCGGAGGATTTCAATGCCAGTATTCATTGCCGTACGGTAGAAGTACCCGAATCGATTTGATCCGATCGCCCGCTCGCCGCGTGCCGTCAGCCGGCAGACTGCGGTCTGGTACGCATCCAGGACATCTTCCTCCGACCCGAGCATCCGCCAGAGCAGGTTGATTATAATCAGCCCCTCTTTGCGCATCAGCGCAACGATCCACCGCTGATCGTCGGGCACATCGGCCACCGGCAACCCCGCCAGCAGGGAGCGTAACTCCAGCGGCAGGGGGATAGACTGCGCCCGGGCCATCGAGAAACTCCTCTCTTCTTATATTATGACGTATCCGCAGGGCATTTGTATATGCCCGAACCACAACACCCTCAACGGTCAGGCGGCCTGGTTGCTCCCAGCCAACTGTGCCGACCTTTCTCGATCTGCCGGTACCCT
Organism: uncultured Planctomycetales bacterium; assembly: GCA_964579675.1. Lineage (GTDB taxonomy): Bacteria > Planctomycetota > Phycisphaerae > UBA1845 > PWPN01 > CAZOIA01. The sequence continues at coordinate 18,995 of CAZOIA010000093.1, read as the reverse complement.
AACAGCCCGGCCCTTCCCCCATCTGATTATTGGCTGCCAGGTGCTGATTCTTACATCTTGCGGGCCTGGTCCTCGAAAGGATCGCGATGTCCGTCCCTGATAGTCCGACCGCGGACGGGGTTGTGCGTCTGATAGACGAGTTGCTGACCCGTGCGATTGCCCGCCGGGCCAGTGACGTGCATTTCGAGCCGGCCGACGGGGGCATGTGGGTGCGGTACCGCGTTGACGGCCTGCTGCAGGACGTGGACCGCTTGCCGGGCAGTCTGGCTGAGAACGTGGTAGCCCGGCTCAAGGTGATGGCCGGGCTCCTGACCTATCGCACGGATGTCCCGCAGGAGGGCTCGTTCTGTGCCGCGGAGGATCTCGGAGGCGGGTTGCCCCCGGTGGACGTGCGGGTGGCGACTTTCCCAACGGTTCGGGGCGAGCGGGCGGTGGTGCGGCTGCTGCATGCGGTCGGCGAGGTCAGCGGGCTCGACGAACTGGGTTTGCCGGGCACGCTGGTGAGCGAACTCCGGCGGGCGGGCGGGCGCCCCCACGGTCTGATCCTGGTCACGGGACCGGCCGGCAGCGGCAAGAGCACCACCTTGTACGCCCTCGGTCGGCACATCCTGCGAACGACCCCGGGCCGGAGCGTCGTCAGTCTCGAGGACCCCGTCGAGCAGCGGGTTGACGGCATGACGCAGATTCAGGTCCAGCCGCACGGCGAGCTGGATTACGTCCGGGCGATGCGTTCCCTGCTGCGGCAGGACGTTCAGGTATTGCTGGTTGGCGAGATTCGCGATGCCCACACTGCGCATATTGTGGTCGAGGCAGCACTGACCGGGCATCTGATCATCAGCACGCTGCACAGCGGCGACCCGGCCGAGGCGGTCGTTCGGCTCCTGGAGATGGGGATCGCGCCGTACCAGTTGGTCGGTGCGCTCACCGTGGTGTGCTCCCAGCGGCTGGTGCGAACGGTGTGCATCTCGTGCGGGGGCCGGGGCGATTGCGACGCCTGCTCGGACGCTGGGTATCTCGGGCGGACCGCCTGCGGCCAGATCGCGGTGATGGACGAGCGCGTGCGTCGGGCAGTGCTGGATCGTCGGCCCGCGAGCGAACTGCGCGGGATCATTGCCGAGGCGTGGCCCGATCTCGCTGCCGACGCGAGACGATTGGTGAGCGAGGGACGCACCACTGAGGACGAGGTCCTGCGCGTGCTGGGAACGATGGATACGCTGTCTGGAAGTTCCCCGGTGTCGAAGAGTGCAACGTTCACACACGAGGAGTTGCCATGCCGTGGTTTGAATACGAAGGTCTGACGCCCGGCGGAACGGCGATCGCCGGTCGGGTGGAAGCGGCCGATCGGGAGCGGGCGGGGGAGGACCTCGCCGGGATGCAGATGGAAGTGCGCGAGATTCGCAAGGCGGATGCACCGCCAAAGCGCGCGGCCCCGCTGAGCGAGGACGATCTCATCTTCTTCAATCAGCAGTTGGCATCGCTGGCCGAGGCGGGCATTGCTCTGGATGAGGGCCTGGCCCAGCTCGCCCGGGATATCGAGTCTCCTAGATTGCGCAGGTGGATCGTGGAGCTGGTCCACGATATTCGCCGGGGGATTCCGATCGACCAGGCGATCGCCGCCCGCGAGCGGGGCCTGCCGCTCCTCTATAGCCGGGTAATCCGGGCGGGCATCGCATCGGGCGAGCTGCCCGCGACGTTGTTGAACCTGAACCAACATCTTCGCCTCGCCGGCAACACCCGCCGGATGATCTGGGAGCTCGCCAGCTATCCGCTGCTCGTCGCTGCCCTGGCCGTTACCATCGTATCGGGCCTGTTCCTAATGGTGGTGCCGCGCTTCCACGATATCTTCGTTGACTTCGGCACGGAGCTTCCCGGGCTGACGGTGTTGTTACTCGCCATCGCGGACAACTATCCGACGATCATGCTCGTTTTCGCCCTGGTGGTGGCGGGGGTCATATTGGGCTGGCGCTGGCTCCGCCTGTCACGGACCGGCCTGGCGATTCGCGAGTCGATCATCTTTGCGGCCCCGGTTGTAGGCAAGGTATACCGTGCCTCCTTGATTGCCCGGTTTCTGCGGGCGGTGTCCACCGCGGTAGCGACGGGCGTGCCATTGCCGCAGGCGATGCGCCTGGGCGCGGACGCGACCGGCAGCAAATACCTGATCGACGACGCGGAGCACCTAGCGGGGGAGGTGGAACGTGGCCAGTCGGTGTTCGTGGCCAACCAATCGGCCCGGATCATTCCGCCCCTGTTCGGCTTCTGCGTACAGGTGGCGGTGGGCCGGGATACGCTGCCGACCGCGATCGGGCAGTTGGCTAGGTCGTACGAGAATCGTGCGGTGCATGCGCAGTTCGTGCTTCAGGCGATGCTGTTCCCACTCCTGGTGATGGTGCTTGGCTGCATCGTGGGAATCATGATTGTGGCGATGTTTCTGCCGCTCGTTCATTTGATCAATTGCGTTTCAAGTGGGTGATCGCATGGACTCCGTTGTTATCATCCTGGCCGGTGTCGTCATCGCCTGTGCGGGCTTGGTTGGGCTGTGGCTGCTGAACCTGATTGCAAGAAGCAGTCGGGTAGTCCAGGTCGGGCTCTCCCAGTGGCTGCTCGGATGGTGGTTGTGGAATCCCTTTACCGCCACCTTCGCTCGCCTTCGCCGTCGGCTACTGGAACGGATCGTGGTCGGGCAAATCTCGGCGGTGGTCCGGCAGAATCTTCCACTGGCCACCGGGCTGGCCCTGGCCGCCGATTCGGAACGCGGGTGGGTGCAGACTCATCTCTGGCGGATCTCCAAACTGCTCGCCCAGGGCCTGCCCCTGTCCGAGGCGATGCGCCTGGGCTTCCCCGATTGTTCGTCGCTGGTGGTCAGCCTGGTGGCGGCCGGCGAGCGGGCCGGCCAACTCCCGGCGGCCCTGGAACAGGCCGAGCAGTACCTGATCGAGCGGGCCCGTCGAAAGGAGCGGCTCGACGTCTCCGTCTGGCCTTACCTTGGCGGTGTCCTGGCCATGATGATCATGATGGTGGCGGGGATCATGATTGCCGTCGTCCCGAAGTTCAAGGAGATCTTCATGGACTTCGGGGCCGAGCTTCCGGGAATGACCGTCATGCTGATCAGCATTTCGGACTGGTTCGTTCAGGGAAAGCCGCCGGGCTGGCTTGTGCTGCTGATCCCGATACCGATCATCGTGTACGCCAGCCTGCGCCCGCGGCGTTTTCCGGATATCGGTTCCATGTCGCGGCTTGCGGATTGGATCCGCTGGCGGCTTCCGGGTTTGCGGCGGATGGAGTTCGGGCAGGGCATGTCGGTGATGCTGCGGCTGATGCGACTCGCGGTGCGAAGCGGGATGAACCTGGAGCCGGCGGCCCGTCTGGCCACCGATGTGGACGTGAACACGCAGTTGCGCGGGCGGATGACGCGGTTTGCGGATTCATTGGCGAAAGGGATGAACGTCGGTGAGGCGGGCACTGCGGCGGGTCTGGGTTCGGTCGCCACCACCGCCCTGGCGAGTGGGCAACGGGCGGGTGACATGGACGCCGCCCTGCGGTACGCGGCCGACTACCACGAGGCCATCGTGAGCCGGTGGTGGATCATGCTGAGCCGCGTGGCCTGGCCCATCTCGACGCTGGCCCTGGCGACTGTTGTAGGGTTCGTGATCCTGAGCCTGTTCATGCCCCTTATCGCACTCATTAATTCCGTCACCGTCTGGTGAGGAGATCGCATGCAGATGATTAGACACAACGTCCGGCAACGCGGATTGGTAGCCGCCGAAGCCGTCACGGGCATCGCACTCATGGCGTTGATCGCGGCGCTGGCGGCAGACGCCGTCTTTGACTACCAGCACCTGCGTGATCGTTACTACTGGCGGCAGGCGGCGGCCTGGGCGGCGGCCGGGCAACTGCAGCGCTATCAGGCGGGAGCACCGATCGACTCACGGCCGCCCGCCGGCATCGTGCCCGACGAGATCGCACTCGAAACCCTCGTCGAGCCGGGCCGTGATCAGTGGCGGGGGCTCGACCGGGTCACCGTGGTCGCCACCGCCACGTCCCCCTACGGGGGACGGGCGGCCCACGAGCAAATCAGCGGCTACGTCCCCGTGGAGGTGACGCCATGACTCCTTACCGCAGACGGGCGTTCAGCCTCATGGAAGTCATACTGATGTTGCCGATCATCGCGGCGATTTCCAGCGTCGGGTTCCAGGTTACCATCCGTGCGATGCACATGCACGCGCAGCATTGCCGGCTGATGGCCGATGACGCGGTCATGCGGGATCTGGTGCGGCGGATGCAGTTGGATGCGGGACAGGCCGACGAGGCAACCATTGAGCGCGACGATGAGGGGGTCGAGCTGCGGCTCATAAGTGCCGATCGCATCGTCTCGTACCGGGTATCAGCCGACCGCGTGGCAAGGAGAGAACAAGCGGACGGCGAGCCGGCGCTCAACTACGCCTGGACGCTGGCCTGCGCCAGGGTGGACTTTCAGATCGAGTCCGCGCGCTCGGCGCCCGCCATTGTCTGGGTTTCCTGCACGACGATCGTCCCCGTGGATCGAGGTCCCGTTCCAGAGCGGCGGCTGTCGGCGGCAGTGACCGTTGGCCGGGGAGGTGCGTAATGAGCGTAAGGCATGTAGGGCGACGCGGCGTGGTGCTGGCCCTGGTGATCCCGGTGATGGTGGTGGCGGCGGGCCTATTGACCCTGCTGGCCACGTCCGGGGCACAGCTTTACCGCGATCGGCAAGCTGATCGCGTACGTCTGGTCGCCCGGGCGATGGCCGACAGCGCAGCCGTCTACGCCCGGGCGCACCTCGATACCTGGGCCAACGCGCCGCTGGACGAGCCGGTCCGGCTGGACGTCAAGCACCTGCTGCCCCCGGAGATGACCGGATCCGCCACGGTGACGGTCCTGACGATCGAGGGACAGACGGTTTGCCGGGTGGCGGCCCACGTAAGCCGGGGCGCCTATGCAGCGACCGATGAGATCGAGCTCAAGTGAACGGCCCGGCCGGGCCGGCGGGCTCCTCTCAGATGAGGATTGATTCGGCTGCGGCCGCCATACAGGCATACCTCCCAAGGGCGGAGTCACCTTCCTTTTAGGGGTAGTCTTTCGCACCCAGTCATTCAGGAATGGCGGGCGGTCTCGCGCGCACGACGGTTGCCGCAGGTGGGCCCTCGTGCTAACCTCTTGCTCCCGACTCCGATCTTCCGCGACGGCTGGTTCCGCGGAGACGAGACGCGATATGAGCAAGGTGACGGTGGTTATACAGCATGGCCGAGGCGACATTGGCCGGGCGGCGAAGCCGTTTACCGGTTCGTCACTGGTTGGCCGAATCATCGTCCTGGCCCCGCCGGGCTCGCGCCCGGACCCGGGCCGAGTCCAACTCGTGCAACCCGAGGAGCCCGACGGCGGGCCGGCGCTGCGAAAAGCCCTAGACGCGGCGCCAAGCGACCACGTTCTGTTCGTGGATGGCGGGGTCGAGGTCCGGCTCGGCCAATTCGCGTTGGAGCGTCTGGTGGATGTGGCCGATCAGACCGGCGCGGGAATGGTCTACGCCGACTATCTGGTCGAGAGCGATGCGGGCGCAGCGGCCCACCCGTTGATCGACTATCAGTTGGGCAGCATCCGGGACGACTTTGCGTTCGGTCCGATGCGGCTGGTTTCACGGAAAGCGGTCCGGCGTGCATTTGAGGCGTTCGGCCCGCCGGCCGACGTCAAGTGGTCAGCCCACTACGACCTGCGTTTGAAGATATCGGTGGCTCACGCGATCACCCACCTGCCCGAGCCGCTTTATGCGGTGGTTGAACCCGGCACGGGCGAACCCGGTGATGAGCATTTCGCCTACGTTGACCCGGCCAATGCCAACGTTCAGAAGGAGATGGAGGCGGTGGCCACCGAGCATCTCCGCCGGATCGGCGCCTACCTGCCGCCCGAATTCGAGCCGGTCCCCGAGCCGGACGAGGGGTTCGAAGTCCAGGCCAGTGTGGTGATGCCGGTGCGGAACCGGGAGGGTACGATCGCCGACGCAGTGGCCAGTGCCACTTCTCAGTCAACCTCATTCGCTTACAACGTAATCATCGTGGACAATCATTCGACGGATCGCACGAGCGAGATCGTTCGAGACCTGGCCCGGCGGGATCGGCGCATCGTGCACATCATCCCGTCGAGAACGGACCTGGGCATCGGCGGCTGCTGGAACGAAGCGATCGGGTCGCCGCGGTGCGGCCGGCTCGCGGTGCAGTTGGATTCCGACGACCTGTACGCGGATTCCGGAGCCCTCGAACAAATGGTCACGGAGTTCGAGCGAGGCCCCTATGCCATGGTGATTGGATCGTACCGGGTGGTGGATTCTGAGCTGAGCGAGCTGCCGCCCGGCGTCGTCGATCATCGCGAGTGGACGCGGGAGAACGGCAGAAACAACGTGCTCAGGGTGAACGGCTTCGGCGCGCCTCGGGCGTTCCACACGAGCCTGCTGAGGCGCCACCGCTTTCCGAACGTGAGCTACGGCGAGGATTACGCGGTGGGGCTCAGGCTGTCACGGACGTACGAGGTCGGGCGGATCTTCGAGCCGGTCTATCTCTGCCGGCGGTGGGAGGGCAACACGGACGCCGCCCTGCCGGTGACGAAGGCTAACCAGTACAACCTGTACAAGGATCGGCTCCGTACTATTGAGATTCTCGCCCGCCAGCAGATGAATCGGGGTGGGCGCCAACTTCGCGGTTAGCTCGCAGTGGCCGACCTGCGAATCGGCGCCTGCGAGAACCACGGTGCCGCCGGAGAATGACGGCATGCCAGGGACCGCGGTTCGTATAATTGAGGCGTCGCCGGCGGACCTTGGGCGCTTGTACGCGCTGACCTCGAAGGCTCTGACCTTGGACACCTTCTCGGCGGAGCTGTTGCACGAGAAGTTGTTCTTCAATCCAAACCCGGATCGGGACGACTACCACACGCTCATTGCTGAAGCGCAGAACGAAACAGTGGGCATGCTCCAGCACGTGATCCGCGCCGATGAGGGCCTGGCCTGGCTGGGGCTGTTTGCAGTGGCCCGGGAGCACCGAGGGCGGAGTATCGGACGCCGATTGTACGACCTCGCCTTGGAGTCATGGCGAGCGAAGCATATCGCCACCGTGGACGTACTGACGATTCCAGCGAACTACCTGGTGCCCGGGATCGATCCACGCTACACGCCGGCGGTGTGTTTTGTCGAGTCACGCGGCTTCGCACAACGAGGCCAGAGGGCGAATATGCGGGCCCGGCTTGACCGTGACTTCGACACCTCCGAGCGGGAAGCGGTGTTTAAGGCCCAGGGGATCGAGGTGCGGCGGGCGCAAGCCGGGGATCGGGAATTGATCGAACGTTTCTTCGCGCGCCAGTTCGGCCAGGGCTGGCTTGCCGAGACCCGGCTCGGAATGTCGCGGGAACCGCCCACCGTGCACCTGGCCCTGCGCGCCGGTGAGATCATCGCGTTCGCCGCTCACTCAACCATGAACCAGGAGTGGGGCAACTTCGGGCCCATGGGCACAGCCGACGAGGCCAGGAACATCGGCTTGGGCCGGGTGCTCCTGTACCGCTGCATGGCCGACTTGAAAACGACCGGCCTGAAGTCGGCCGTCATTCCATGGGTCGGTCCACATCGCTTCTATTGCAAGTTGCTGAACTGCGCGATCGACCGAGTGTTCTGGCAGTATCGCCTGGAACTGCCCTGAGGTGATTCTGTCGTCCGGTTGTGGTATCCTATGGGTAAGGAGTTCAGGTAGACCCATGCTGACGGACAATATCCTTGATCTCATCGGTAACACTCCGCTGCTTCGGCTGAAGGGCGAGAACGTCTTTGCCAAGGCGGAGTTCCTGAATCCCGGGGGCAGCATTAAGGACCGCGTTGCCCGGGCGATGCTGGAAGGGGCGGAGCGTGACGGCCGGCTCAAGCCGGACTACATCATCGTCGAGCCCACGTCCGGTAACACCGGCATCGGCGTGGCCCTGGTCGGGCGGTTGAAGGGGTACACCGTACGCATTGTCATGCCGGCGGGGATGAGCGTCGAACGCAAGAAGCTTATCAAAGCCCTGGGTGCTGAACTCGTGCTGACCCCGGACCAGGAAGGCATCGCGGGGGCCGTCGAGCACGTGCGGAAGATGGCGGCCGATGACCCGCGCATCTTCGTTCCCCAGCAGTTCGAGAACCCCGACAACCCGCGTTGTCACTACGAGGAAACGGCCCCCGAGCTCTGGCATCAGATGACCGGCGAGGTCGCCTGCTTCGTGGCTGGTGTCGGCAGCGGAGGGACCCTCCAGGGTGTGGGCAAGTTCCTGAAAGAGCGCAAGACCGGGGTGAAGATCGTGGCCGTCGAACCAAAGAACGTGTCGGCTCTGCTGGGCCACGAGCCCGGCCTGCACCAGATCCAGGGGATCGGTGACGGGTTCATCCCGGCCGTGCTGGACGTTTCCCTGGTCGATGACGTGGTCGAGGTCAGCGACGACGATGCAATCGAGACCACGCGCCAACTTGGCCGGGACTTTGGCCTGCTGGTCGGCATCTCCTCCGGGGCCAACGTCTGGGCCGCCCGTCAACTGGCCAAGACGATCAGGGGCAACATCGCCACCGTGCTGCCCGATCGCGCCGAGCGATACTTCAGCACCGCACTGCTCTGAAGACCGGCTGTGATCGCGCCGGCGGCCGCTGAACACGTACCGTCCGGCAGGGCGGGTTCCTTGACAGTGCTGCAAGCCGCGCGCCGGATCGCCCGGCCAGACTCCGCTCGTTCCTCACTACGCTTGACCGTGCCAGCTTCGAGCTCTCAGCCGTTCGCTGTTGACGTGTCCCCGCTCCGTCGGCGAGAGATGCAGCAAAGCTCCTTCATCACGCCGGCTTGCCCGTCGGCGCGGGTGGGCGTCCCGGCGCGGGCAGCCCGCCGGAGGCGGGCGAAGTGCTGGGGACGATTCGCTGCGTGGCGGCGGGAAGCTCGATCCGGAAGCCCGTCCCTTTGCCGAGATCGCTCTGAACCTCGATCGTGCCCTGATGAGCTTGGACAATGCGGGCCACCACGGCCAGGCCCAGTCCCGTGCCCTTGCCCTTGCCTTTGGTCGAGTAGAAAGGCTCGAAGATGTGCGGCAAGTGGTCGTCGGCGATGCCGCTGCCGGTGTCGATGACATCGAGCAGGACCTTCTGGCCACGATCGCCGGTGCGGCAGCGAAGGATGAGCTTGCCGCCGTGGGACATGGAGTCGGCAGCGTTGATCATGAGATTGATCAGAGCCTGGGCGAACTGGCCGCGGTCGGCCCTGGCGAAGAGCGGCGTATCGGGGAAATCGCGAACCAGTTCGATCGCGCCGCGGTCCAGTCGCGGCTGGACAAAGACAACGGCGTCATCAACGATCTCATCGACCCGGACGGGTACCGGGTTCACCGGTTCATCACGCGACATGGTCAGCAGTCGCCGGACTATCACCTCGATGCGGTACAGACCGGCATCCATCAGATCGAGCAACTGCCGGGTCTGTTCGGCGTTGTCGAGGTTCCGCCGGATGATCCGGGTGCTGTTCTGCAGACCATCCAACGGGTTGTTGACCTCGTGGGCGACGGTGGCGGCCAGTTCGCCGATCAGGGCCAGCTTCTCGCTGCGGGTCAGTTGTTGCCGAAGGCGGTCCTGCTCTCGCAGCGTGTCGTGCAACTGGTCCAACATGCGTTCGAGCGAGTCGGCCAGTTTGATGAAGTCATCGTGGGGCGGTCGTTCGATTTGCCGCGTCAGATCACCCCGGGCAATCGCCTCCGCCGCCTGGCGGAGCTTGTGCAGGCGTCGGCGGAGGTGGCGGCTGGCGATCAGAGCCACGATCCAGGCGGCCGCCAGCCCGACCACCAGCATAATCACCGCTCCCCAGCGCTGCTGCGGCCAGAGGATCGCCAACACGGCAGCCGTGATACACGTGGCGGCTGCGTACCCCCCGAACAGACGATGCCGGGGACGGGGCTGTCGAAAGGGGTTCATCAGCGCGGCATTGTAACCGCGGGGCCGCGCTCAGCCAAAGCGCGCCCGGGAGCGGGTGTGAGCATCCTTTCCCGCACCCCCAAGCTCAACCGAAGCGGACATACAAATAGGCGCTTGCCAGGGCCGTATACGCAACCGCGCAGGTGGCAATCCCGATCCAGGACCATCGCCCGGGCCGATAGCCCGGCGGCAGCCGCCGGGGCAGAACGAAGTGGTTCCAGACGAGCAGGCAGATAGTGAAGGTCACGGTACCGGCGAACCCGACCACCGCCGTGAACAGGATCAGTTTGCCGGGGGTCCTGAACGGGACCGTGACGGCCGAGACGCCGCCCGCGACGAGCACGAAGATCCAGTACCAGGTGTTCTGCGAAATGCGCTTGGCTGCGGGTACGTAGGCGTTAACCACGTCGGCATGCACGCGGCTGACGGCATCGATAGTGGTCATCCAGGTATCGGATAGGAAAGCCGTTGCCAGGATCAGGAACAGGGCGGCGCCGACCGGCCCCCAGGCCGACCGGAAGAACTCCGCCTGGGCGTTGACCGGATTCTCACTGGTGGGCAGCTTCTGCTCGGGGAACAGCAGGGCGTAGGCCAGCAGGCAGCACATCAAGGTGGTAAACAGGTTCCCGAGGATGCCGATCGCGTTGTCCGTGCGGAGGAATCGCTTCCACTGTCGCCAGCGGGCGGCGTCGGCGGCGGTGTCGGCGGGGATAGAGCCGGCCCGGGAGATAAGCTGGGGTTTGCCGGTGATCGGGCTGGTGATTCGGCCCATGTGGGCGGCCATTCCCGCGCCTTTCTCCCGCAGCCAGTACGAGTAGAACAGCGTCCAGAATCCGCCTAGCCCGGCAAAGGTGATGGCAGTCAGGAGCTTGGTCGCGTCGCCGTTGTCCCACCGCCGCCCTTGGGGCCATTGCGGCCGAATCAGTCCGCCCGCGAACCCGGCGAGCTTGTCCAGCACTGCTTCCTGCGAACAGGCCAGGACCAGGCCCACCACTGTCACGACCGCGATGACCGCCATCAGCCGCTCGATGATCCGATACACCACGCTCGACAGCAGCAGGGCGATGACGAAAACGGCCATGAATGCATACGCCCAGAACAGCTTCTGGGCCCCGCTGCTCCAGCCCCGGGGGAAGTGGGTCAGTTCATCCATGCCCCCGGCCGTCATCCATCCCCCGAGCCACATGAACGAGATCGTCATCAGCACCCACATGGCCAGGGCGAGCCAACGGTTGAGCCGGATGAAACCCTGCCAGACGCTCTCGCCCGTCAGCAGCGTGTACCGCCCGATCTCGTAGTTGAGCGGGTATTGCAGCAGGCACGCCGGCGCCAGCAGGAACAGGAACCCCAGGCCGTACTTGGCGATAATGTAAGGCCACCAGATCAGCTCGCCCGAGCCTTGAGCGAGCGCCATCCACACGATCCCCGGCCCCAGGGCCTTGAGCATCCCCGGAAACGGCGGCACCTGACGGCGGTTCCACGCGGGCAGAATCCCGAAATCGCCAGCGGCGCTGCGTGGGCCGGCCTGTTCCCATCCCGTCTTTTCGCGGGGCGCATCTTCGGGCGTTTCGGCGGGTTGTTGCTTCTCCGACATTCGGGTGGATTATAAGTGAAGCGTTGGGCGGTACAATTCCAGCATCGTGTAGCGTCGATTCACACATGGGCCCCGGTGACGTTGCGATCCCGCGGGCGAAGGAATCGCCCGGCTCGATTGAGAAGCCGACCCCGATGCCGTACATTGGCCGGCGGAGACCATGACCCCCAGCCGATCCAAGTCCCAGGGCAACACCCGCGGCGATAACCTCACGCCGGCGATGCGTCAGTACATGGAGCAGAAGGCGGCCTCGCCCGACGCCCTGCTCCTGTTTCGGATGGGCGATTTCTACGAGACGTTCTACGAGGACGCGGAAACGGCGGCCCGGGTGCTCGGAATCGCCCTGACCAGCCGGGGCAGGGATAAGGGCGGTGCCAGCATCCCGCTGGCCGGCATTCCCCACCACGCCCTTGAATCCTATCTCACCAAGCTCGTTCACGCGGGGTTCAAGGTCGCGATCAGCGAACAGGTCGAAGATCCCAAACTGGCCAAGGGCGTCGTGAAGCGTGAGGTCGTGCGGATCGTCACGCCGGGCACGCTGACCGACGACGCATTGCTCGAGCAAGGCGCGGACAACTACCTGGCGTGCGTCTGCCGCCGGGCCGGCGAGGTCGGGCTGGCGTTTGTCGAGCTGAGCACCGGGGCGTTCTGCGTGCAATCCACCGGTGAGAGGGATCTCCTGGACGTGTTGGTCAGGCTCGCGCCAGCAGAGCTGCTTCTGCCCGAGACGCCCATCGATGCCGGGGACCCCTTGTCGGCGGTGATTGGCGAACTGACCGGTGAGAACCCGATGATCCCGTCATTGCTGATTACCCGCCGCCCCGGGCACCTGTTCGATCCGTACCAGGCCGACGAGCGGTTGCGCAGGCACTTCGGGGTCGCCACGCTGGAGGGATTCGGCTTTGACCGCATCGACGCGTCGCTCTGTGCGGCCGCGGTCATCATCGACTACCTGGCCGAGACGCAAAAAGGCGTCTTGAGCCACATCGTCAAGCTTTCCCGCCGCAACCCGCACGACTTCGTCTGGATCGATCAATCGACGTGGCGATCGCTGGAGGTCGAGCGGACGATTCGTAGCGGCTCGACGGCTGGGACCGTGCTGCGCGCAGTTGACCGCACGTCCAGTCCGATGGGGGCGCGCTGCCTGCGCCGCTGGCTGTCGGGGCCCCTGCGCGATCCGGCCGGCATTCACCGGCGTCAGGACGCCATCGCAGACCTGTTGGCCGACCCCCGTCAACTGACCGTCATCCGCAGCAAACTGGGCAAGCTGTCGGATATCGAGCGGATCACCGCCCGCCTGGGCGTCGGACGGGCATCGCCCCGCGACCTGGTGGCCCTGGGCAACACGCTCAGCACCGTCGAGGAAACCGCCGGCCTTTTGGATCAACTCGCAGGCGCTCAGTGTTCGGACCTCGGTTCAGCGGGTTCAGCGCTCAGCTCAAAGCGTTCAGAGTCCGGGTTTCAGGGCTCAGCGAGCCAGGTCGGCCCGGTTGCCGGTGATGGATTGGCTCCGTTCCTCGCGGAACGACGCGACCTGCTGAGGGGCGAGCGCGATCTCGCCGGGTTCCTGACCACCGCGTTGGACCCGGGCGCGCCGCTGGCGCTGAACGAGGGCGGCATTATCGCGGCTGGTTACGACGAGGAGCTGGATCGGCTCCGCGCGGTGGGAAGGGACGGGCGTCAATGGCTGACCGACTACCAGGCCCGCGAAATCAAGCGGACGGGCATCCCTTCGTTGAAGGTCGGCTACAACCAGGTGTTCGGCTATTACATCGAGGTCACCCACACCCGCGCGGAGCGTGTGCCGCCCGATTACGTCCGCAAGCAGACGCTCAAGAACGCCGAGCGGTACATCACCGATGAACTCAAGAAGTATGAGACCGAGGTCCTGACCGCCCGCGATCGGGCCATCGCCCGCGAGTTTGAGCTGTTCGAGGTGATCCGTCAGCGCGCGGTCGAGCGGATACCCGCCCTGCAGGGGATTGCGTCGGCTGCCGCTGATATCGACGTCATCGCCGGGTTGGCCCACCTGGCGGATGAGCGGCGGTATGTCCGGCCCGAGATCGTGGAGGGGCGAGTGCTGCAGATCACCGACGGCCGCCACCCCGTGCTCGAGCAGACGCTGGCGGAGAAGTTCGTCCCCAACGACTGTCACCTGGGCGAGGACCGGAAGGAAGTAGGGGGCGACCAGGACCCGGGGAAAGGGCCAAACGAAGAGACGCTGGTCATCCTTACCGGGCCTAACATGGCCGGGAAGAGTACCTACATCCGCCAGGTCGCGCTGCTCACCCTGTTGGCCCAGACCGGCAGTTACGTGCCGGCGGCGTCGATGCGTTTTGCCCCGGTGGACCGCATCTTCGCCCGGGTCGGCGCCTCCGACGAAATAGCCCGCGGGCAATCCACCTTCATGGTAGAAATGACCGAGGCCGCCAACATCCTCAACAACGCCACCGGCCGCAGCCTGGTGATCATCGATGAGCTGGGCCGGGGAACCAGCACGTTCGACGGCCTGTCGCTGGCCTGGGCCATTGCCGAGCAACTGGTCACGAGGATCGGCTGCCGGGCCTTGTTCGCCACGCATTACCACGAGCTGACCGAGCTCGAGAATTACCTTGCCGGCGTGGCCAACTACAACGTAGCGGTCAGGGAGTGGCAGGACGAGGTCGTCTTCCTGCATCGCATTGTCCGCGGGGGGACGGACCGGAGCTACGGGGTCCACGTGGCCAGGCTGGCGGGCATCGGCCCCGAGGTCATTTCCCGCAGCGAGGAACTACTGGCCGAGATGGAATCCGGCTTCACCGCGACCCGCCGGGCTCCCAAACGGGCCGCCCGCCGAACGAAAAAGGACGACCAGCTCCTGCTGTTCGCCGAGCCTGCCGACGAGGTCATCGAGGAGATTCACCGCTTGGATCCCGACCGGCTTACGCCCATTGAGGCGTTGCGGGCGATCGACCGCTGGCAGAAGCGGCTTGGCAGGCGTTGAGTTCCTCCCGCCGGCGATCACGGACCGGATCCGTGCGGCCTCAAAGCGGGCTTCGTCCCCGGGACCGGGCGCCACGTCGGTACTTTCCGGACCGGGCGCCGCGCCGGTGCCTCCGGTATCGGCGGCAGTCTGGGAGGCTGGACGCCGACAACCGGATACTTCTTGCGCATCTCCTTGATGGCGTCGGCGTAAGGCTGCTTCTGGAGCAGGGCCCTCATGTCCAGCTTGGTCCGTTTATTATCGAAGTCGCGGTAGGGCGGCTTCCGGCCGATCACCTTGACGACGTGAAGCCCCAATTGGCTCTCGACGACGCCACTCAGCTCGCCCACCTCGAGAGACCAGGCCGCTTTGGCCACCGGCTCAGCAAAGCGGAGATAGCGCGGAATGTCCCCGATCAGACCCCCACCGGACCTCGTAGTGCAGTGGCTTTCCTGCACACATTCATCCCAGGTCCGCTTGCCCGAAACCAGGTCGTCGTGGATCCTGGTGATTTGCGCGCGGGCCTCCTCGCGCTGGGCCGGCGTGGCGTAAACGGGGACGCTGATCAGGATGTGTTTGGCGGTCACCCGGGCACCATTGAAGTGGTCCGGGTTAGCCTCGTACATCTTCTTCAGGGACTCCTCGTCCTTGCCCATCTCGACTCCCCGCCGGGCAAGCTTGTTCCTGGCCACCAGCAGAACGTTGCGTTCTCGAAACTCGGCGAAGGTCATACCTCTTGCGAGGAGCCTCTGTTCAAGCTCCTCGCGGGTCTTCAGCTTCCCTTGTTTCATGGTTCTCTCGAACTCGGCCTCGAGGTCCTCATCCGTGACCAGGTCCGGATGATTCTCGATGTAGAGCAGGAAGAGCTTCTTCTCGGCCATTCGGGCCACGATGTTTCTTACCATAGCCAGGTGCAATCTCTCCGGAGGGATCGCGCGTAGCTCTCTGTCGAACTCCGCCTGGGTGACAACAGCCTTGTCGCCGATGCGAACCAGCACGATTTCCGAGGCCGGCTGAGTGGCAGCCGCCCCGCCCGGCGCGGTCGCCGGCGAGCTGGCAGGAGGTGGCGGATCCTCCGCCTTCTCGGCAACCTCGGCCCTCGCGGCGACCCACATGAGCAATACCCCGCCGCACAGTACAAACCTGGATCTCATCTTTGCCATACTCCTCACCGCACAATAACCATAAGGTCCCGCCTGCCGAGCCCGGAAGGCATCCCGGCAAGCAGACCGGCCCACCGCTGTTCTTCGGTCAGTTTCCCTCGTCGCGTGAGGCGCCAATCCGTGGCTCGACTCCCTCGATCAGTCGGCCCAGATTACTACGATGACGATACACCACCAGTGCGGCGACAACAATACCGAACAGGTGCAGCGGCCACAATTGCCGCCCCGCCCCCCACGCCTGGCGGTGGGCACTGGCCACTGCGGCAAAGACTATCGGAAACGCCACCGCCGCCGTCATCGATCCGACCGAGACGTATCGGGTCACCAGGGTGACAAGGACCCATAAGCCCAAAGAGATCAGTCCCGCTAAGGTGTAGTAAGGATAGATCCCCAACAGCACGCCCAGCGAGGTTGCCACACCCTTGCCGCCCTTGAACCCCAGGTAAACAGGGAACATGTGGCCAAGAACGCAGGCGGCGGCAACCGCGATCCAGAACAGGCACGCGGTGGCGTCCACGCCGGGCCGGCCCCACGGGGAATCCGGGCGGCTAAGGAGATACCCACACGCGGTCACCGGGACCAGCCCTTTAAGCACGTCGAGGGCAAACACCAGGGCGCCGAACGGCTTGCCCAAAACGCGGCCCGCGTTGGTGGCGCCGATGTTCCCGCTGCCCCGAGTCCGGATGTCCACACCCCTGAGCCAACCCGCCAGCAGCCCGAACGGAATTGCCCCGCAAAGATACGCCCCGACCAGGAAAATCGCACCGACCAACCATGGCTGCAGTTCTGAAGGCATGAGCGTCAGTCCCCCGATAACCGATAGCCGCCTCGCTTCGCCTCGCCCTGTCGCACGATGTCCTCGTACAGGGCGAGCACGTCGGCGGCGTGCCGTCTCATCGAAATCCCTTCGACCACCTGCGGTGCTCGCCCGGCACACGCCCGGCGATGGTCGTCGTCGGCAAGCCGCTCAATGCGATCCGCCAGGGCATCGACGTCTTGTGGCGAGTCGATGACGTACCCCTCCCGGCCATCGATGATGCGCTCGGCGGCACCATTGCATCGGGTGGTGATCACCGGCAGACCGGCCGCCATCGCTTCGAGCACGACCCGGCTGCACGGATCGTAGAACGTCGGATGGACGAGGAGATCCGCGGCGTGGAGAAACGCCTGGACCCGCTGTGAGGGCCCGGCGAAGAAGATGCGATCCGCAACCCCGAGCCGCTCCGCGAGCCTGACAAAGGGCGTGGGGTTGTCACGTCCCACGATCACGGCGCAGGTGTGATCGGGCAGGCGGCCGGGACGGCGCGCCAGCGCTTCGGCGAGTTGCCCAACCCCCTTCAGTTTGAAGTTGTGGGCGACGCAGAGCAGCATCAGGTCGTCGTCCGCCAGGCCGAATTGGCGCCGGATCTCGACGCGATGGGCCCGCCGCTTGTCGGCCGGCGTCTGATCCGGATCGACGCCGTTGAAAATCAGCCGAACACGGGTCCCCTCGAACTTATAGTGCCGACTCAACTGGTCGCAGACGTATTGTGAGATCGCAATCACCCAGGGCGGCGGGCGGCGGGTCAACAATTGCCGCTCCAAGCGGCCGGCCACCCGGTGTTTCGGGCTCAACCGCTGGTTGAATCGCTTCCAACCGCGCTGGAGGGTATCGCCTCGGATGGCCAGATTGCGGGCCAGCATCTCGGGCACGGTCCCGCCCCGAGGCTGGTAGACATCCGCGGCCAGGCAAGGCGTGATGCAGTGGACGATGTCGAACCGGCGCGCGCGGACGTACGCCGCCGCCCGCCGGGCGAACAGCATGGTCCTGAGCGTCCGGGAGGGTGCTCTGGCCTTGATCGGAACGATCGTCATGGCTGGAGTGGAGGGCAAGCGGGAGGTGGTCAACATGCTGACGTGGCAGCCGAGCTGGGAGAGATGACCGGCAAACTGGACCGTAGAGGTCTCCGCCCCGCCCCGCCAGGTCTCGATCCGCTCCATGATCAAGGCAACGTTCATAATCAGCTATCAGCTACAAGCTATCAGCTATCAGCGCTCAGCTTTCCGCGACCAGCGATCAGGTTTGCGGCGCCGGTGTCCGTCGGGCCATCCGGGCCGTCTTGGCGCCCACGAGCCGGGCCAACCGCCGCGCCGAGGCGAACCGACCACACCGGCGTACGTATCGGCACAGGAACCGTAGACGCTCCCGCTTCCCGAGGAGTTCTATCGGCGTCGAGTAGTTCAGTGCCGCCAAGTCCTTGACGACCCACCGGCGGCGCCGCCATCTTGGCCGAAACACTCGCTGTAGATCAATCAGACAGAACGTCTCCTCTCCGGCCCGGCCGCCGGCGTGCGATTCGACCGAAGCGGGCCGGATAAAAACATGCGACAGATAGAGGTCACGGTGCGCGAAACCCGCCCGATGAAAAGCGCCCACGAATCGGGCCAACTCATCCAGGCGGGCCCGGCGCCGCGTCCAATTGCTCTCACGATCAGCAGGCGGCAGATGGACCGGCAGCCACCGCTCTAGCGACTCCCCCGGCACCTGGCGCAGCAGGATGAAGCTGCGACGCTCCCAGGGACCGGTCATGTCCTGGCCAAATGCGATTGGCTCTGCCGCTGAGATCCCCGCCTCGGCGAGTTGCCGGGCATTGGCCCATTCGACGCCGGCCGTGCTCAAGCCCGGATGCCCGTCGCGCCAGCGGCGGGTCTGCCGCCGAACCGGCGGCCGCTCGAATCGTTTGAGATACAGGGTATGCTCGACCGCGTCCGGGTCTTGGATGACGATCCGCCACCGCTGACGCCACTGCTCCAGGCCCGGCTTGTCCAGGCGCTCGCCTGCCCGCCAGTTGAAGACCGCCTCCAACTCACCCAGGCCATGCGCCGCCAACAATGACTCGCAGCCCGGCGCCATCTGAAAGATCTGGCCCATGTATTCCACACCTGCCGGCGGCATGCCGAACGACCTAACCCGGATTACTCACCACGAAGGCACGGAGACACGGAGAAGATAAATGAGATCAATCGAAATCGAGGCCTCGGTTCCCGACAAGGCCGCCAACACACTGTCGAAGCCTCGGTCCGGGAGGGCTTCACCTAACTTCTTTTCTCCGTGACCTTTGTGTCTCCGTGGTGAATCCATTCATGAATAATCTGGACTAAAGTATCTCCCCCCGCTCCTGCCTGCAACGCCAGGCTTGTACCGGCAAGCGTGACCGGGCTCCTGGGTGCGTGACAGTTCCGGCGGGGACCTTCGGGCGGAGAAGGGGACGGCATCTCGCTTTTCCGAACCCCGACCGTCAGGGAGGGGAGTATCTGCGGATGCGCCAG
>CAZOIA010000092.1:0-22220 GCA_964579675.1 uncultured Planctomycetales bacterium | reverse complement strand
GTCAACGAAGCTGCTTGCGGCATTCTCATCTCGCTGACTCCTTTCTTATCCCGCTTGGTTTTCTCGCGCTGGTCTCAGCATCCGATCGGCCTGTCTCAACCATCACAATCCATCCATCAACGAACGAACCTGGCCCGTTTTTTTGCCTCGGCCGTCGCGGCCTCTTAGCGCATGCCACGCCAAGCCCGATTAGGAGCAGCGTACAAGGTTCTGGAACCTCTCCGACTCGGATGTAATCCCAGTCGCTCTCGGTCGGAATGTTGTCATGGGTTTTCAGGAAGCCGAATTTCACAAGGCCGTTTAATCCTGTAGGAGCCTGCAATTCATCGGAAAGTCGCTCAACGCCGTCAATGTACAGCGTATGCAGCGCACCATTCGATTCGACCCGAAAGGTGTGAAACTCCCCGGGAGTAAGCGACACCTGCGTCCAAGCCGAAACGATCCCTGCCTCCTGATAAAAGTATGCCGTCGCTTGGTCAGCTCGCCAGCCGAGTATGATCTGACTCCAGAACGACGGACGCATGAGGGACAAAGAAATCAAAGAGGCGCCGTCATTGTTCGATGTTCGCGATCTCCACTCGTAAAAGATGTTGTTCGACGTTAAGGGTCTTTCGCGCTCATAGTAAACCGTGGCTACTCCATCCGCTGTGGCATGGATCGTGAAGATCCCATCGCTGATCGAGCGCGTGTAGCGCGAGGGATCCTGGGGGTTGCCTGTCACGGTCCACCCGTCGTCTTCGGGGAAGACTTCGCCTTCATAAGCGATGTACATCCCGAACGCCGGCGTGAAGCCGGCCAGAACCACCATCGTCAACGAAGCTGCTTGCGGCATTCTCATCTCGCTGACTCCTTTCTTATCCCGCTCGGTTTTCTCGCGCTGGTCTCAGCGTACACTGCCAAACCGAAGCAGCCGCAGTTCACGCACGACGGTGAGGACGTGCATGAAAGGCCCCTCGCGGCCCTGTTCGACGAGTTTATTCAGGACCTGAAGTCCCGGAAGTTTTACGCTTCACGACCAGGAGCGTGACGTCATCGGCGAGTTCCGCGGTGGAGCAGAATTGCTTCACGTCGTCCAGCAGGCCGGCGATGACCGCACGGGCGTCATCCGTGTCCAGTTGGCGAAGTCGCCGGGCCAGCCGCGACAGGCCGTATTCCTCCTCCGCCGGGTTGCGGGCTTCCGTCACCCCGTCGCTGGAGAGCAGGACCAGGATGCTGTCTGAGGTATCCCGCCTGACAATTCTGCCCGTCCACAGGGGGTTGACACCCAGGGGGAATGCGATCCTTTCAGGAAAAGGCTCCACGTCCCCGGCTGCGGTCAACCAGAGCGGGGCGTGGTGACCGGCGTTGGCGATTTCCACACTGTCACCCCGGGGCGACCACCGGCACATCACCATGGTGGCGAAGCACCCGACGGGGCTCTGGTCGTCGAATGTCCGATTAATCTGCCGGACGATGTCGCCGAGGTCTTCCAGGTGGGCCAGGTAGTGGCGGCAAGTGTCCTGGAGAATGGCGGTGGCAAACGCGGCGGGCACGCCCTTGCCGGCGACATCGGCGATGCTGACCACCAACCGCCCCTCGGCGTCGATCAGGGCGTCGTAGATATCGCCGCTCATCTGGTCGGCGGGGTAGTTGACGGCGGCCACCTGCCCCCAGTCGGGCTGGGGGATGGGGCAGGGCAGTAGCATCTCCTGCATCTCGCGGGCGGCATCGATGCGGCCGCGGACCCGAGACAACTCCCGGGCGCAGGCCTGGAGCTCGTCGATGTCGGCCGCCGTCGAGGCCAGGTCCACCGCGGCGATAACGAAATCCAGGTCGTCTTCCTCAAAGGGCGGGCGGGGCACCTGCCGGTCGGCGTAGACGATCGCCCGGGCTTTCTGCTTGACGAGAATCGGGACACAAATGACCGAGCCGACGTCACTGCCCGAGAGGCTTTGCACCCGGGCGAACCTTTCGTCGTCGAGGATATGCTGGATCAACAGACCCCGGCCGGAAGCGACGACCTCGTTCAGAACGGACCGGCTGATGCCCAGGGGCGTGCTCGACTCGGTGGGCCGGGCCCGCGGGGCCAGCCGGTAGAAACCGGTTGCCTCATCCGCGCCGACGAGGATGCACCGATCCGCGGCCAGTGACCGCTGCAGGGCGGCGTGAATGTCCTGCCAGAACGAGCCGTTATCCTTCCTCTTGATGACCAGCCGCGACAACGCGTAAAGATCATCGAGCCGCTGCCTGACCACTATGCCGACCTCTCGGCTGTCACGGACAATTGTGGGCTCGGCGTGGCGGTCGGCGAATTGAATGGATCGATCTGCGTCTGTGGTTTCGTGGCTCACGTAGTTGATGGCAAAGGGCCGGATTTCGATAACGTCCCCGGGTGTCAGAGACGCCTCGCGGGCCTGCCGGCCGTTCACGCGCAGGCCGTTGACACTTTCCGTATCGACGACGTACCACGTGTCATCACGCCTCTCCAGCCTGGCGTGGCGGCGCGACACCGCGTCATGGGGCAGCGTGATGTCGCAACGTGCTGATCGACCGATGGTCAGGCCTTCGCCTTGAAGCTCGACGACCCTGACCACCCGCAACTCGTTGCGGATTACAAGACGGTGGCCCGATTTGAGGTGTCCGGTGTCCATTCTGGCACGACTTCCAGGTCCGATTTCCTAACCGCTTGTCGGGGAACATGTTATCTAGCGGTCCCTGCCAGGTCCACCGTCCCCGGGCGGGGACCGTATCTCACGTGTCGGCCTGATAGGAATTGTCAGAATGGGTTGAAAGAACCAACCCGTCTCTGCGAAATCGGAAAAGGGAGAGGACGATCACCGGGAACCCCCGGCGATGTGTGTGGCATCTCCCCATGACGGGCGCGGAGTCAGTACGGCTTCAAGGGGACCGGCCCGTCTGGGACTTAGCGAGCGTTTGGGTTATAGTAGCATGTTGTTGTGCCGTATTCTGCACCGTCCGGTTTCAGGGGGACCTCCTCCCTGAGCAGCCGAGGCAGGCCGTTGAAAAGCGTCACGAGCACCACCTTGCTGGAAGGATTGCGCGACGGCGGGAACACCATTGCCTGGCGGCGCTTTATTGACCGCTACCAGCCGATGGTGGTGTCATATGCCCGAAAACAGGGCCTCAGCGACTGCGACGCCGAGGACATCGGACAAGAGACGATGATGGCGTTCATCAAGAGCTACGGCAAGGGCGGCTACGACCCCAACAAGGGCCGACTGCGGAACTGGCTGTTTCGCATCGCGCACCACAAGGTGGTGGACGTTATCCGTCGCCGGGTCAGGGAGAACGTGGTCTCGCCTCGCTCGGCAGGGACGAGCATCCTGCAAACGATCCCCTCCCGGGACTCGGCACAGAAGAAGTGGGACCGCGAGTGGGAGCACTTCGTTCTGCGGGCCTGCCTGGAGGAGGTGGCCAAACAGGTCCAGCAGAAAACCTACCAGGCCTTTGAACTCGTGGTCCTTCAACAGTGGCCGGTGGACGAGGTGGCGGAGCATCTGGGCATGTCAGAGAACGCCGTCTACATCGCCAAGAATCGGGTGGTGTCCCACGCCCGGAAGTTCTTGCCAAGAGTCGAAGAGAGTTGGTAGGGGGGCCGGTGAGATATGGTGGCACATCCGACCATCAAGCAACTCGAGTTATTGGCCCACGGCCAACTCGACGAACCGCAGGCAACGCCGATCCGCTCGCACCTGAGCGATTGCACCGATTGCCGCCAGCAGCACGACGAATGCTTATGCAACCAGGCGTGGGAAGAGGACCTCCGCAGGGCTCTGGAGGATCAAGTTACCCGGCGATGGTCCTCGACCGGTGACACGCTCGGTTCGGCCCCCCCCGTTCTGCCGGACGACGATGTGATCGAAGGATACACCCTGGTGGAAATCCTGGGCGAGGGCGGGCAGGGCGTGGTCTACAAGGCTGATCAGCACTTTCCCCGGCGTAAGGTCGCGATCAAGTTCCTGCGCCAGGGCCGGCGTGCCCCCGCCGCAGCCAGGAGACGATTCGAACGCGAGATCGCCATTGCCGCCAGGCTCCATCACCAGAACATCGTGACGATCTTTGATTCGGGCGTGATGCCCGACGGCGGACGGTTCTGCGTGATGGAGTACATTCGCGGGATGCCGCTGAGTGTCTACGTACGCGAGAAGAAGCTCAACCTTGTCCAGACGCTGGAGCTGTTCGAGAAGGTCTGTGACGCGGTCAATTTCGCCCATCAGCGGGGCGTCATGCACCGCGATCTGAAGCCTTCGAACATCCTCATCGATGCGGACGGGAACGTGAAAGTGCTGGACTTCGGCCTGGCCAGGATGGTGGCCGAGGTGGACGACATCGCGGTCTCGACCACCGGCCAGGTTGTCGGAGC
This sequence comes from uncultured Planctomycetales bacterium, assembly GCA_964579675.1. Classification (GTDB taxonomy): domain Bacteria; phylum Planctomycetota; class Phycisphaerae; order UBA1845; family PWPN01; genus CAZOIA01. The sequence goes on along the minus strand of CAZOIA010000092.1, from coordinate 17,857 downwards.
CCTGCCGTACCTCTCACCGGAACAGACGCGGGGCAACCCGGACGAGATCGACATCCGCACCGACGTTTACTCATTGGGTGTCGTCCTCTACGAGCTGTTGACCGGGTGCTACCCGTACGCGGTGGACTGCGACTGGCCTGACCTGATAACCCGTATTCGCGAGACCCCACCCACGCCGCCGAGCAGCGCATGGAGCGTCAAGTCCGGTGTTCGGTCCGGTCGGGAACTGAGGCCCGTGCGGCGGCTCGGGCGGAACCGCTGTCCGATCGACAAGGAGGTCGAGACGATCATCCTGGTGTGTCTGCGGAAGGAGCGCGAACGCCGCTACCAGAGTGCGGGGGAATTGGCCCGCGACATCCGGCGCTACCTCAATGGCGAGCCGATCGAGGCCAAGCGCGACAGCGCACTGTACGTCTTGCGCAAGATGCTCAGCCAGTACCGCCGATCGGTCATGGTCGCGGCGGCAGTGGTGCTGTTGGCCGCGGGCGGGCTGTTTGTGGGGGCCAGGTACCAGGAGGAACTGCGGGGGTCGGAAGTGCGCCGGCTGGAGAAGATCGCCGTCGCCGATTTTGGGCGTTTCGGCGAGATCTACAGCAGCGCCAGTGCCCCTGTCAAGGACCGCGCTTACGAGCGCTGCCGCGAGCTCGTGTTCTCCGAGGCCTTCACGGGCCGGACTGCCGGGGCGCGCATGGGACTCATGGTGAATCCGGACGCCTTCTGGGAGTCGATCGACGGCGGGCCCCTGTGGACCTATGGGGAATGGCTGGAACTGTGCCGCATGGATTGGCCGGACCCGGCTCACGTTCTCGGCTTGCTGCGTGACAAGGCCGCCGCGAAGGACGCGACCGATCGCCGAAAGTACGTGGCGTTCTGTCTGATCGGACAGCTTGGGGGCGATCGACGCGATGGTTTAGACGCCCAGCTCAAGGGTGATCTCGTAGACCTCTGCCGCAAGGCGGTGAACTCGGAATCTCAGCCCGGCGTGGTGTCGGCCGCTCGGTGGGCGGCCATGCGGCTGGGGGAAACGCTCGTGTATCCCCACAAGCCCGGCGCCATAATCGTTGACGAGGTTTCGGGGATGACGTTCGTCCGCGTCCCCGGATGCGACGTGTTCCGGCAGGGCTCGGACCCGGATGACCCCGACCGCCACAATAATGAGGACAAGCCCGGGCAGGGCATAAACATCCTCCCGTTCTATCTCGCCACGACCGAGGTGACGGTGGGGCAGTTGGCCGTGTTTCTCAAGGCCCCGGCTTACGCTGACCTGGCAAGAGAGCTTGCTGCGAATCTCGACGAGCACAAAGCGGACGAGGCCCGGATTAAGGCTTATCTGTTGGACTCGATCACCGCCTTGGCGGAGTCGAAGGACGTCGTGAAGCATCTTTGCGCGATGATGCGCGTACCGGAGGGACCGGCTTTGCCGCAGACCGCAGCCGGCTACATCAGCCTTGATCTGGCGCGTGGCTACTGCGAGTGGCTGAACGGTCGCAGCAAGGACAGTAAACCTACCCGGGAATACAGGTTGCCCGAGGAGCACGAATGGGAGTACGCCTGCCGCGGCGGGAACGAGGGCCGGTTCTGCTTCGGCCGTGATGCCGACTACGCCGCCTATTTCGCCAACTGCAATGGTGACTTGAAGTCACACGCCATCGGCCAGCGGATGCCCAACTGGTACGGCCTGTCCGACATGCACGGCGGTCTGTGGGAATTGTGCGGTTCGCGGTTCCCCCCCGAGCTCGTAAGTGATTCCGAGCACAAGAAGCAGGAGCTTTTCCTCAAGCGGGGCGGAGCCTTCTATTCGCCGGCGGTCCGATGCCGGTCCGCCCAGCGCAACTACACCGCCGCCGGTGCGATCGACTATTACACCGGCGTTCGCCTGGTGCTGAACCTGAAGAAGGTAGCGGGATCGTGAGGAATGCCATCCACCTGATTCTGGCGGGGGTTGTCCTGGCGGCGATCGCTGCTTGTGAGCCGACCGACCTGTACTTCGCCGATCTGCCGATCGAGACCAGCATCGTATTCTATAACTTCTCGACGCGGTATTATGCAGCTTTTGGCCTGCGGGCACACGTGGACCCGGGCGAGGGTGAGCCCGGCGAGCTTGAGAAGACCCCTCTCATGGCACCCGGGGTCGCGTCTCGCGTGAACTTGGTGGACTACATCGGCCACGCCTGCCCCGTGTCGATTGATGTCGAGATCTACCTGTACCGGCGGGTCAACGACGACCGGCCCATTGGCGAGGACGAGGAGGAACTCGTCGAGTCCACCCCGATCGTCGCCGGCCGGATCGAGGACATCCCGGGCCCGTGCGGATGGTGGATCCCGCTGGGTATTTATACCATCGCCAACTGGGACGCCCCGGAGGGTGTCGCACGGGTGAAGTTCGCCCAGGGCAGTACGATCGATGAGATGATTCTCGGGCTGGCGCTTTTCCCGAACGAGGATGCGGTCTGGGAAGTGCATGGTGTAGAAGACGCCGCACTGGCGGCCGACCCGCCGCCGCCCCTGATGGAGAAGCAGCCTATCGCCGGGCGCGTCACCTACCCCGACGGCACGGGCGTCGAGGGCGTCGTGGTGCTGTTGGGCACGAAGTTCCGGGTCCGGCTCGACGACGATGACCCCACGAACGATCCCGATTCGGATTACAGCGATCCTATCGACTATACGATCACCGATGCCGACGGAGCATTCGCATTCGAGAGGCCCCCGGGTGTGTACCGGGTCGAGTTCTTCTCCGATGTGGTCGCATTTCGCCCCGGCAGCGTCGAGGTGGAATCCCCCATCGAGATAATCGAGATCCTGGCGGAGCCTTGGTGATGTGTGGTGTGAACATTCGAAGAATGCGGCAACATCTGTGGGCCATGCGTGCCACAACGTTTTCGGTGAGCCTGTTCATGTTCAGTCCCTATATGGGTTGCCCCCTCCCTTCTTCCTGGGACCATCCGGCACCCAAGATCTGGAGCCTGCCCGTAGTTCTACTGGACGGTGAGCCTCGGGAACTGGATCACGAGTTCACCAACCTGGGTGCGTTCACGGAGGGAGAGGTGATCTGCTTGAAGGTGGACGGCGACGCAGTCAAAGAGGGCCTGATCCTGTTTCGGGATAGCGAGTCCGAAGTAGCGGGCGTCCTGGCTGGCGGGGGGCCGGCCAACACATTCTTTGACTATCGCATCCCGGTCTCCGGACAATACGGCGTTCTTGTCCTGTTTGAGCCGACCGCCCGCGACGTTGAGCAGCGAGCCGTCCTGACCGTCATGCCCGGCGACCCGGACTTCGCCCCGCCGGAGAGGCAGTGGGTACGCGTGGTCTTCGAACCCGATTTCCTCCTCGGGTTGGCCCCCGCGGAGTGGTTCACTGACCAGGACCGTCAACTCCTGTCGGACATGAGCGAGGAGGTCAAAGACAGGATCATCGAGTACCTGGGAAGGCTTTTCGCGAACACACCCATCGAGATCCTGCGAGAAGGTGAAGTCCCGTCCGACCCGGATACGCCGGTTTCAACGGTCACGTTCGTGGCAAGGCGCCAATTGGCGGACCCCACAGGGCCCATCTTCGAGACGATGTACCTGACGGATCTGGATGATGAACACGCTCATTGTGCGAACGATCGGGTCAAGTACGGGGAGGCTGAGATCGACCCCGGCAATCACGTGCCCGACGACGAGGCGGTGGTGTACGTCGGCAGTTTCCAGGGCTATGGCGAAGGCTGCCGGTCGGCCGTGACCGACTCGGTGAACAACATCGTTCTGGGGCTCGCCCACACGGCAGCCCACGAGGTCGGGCATCTCGTCGGCCTGTATCACGTCGCGCTGATTGACATCATGAACCCGACCCTGACGTTGGCGTTCCAGCGGGAGTTGACCTTCCAGCGGGGACAGATGGCGGTTGAAGGGCCAGCCGGCTATGAGGTGTACACCTCCTATTATCAGGATCCGGATTTCTACTGGCGTGCGAACTTCACAAGCTTCGGCGAGTGAGACGAAGCGGGTCGAAACGCCGGGAGCCTCAAGCCCGTCGAGCGTGAAGCTGAACGAACTTCCACCCTGCATTTGAGTATGATCGTGAACAACGGCGGGCAAGTAGCGGCGAGGGTGGGATTGACGACTTGCGGGTGTGGGGGCTCTCGCCGCCGGATGCGGTTCCTACCTGGGACAAAACGTCGGGTTGAACCCGCTCCGGTGCAGCGCCAGGCACGCCGCGTGCGTCGGGTTACGCTGCGCGGCGGCGAAGATCCCCGGCCCGATCGTCCACCCGATCGTGCGGAAAACTCCCTCCAGCAGCCCCGGCTGGCTGCCCGCAATCGTGATGCCTGGCTGAGAACCCGCCAGGCCGGCTGGCCCAAGGAAGGTTCCACGCGACGAACTCCCGAACGGGGTGACGATCTGCCTGGCTTGGGCGTCGTCCGCCCCGGCTCCAACGATCAAGTTCTGGGACGCCGACCGATCCAGTCCCATGGCCACCATGTTGCCCGGAACCGCGCCACTGGGGGTCGTATACAGCTTTCTGCCAGGTTTCGCCGTCGTGCTGGCGGGTTGGGTCGAGGGACCTTCCGTGGCGGCCGGTTGAGTTGTTGGGCCTGCCGCTATGGCTCGCCCGGAAGCCATCGGGGGATGGTCGGCGGCCTCTGGTCCGTCGCTGGCCAGCCGGCATTGCTCCTGCTCCGTCACCCGATTCACCGCCGCGGGCCGGTAAAAGATCTGTCCCGGCCGGCATCCGGGCCCGATAAGGATGCTTGCGGTGACAAACCAGATCCATCCCGCACTCTGAACGTTCATGTTCATCGCGATGTGCCTCACAAAACCCGTACCGGCGAACCCGCCGACAGGGCCAAAAGGATTATAACCCCTTCTCGCAACGTCCATCAACTCCCGGCGGTTCCGCCTGGAGGACAGGGAAAAGGCTGGTCCCTGCCACCTTTACTTCGGGCGACGGCGTGTTTTCTTTCACGGCGATGTTTTTTCTTCGGCCCCGGCGCGCACGCTTTGAGCGGAGAGTCGGTCCCGGCGGGTGATTCGCAGCCATGACCGCTTGGCCTTACGTAGGTCCAGCGTGCCCGACAGCGCCCGGGCGGATGATGCTTGACGCTTTCTCCTGGTCCAGATAGAATCGTTTTCGTGGGGCGAGTCCTGAAGACGTGCCAGCCTGGGGGTTTGGTGCGCGGAGGCAACCGGTAATGAGAGCGCCGCTTCTCCTCGGCCTGATTCTCTTTGTTCTGTTGTTGATGACTGGTCCGGTTTGTGTGCCGCCGCCGCAGATGACGGCCTGTGGCACCTTCGGTGCGGCGTGCATGCACGACGGCCTGGCCCAGCAACCGGCTTCACTGATCTACTTCCGCCCGATGACCCGCTGGCCCGGGACCGGGCTGACCTGGTCGTTGCCCCGGCCCTACGACGAGTCGGCGATCAGCCTTCAAGACCAGCTCCAGGTGATCGAAGATGCGTTTTCCCTCTGGGCAGAAGTATGCACCTTGACCTTCCAGTACGTCGAAGGCGGGGCGGACATCCCCATTTCCTTTGAACCCGAAGACGAGGACCTCGGCGACGGGACGCGGTTTGACTGCGTGGACAACGTGGGAGCCAACCAGATGGGCCGGGCGTTCTTCCCGGGTACGCCCCGGGCCGGCCTGATTCAGCTCGACGCCTGCGAAGCATGGGCGCTGGAGCCGCGGAATGACCGGCCCCACCTGTTGACGATCCTCTTGCACGAGATCGGGCACGCGTTGGGCCTGGAGCACAGCCCTGATCCAGGGGCGGTCATGTACGCCGAGTATACCGGCCCGGTGGCCGGCCTGGGGCAGGATGATATCGACGCGATCCGCAGACTGTATGGCAGTGCTGATCTTGTGGTGATCCCGGTCCCCGTGCCCAGGCCGGGAGTCTTCGCGGTGGAGGCCCCCGATCTGACCGCGCTGGCAGATCTGGACACCGACGGTGACGGGATACCCGATACACTGGAAATCTTCGCCCTGGGCACCGATCCGAATGCGATCGACAGCGACGGGGACGGCGTGGATGATTACACCGAGGTGTTCATCAACGGCACGCGGGCGTCGCTGCCGCCGGCCCCGCCGTCGGAATGCACGTTGCCGGTTGCCCACCCGCACACCAGTACGCCGAGGGCGGAAGAGGGTCGCGCCGTGACCCTCGACGGAACCTTATCTTACGATCCGGATGGCGCACCTCTCACTTACAGTTGGCGGCAGATCAGCGGTCCTTCCGTCACGCTCTATCCGCCTAACGGGGCAAGGCCTTCGTTTACGGCGCCGCGGGTTGCGGCAGACATCCAACTGACTTTTGAACTCGCGGTCACGAACGAGTGCGGTACGGCTGCCGAGACAATCACGATCACGGTTGTAGACGTAGCCCCCATTCCCGATGAGCCGCCGGTGGCTGATGCCGGCGACGACCAGACCGTGGCGCCCGGGGTTACCGTTATGCTCGACGGCTCGAGGAGCAGCCAGCCCCAGTTCCTGGCCCTGACTTATTCCTGGCGTCAGATAGCCGGACCGCCGGTCATCCTGTCGGACACCACCGGTGTGAACCCGACCTTCACCGCCCCGGCCGTGAGCACGAACACGACGCTGACCTTCCAGCTCAGGGTTGGGGTTGAGCACCGTCCCGGGAGCGATACCGCCACCGTCAACGTGCTTGTCCAGGTCGATGCCAATCCCCAGGATGACCACACCGATTCTCAGGTGGGGGCGACGCGGGTGTCCACCGATGGGACCCCGGCTGCCGGCAATATCGAGGTTCCGGGTGACGTGGATTACTTCCGGTTCAGTGCCGAGGCCGGCACCTCGTACATCCTTGAGACTTCCGGCTCAACCAACACCTACCTGCACCTGTACGGTCCGGACGGGGTCACGGAACTGGGCCGGAATGACGACGGTGGTGCAGGACTCAACGCCAGGATTGCCTGGGCGTGTCCATCGAGCGGGACCTACTATGTGAAGGTCCGTCACGGTCTGGCCAGCAGAACGGGGAGGTATGCCCTGACGGTCAGCGTGGCGGACGGGGGCCAGGCACCGTCCACGCTGGACACGGACGGCGACGGCCTGTCGGATGAGGAGGAGGTCGATTTCTACGGCACCGATCCCTACAACGCCGACACGGACGGCGACGGCGTCAACGACGGGGCGGATCGCTTCCCGACTAACGGTCTCTTCTCGTGATTACTGAACCACCCGCGAGTCGAGTAGTGCGTGGGTCCGCACGGGTGCTTACGATCGGCGCTGCTTCTCCGCCAACGTTTAGTTTGCGGGTGTCGTTCCGGCGTCCGAGCCGGGCTTCGTGAGCCCGGTACGCTGCATTCCGTATTCCGAGCCGGGCTCTGCGAGCCCCGTGCGCTGCATTCCGTATTCCGAGCCCGGTGCGCCTTCGCGGCGTGGGGCCCTACTCGTCCGAGGAAACACCGGCCTCACAGAGGCCGGCTCTGATCGCGCTGGAAGCGGCGCTGACCGTGTCGGAACCGGCCCTGATCGCGTCGGAGGTCGCTAAACATGTACGGGCTCTGTGAGCCGGGTGTGCTCCCTCATATCACCGGCGTCGCAGACGCCGGCTCGGAAAACCTGCAGTCTCGGAGAACCTGCAGTCTCGGCAGTGGCGAGCCACCTGCCGTTTTACCACGACCATTCCAACTGCACGCCGTAGACGACTTTGTCGTAAGTGAACGGGGTGGACCGCAAGTAAGGGAATCGCAGATCGCGAGCGGTCGTGACGTTGGAATCCGCGTCGGTCCAGTTGATGATCGCATGGAGCGTCAGGTCGCCGCAGCGGGTGTCCTCGATCAACTTCTGGCTGAGGGCAAACCCGAAAGTGGTGGTCAGGTCGGACCGCTCGTCGCGCTCGGCGTCAAGCAGGCTTCCCTCGCGATAGTCGGCCAGTTGCCAGTTTGCATTGAACGTGAACAGCAACTCCTTGTCCGGCAGAATCAGGTAACGGTCCGGGGCCATCGGGTTAACGAGGGGCAGGTTGAGGCCCAGGTAGAAGTCGTGCGTGAAGCGATCGAACTCGGTGCCTTGGGTCCCGATAGAGGCGAATTGGTAACCGGCAGCCAGGCGCCAGATCCAATCTTTGCCGGCCACGGGCTGGAGCAACATACTCTGCTCGATGCCGACGGCGTGAGCGAGCCCGTCGCGATCGAACTCGGGCATGGTGTCAAAAAGGAAATCCCGCCCGGCAAACTGGTAGTAGAGACGGGTCCGATCCAAATCGAACTGCCCGGGGCCCTCTCGCCAGCGGTACTCGACACCGGGCGTGATCGCGTGGTTGGAGAGGAAAAGCTCATTGCCCAGGTAGCTGATGTCGTAGTCGTACTGGATGTCGGCCGAGAAGCGGTCGTTCAGCCGACGGGCGTAGCGGAGGTACGCTCCGTAGTCCTGATAGTCGAACTCCTCGACGCTGAAGTGCCAACTGTGACCGAGCCGAGCCCCCAGCGTCAGCGCGTGTCGTTCGGTGGCCAGGGGAGAATAATGGATCCCCAAGCCGGAGCTGAACTTCCCGTCTTCACGTCCGGCAATGAGGTCGAGACCGGTGGCGGCGTCGCCCATGAAGGTGACGTTAGTGTCGAAGGCCAAACCGGTCTGGTAGGTAACCTTCAACACCTGCCGGCGGGCGGTGCACCGGAGGAGTTCAATCTGCCTGGCAAGCTCGGGTTCGGGGTCGTCGAATCCCGCCAACAGGTCGAGGGCGCGATCAAGGTCGGCCATCGCCTCGTACGCGGCACCGAGCTGCAGATGAGCGGCGCCCTGATAGAACAGCAGCCAGGGGTTGTGGGGCTCGATCTTCCCCGCGGGCTGCAAGGCGGACAGGGCCTGGCGAGCGTGCCCTTGCCCCAGGAGCTCTGCCGCCGAGTCGAGGGCGTCGCGCACGACCTGTTCCTGGTTTTCCTCTGCCGGTGCTGCGAGCGCCTCGACGGGCAGGGGCGCGGCCGCCAGGCTCCAGCACGTCAGGGCCGAGGCCGTCAGGCATACCCGGGGCAATAACTTCGCTTCCAAGGGATCCACGCGCAACAAACTAGGGTGGTGGTTCGCGTCTGTCCAGAGTCTGGTTGAACGAAGAGTCTAGAAAACAGGATTCTGTAGCTCGAACGTGACCCGCGCGATGAGGATGTCCGTCGGGGTCCGAAGTTCGAGCGTGTATGTGCCGTCGGAAAGGTCAAACGAAACCTTGATCCCGATCCGGGTGGGCGTGCTGTCGGGATCGAGGCTGGGGTTGGCCACGGTCTGCTCATCGGCATCGGTGATGCGGGCTACTGCTTCACTCAAATCGCCCTGGGACGTTTCAAAGACGACAAACGAGCCTCGGTGCACCGCGCCGAGATCCTGCTCAGCCACCGACGCCGGTTCAGGATAGCCGACTCCGGGCCCGAAGCTCGGATGACCGGCAGCCTGGTCTTGGTCCGAAGGTTCTGCATAGACCCCGAATTCCCCGGCCGGCGTAATCTGGATGCTGCTCTTATAGTCGGCACGCGGACATGTCGGGCCCCAGCAAGCCGCGACGACCATCATGCAGAACAGCACTTGTCGCATGGGTGCACCTTTCGCCTCGGGCTTGTGCAACGGGTTGGGAACGCTGCACCCTGCACTCTACTATCATGATCCCTGGAGAGTGGGGCAGGCCGCGCCCCCGGGTGACGGTCCAACCCGGCTCCAAGGGCGGTTTCTCATTGTCGGCATACTGCACCTTATATGTTTCGACTCGCGCGGTCACATCTTTCACGGCACGAGCTGATTCAGCAGCACGGAGACGTCTTCGCTGTGCTCGTTCGCCACCGCCAGATCGAGATCCGAATCCCCGTCGAGGTCCCCGATGGTAATGGACATGGGGCGCAGTCCTGCCGCGAAGTTCAGCACCGGCCCGAATGTCCCATCTTCATTGTTAAGCAATATTGAAATGTGACTACTTGCCTCATAGGCGACCGCCAGGTCAAGCTTGCCGTCGCCGTCCAGATCCCCGGCCGCCACGAACGTGGGTTTCTCCCCGGCCGGGTAGCCCACCGCGGGGCCGAACGTCCCGTCTCCGTTGTTCAAGACCACTGAGATGTCGTTACCCGCCCGATTGGCCACCGCCAAGTCGAGATAACCGTTGCCGTCCAGATCGCCGACGGCGACGCAAGCGGGTTCCTCCCCGGCCCGGTAGTCCGCCGCAGGCGCGAACGTCCCATCGCCATGATTAAGGAGCACGGAGATTTCGTTGGCTCCCATATTCGCCACCGCCAGGTCGAGGTCCGAGTCCCCGTCGAGGTCTCCCAGGGCAACGCAAATGGGCTCCTCGCCGACTGCCCAGTTGACCGGCGGTGCGAACGTGCCGTACCCGTTGTTCAACAGTATCGAGATACCGTTGCCGCCCCAGTTCGCCACCGCCAGGTCGGGGTCGAGATCCCCATTGAGATCGCCAAGAGCGATGGAGAAGGGCTCTTCGCCGGCCCGGTAGCTCACTGCCGTGGCAAACACGCTGTTCCCATCGTTGAGCAGCACTGAGACGTTATGGCTTTGCCGATCGGCCACCGCCAGGTCGATATCGCCGTCGCCGTCCAGATCCCCAACCGCGACGCAAGCGGGCTCGACCTTCTCTGTAGTCTGGCAGGTGATCGCCTCTGCGAACGTGCCATCCCCATTATTCGGCAGGACATAGATGCCTCCACTCAGGTATGGCCTCGCCGATCCGCTCTGATATGCCACCGCCAGGTCGAGATGGCCGTCCCGGTCGAGGTCAGCGGCCGTCACGTCGGCTGGGGTGAGCCCGGATTCAGCAACCCAGTAGCTCACCGGTGCCTTGAAGCTCACCGAAGGCTCTTCAACCTCATCTTCCGCGACGTACGCGATCCTGATAGTCATGGGCCAAAAGGCGTACAGGATCCACGCATAACCGTTGTCCCCCCAGTCCGGCCCGTAACTGTTGAAGACGCGAATCGCCCCTCCGCCCTCCCGGTTGTCGTCGTATCCCACCGCGAGCAGTACGTGACCGGGCTGCTCCTCGCCGGCCGGAGAGTCATACTGGGCATCAGACCCGGCGAGTTCACGCCACTGGGGGTAGACGCGGATTCCGATCACAACCGGGACCGCCTGGGCCAGGTATGCCTTGACGGTGGGAAGGTCATCCGCGGCAATGATGCGATAGTTGCGAATCCGATAGCGTCGCGCGGTGGGCAGGTCCACAGGCCCGGCCTGGGCCGTGCAGTAGTCCGGGTCGTAAGGCGCGCGGTCGAGCGGCAGGCATCCCTCGTTGATAAGCAGGTCAAGACCCGCCTTGATCGACGCCCCGACCGTGCAGTCGTCTCCTTCGTGGATCCGGTCGAAGATGAACGAAGGGCTGAACTGGTGCCACTCAAGGTTGACATCCCAACCTCGTTCCCGCGCTTCGTAATAGGTCTTGAGGGCGTAGCCGAGGGCAAACCCGACACAGGCCGGCTGTCGTCCCTGGTCCCGGGCCGGGGGCAGCCATTGTGAAAGATCGACGGACGGGGGAAGCCCCTCCCCGGCCTCGGCCTCCTCCCGGGCCAGACCAGCATATCGCTCTTCCTGCACCTGCAGAACTAAGCCCGTGCCCCTCTCCTGCTGTTCGCGCTGTGTCTCATCGTCGCTGTCACGGGGAATTTGCCAGCCAAACGGACAATCGAATCCCGCGACTAGCAGTGACGACAGGAGCAAGACTCCGCCCACAACGCTGAGTTGTTTCGGTTGGCGCGTCACTCTACCTGCCCATTTGCCGTCATAAGCCGGGACTTGCTGGTTCCCCGCTGCCCGAGATGAAGCGGGAGAGCTGCTTTCCAGAATAGCTGATCGGCCCCGGCTCTTCAAACCGGGGCTCCGGCGGTTGCGGGCACGCCTGGGGCACGCACCGGGGCAACCGGATCCCCGCCGGCCGCTGCCGTGGTGACGGCCGGAAACACGCTTACGGCGTTGATGGGGCAGTTTCCGAGGATCCGGCGAAAGATCCGCCCTCACCCGGCGAAATACCCGATATGAGTGGTGCTGCGTATCCGAGTGCCTTAACCGCTCAATTCGGCCGCCCGCCCGCCGGTCGCGGAAGGGACCCTGACGAATAACAGTGGGGATATGGCAAGAGGACACAACAGATGCGGAACACATGCCGTTTGCCGACGAATATGGTCGAGAAGATGAACCGGGCGTTTTTTGAGCTGTCTCCTGGCGGGTTGCTCGTTTACCAGGATCCGGCAATTGGCCCGCTCGCCAATCGAGCTAAGCAACTGGCGGTCGAGCTGAACCTGGACGAGAACCAACTTGAACTGCGGGTTGGCGGCCGGGTCAGCCAGAGCTTCAAACTGGATACCGACGTCGCGGATGCCTGCCAGACCGCTTGCCAGGCGTACTTCAGCACCTTCGCAAATCTCTGCGCGAACGCGGGGGCAGACCTTGCCGCTGCGTGAGGTCGGCTCGTCTCCTGAAAGATTCCGAGGGTGGGCCACGAAATCCCTTATGGAGGTGCTTTGTAAGGGAGGGCGGAGCAGTGTTCAGATGGCCGGCCAGAATGCGGGGTTGTCGCCGCGGGGTGCCAAAGGCGGATCGGACGCTCCGGTGGGAGCTGGTTCCGGCATCCGACAACACGTTGACGGTCCGGTTCCTGACTGCACATCTGCACAGCAATGACTTGAAAGACCTGATGGCAAGACTGCGGGGCCCACGGTTCCGAGGTCTCTCCGATATCTGTTTTGATCTGGCACCAGTGGAGGAGCTGGTCGGCCCATGGGGCGTACATTTCGCGTTGCTGATCAAGTTGGCACGTGATATGTCGATGCATGTTCATCTGAATGGACTCCACGGTCAGCCGGCGGCGCTGGCCTGGATCTTCCGAAGCTCGCCCGAAGTCCGGGTATTGCTCAAGGGCACAAGCCTCCGAAGCTGAGCGTAGTCCTGATCGTGCGGGGACCGCCTCTCTCTCGCGGCGCTTGACCGTACCGCCCTTGGTCGATATTCGTCCAATTCATACTTGTCGCATTCCAGTGACGAGATCGTGGAAACACCTTGTGTTGCGCGGAGGTGCTGCTATGGCATCACGGTGGAACGATCGGTGGGCGGCCGGGCTGGTCGTGCCGGTGTTCATGATGATCCCGGGTGGTATCTCATCCCAAGGAGCAGGTGAAGTGGCGGCGTACGGACCAGGTGAGCCGTTTGACGCGGCGCCGTTCGGCTCGAGGATCAGCGAAGCGGATGGCAAAGCCTGCGGCGTGCGGTGGGCTGAGCCGAGGAAGATTCGCCGGGTGGTCGTCGATTTCGGGCCGGCCGCTCAGCCGCCCGGGCCGGAGAAAGTCCGCGTGCAATACTGGCACCGCACGTGGGACGGCCGGCCGGACCCGGTCCTGGCCGAGACCGGCGCCGGCAGCGTCGGCTGGGCGCGAATGGACGACTGGACGAACGGGGAGTGGAAGAATGCCGACACCCGGACGAAGGGTGAGGGGAACCGCTGGACGTTCACGTTCAATCTTACCGGAGCCGGAGAGTTCGAGAACCTGGGTCACCCGGGCGTAGGGTATCGCAAGACGCTGAAGATTCGTCTGGCTTCCAATGAGCCGCTGCCGACGCCGGCGGTGTTTCGGGCGCTGACCGACGCCGTATATCGGCCGGTGACGGTGCGGATCCTGTTCGGCAAGCCGGCTGAACCGCGCATCAGAGCCGACGAGGAGGATTCGCCTCGTCTGGAGGTCTTCAACGGTGCGGTCGTCGCTGCCCGCCCGGTTGGAGCGATGCAGATGGTCATGGGCAAGTACACGTGTTGGACCCTGCCGGCCGGCACGGAAGGCGGGATTGAGGCCGACGTCATGATGGCGGTCGATCCGGCCGACGCCCGCTACGATCGAACCATCGTGACCGTCCGGTCGAAGCACCGCCCGTTCTCGTTCGCCGCCGATGAGGTCGCACGCGGTGACCGCATCCTGGTCGATGACCTCGGCGTGCTGGTCACCCGCGGCGACGACGAGATCACGCTGGAAGGTTGCCGCCGGGCCCGCAGGGAATCGGCCGGCAGGACGGTTTACCACCGCGTGTTTGACGAGAGCGAGCAGACGCTGTCGCGGGCGTGGGACGACATGCCGCTCAAGCGCCCGCTCTACTTCGTGCACGGACTGCCCGGGAATCGCAACACGATGCACCAGGATGCGAACGGGGACGTCACGATCACGGCGAGCCGGAGGTGGTTTGATTTGCCGAAGAGCGAGAAGGACACGGCTCGAAAACTCTGGAAGGGTTGGCTGCTGAACGTGGGATTCGGGTTCCCCGGCGGCTGCCGGGACGCGAAGCGCGAGTTGGAAGAGGGCTACCTGCCGATGCTGCGGACCTGGTGGCAGGTAGGGCTGATCCACTACGAACAGAGCACGGTCCTCGACAAGCTCGACGGCGACCTGAGCGACGTGGCTCTCGATGATCCCACCGTGCTGTTGATGCGCATTCGAGTCGTCAACACGTCGGACACGGAAACGGGGACGGCTCAACTTAACCTCGCATCGTGGCCGGCCGGCGGGCGCGATAAGCTCGAACTCGACGAAGACCGCGTTGTCGCGACCACCTGGCCGCGCGATGAGCAGGGCAGGCGGCCCGAACCCGGCGTCAAAGGTGAACGGCAGTTCCGCTACGTGATGAAACGACATGACCGGGGAACGACGGTTCCGCAAGGCGATGGGCTGCGCTGGACGTTGACCCTGGCCCCGGGCGAGTCGCACAACCTGTTCTTCATGATCCCGTCGATCACCCTGACGAGCGATGAAGAGATCGCGGCGCTAAAGGCCCGGGACTTCGACGCCGACGGGCAGCGGGTATGCGAATACTGGCGGCAGATCACCGCCCGCGGCACGCAGATCACCACACCCGAGCCCTGGATCAACGACTTCTACAAATCGCACCTGCGGCACCTGCTGGTGAACTGTTTCAAGGAGATCGGTTCCGACCGTCTGCACGCTCACGTGGGGACGTTCAGCTACGGCGTCTACCCGGACGAGTCGTGCATGATGATCAGCGATCTGGACCGCCGCGGTTATCACGAGGAGGCGCAGCGGAATCTCGATTCGTTCCTGCACTATCAGGGCACGGTCCAGATGCCGGGGAACTTCAAGACGACGCAGGGCCTGTTCTACGGTGCCGGCGGGCACGATTCCGGTGGTTACAACAAGAGTCACGGCTGGGTCATGTGGAACATGGCCGAGCACTGGTGGACCACCCGTGATCGGGAGTGGATGGCAGCGGCGGCGCCGAAACTGGTCGCGGCATGTGAGTGGGTGATGCGCGAGCGTCAGGCGACGATGACCGCCCGCGAGGGCGGCAACCGGCCCATCGAGTACGGCTGGCTGCCGGCCGGCTCGCTCGAAGACGTGACCGACTACTGGTACTGGATGGTGACCAACGCCTGCACGGTGTGGGGTTTCAGTGCGTTGGCGGACGCCCTGGCCGACTTCGGTCATCCCGAGGCTCGCCGGCTACAGAAAGAGGCGAACGCGTATCGCGACGACTTCCTGCGGGCGATGGAAGAGGCCCGCATCCGCTCGCCGGTGGTCCGGCTCCGCGATGGCACCTATGTGCCCAAGTATCCCTCGCGCCTGTACGAGCGCGGGCGGTGCCACGGCTGGTTGCGCGAGACGCTCGAGGGCGCGATCCATCTGCTCATCACCGGCCTGATTGACCCCGATGAACCCGAGGCCCGGTGGATCCTGCAGGACTTCGAGGATAACCTGTACATCTCCGACGATTACGGCTACTCGATCCCGGTCTTCGATCGCTTCTGGTTCTCGCGGGGCGGGTTCTCGATGCAGGCCAACCTGCTGCACGGCCCGTTGCCTTACCTCTACCGCGACGAGATCAAGCACTACGTGCGAGCGTACTTCAACGCATTCGCGTCGGCGTTCTACCCCGAGATCCGCATGTGCAACGAGCACTCGCTGCCCGAGCTGGGCTATCCGGCCGGCGATCATTTCAAGTCGTCGGACGAAGCCCAGTCAGCTTGCTGGCTGCGGCTCATGTTCGTGCACGAGCGGGGTGGCGATCTTTACCTGGCCCAGGCGATCCCGAGATATTGGCTTGCCGACGGCAGAAGCGTCGGTATCGAGCGGGCGGCGTCGTATTTCGGGCCCTTGTCGCTGCGGATCACCTCCAAAGCGGCCGACGGCGAGATCAGGGCCGCCCTCGTCCCGCCCGAGCGGAACTCTCCCAAGAACATCTACCTTCGCCTGCGTCACCCCGGGGCCAAGGCAATCCAGAGCGTCACGCTCAACGGCAAACCGTACGACCGGTTTGACGCCGCCAGGGAGTGGATCGTGCTGCCCGGCACGGTGCAGGGCGCGCAGGAGGTGATTGCACGGTATTAGCTCGAGGGAAAGCGTGAGGCGTGAGAACGTGAGAACGTGGGAATGTGAGAACGTGAGAACGTGAGAACGTGGGAAGCCGGGCGCTGAGACATCGGGCCATGCGGCGACTATAATGCCGGCGTGATTCGAGGCCCATGGCATTCAATCGGTCGGCTGGGCTGGATGCCGCTCTGTTGCTGGGTCGCGGCACTTGCCGGTTGCGGCCCGTCCGCAGACATCCACCTGTTCCAGCCGGGACTTGCGGGCCGGCAACGGGATCTCCGCCTGACCAGCGAGCAGGTGTACTGGACCACGGGCAACGGGGCCGAGCGGATCCTCGCGGAGTTTCCCCTGCCCGGGGCCGCCACCGGAAGGCCGATGTACTTGCTGTATCTGCGGTGGCCCGCCGGGGCGAGGGAGCTGACGGCGGCTGGCGAGAGCGCGGCCGGCGTTCGCGGATTTCTCATCCAAACCCGCGATCGGTACGCGGGCAAGGCCTCGGTCGTCGCCGGAAAGGTGGTCGTCTCAGGGACGTCTCAGTCCGGCAAGGCGCCCCGGCGACTAGACGTCGAGCTGACCTGTGAAGACGGCACGCGGGTTGTGGGTCATCTGCTGGCCTGGCGCGACGATTACTACTTGAGCTGTTTCGAGACCCATCGCCGGCCGGCGGACGTGCAGGCATTGTCGCATCCGACCGCCGCCTCGGATGCTGAGGGCTGATCGCTGAAAGCCGACGCCGGCCTGTCATTGGCGGGATGTGTTTTCGAGGAACTTGATCATGGCCGACTGGATTGACGTGACCCGGACCCTGACCAATAGCATGATCCACTGGCCGGGCGATACGACGTTCCACTGGCGACGCGTTGCCGACATCACCGGCCCGGGTACCGCCAACCTGAGTGAGATCAGCACCTGCGTCCACACCGGCACCCACATCGACGCCCCGCTTCACTTCATGGCGGATGGCCTTGACGTGGCAGAACTGCCGCTGGCCAAGCTGTGCGGGCCGGCCGTTGTCGTCGATTTCCCCGAGACCCGCGACGTTACCCTGGAAGACCTGGAGAACGTCGGTATCGAGCCGGGGATGCGGGTCCTTCTTCGAACCGCCAACCAGGCGCTCTGGGACGAGCCGGAGTTCAATGAGAGCTTCTTCGGTATCACCGGCGACGCCGCCATGTGGCTCGTCGATCAGGACGTCCCGGTGGTGGGTGTGGACTACCTTTCCGTGGACGGCTACCACAACGCGGAAAAGCCCGCCCATTACGCCCTATTGGGCAACGGCATCATCATCATCGAGGGTCTCGACCTGTCGCAGGTGACGCCCGGCTGCTATGAGATGGTCGCCCTGCCCCTCAAGATCGCCGGCAGCGAGGGCAGCCCCGCCCGGGTGATCCTCCGGCCACTCGCGGGCTGAGCGGGGTTGCCTGTCAGCGACGCAGCCCATCGTGCCCCGTCCCCGCGACAGCAGGAATGGGGAACTGAGCCCGCCGACTTGTGAGCGGGCGGCCCTTTCGTAGTGTACCGCCAATTGGGGAATCTGGAGATTTGATGGCAAAAAGATAGGCTC
>CAZOIA010000091.1:0-22237 GCA_964579675.1 uncultured Planctomycetales bacterium | reverse complement strand
TGCTGCTGCCGCTGTGCTTGGCCGTCAGCGTCGTTTACAAGACGACCAAGTGCGCCGATGTCCGTAAGATCCCGCTGGCGGCCCTGGTCAGTTGGATCACGATCGTGGTGGGCATGTATGTGGTCGGGGTAATACTGCTGCTGATCTACGAGTGGGCGGCGTGAGCCGGTAGTGGCCGGGCGGAATTCACGCGTCCTTGCTGGACGTCTGATTCAGCAGGAACAAGACCGCCATGCGAATGGCCAGGCCGTTGGAGACCTGCCGGAGGATGGAACTGTTGGGCCCGTCCGCAACGTCGCTGGCCAGTTCTACCCCGCGATTGATCGGGCCGGGATGAAGGATCAAGACATCCGGCTTGGCCTTGCGCAGCCGTTCCCGCGTCAGGCCAAAGAGCCGAACGTACTCCTGGGTGCTGGGGAAAACCTGGCTGGTCATCCGCTCGCGCTGGATGCGGAGCATGTTGACCACGTCGGCTTGCTTGAGCACTTCGTCCAGATCGTGAGAGATCCGTGCCCCCATGTTCTGGAACGCCCGGGGGACCAGGGTGGTGGGCCCGACGAAGGTGACGTTGGCTCCGAGGCGCTTCAGCCCCCAGAAGTTCGACCGGGCCACTCGCGAATGGCCGATGTCGCCGACAATGGCGACGTTCAGCCCGTCGATCCTGCCCTTGCGCTCGCGGATGGTGAAGATATCGATCAGGCCCTGGGTGGGGTGCTCGTGCTGGCCGTCGCCGGCGTTGATGACGTGGCAATCAGTGCAGCTCGTAATGTAGTGGGGGGCCCCGGCGGCGGTATGGCGGATGACGAAAGTGTCAACGCCCATCGCCTCGATGTTGCGCACCGTGTCGCGCAGCGATTCGCCCTTGGCCAACGAGGAGCTCGAGGCGGCGAAATCCAGCACGTCGGCGGACAGTCGCTGGGCGGCGAGCGTGAAACTCATGCGGGTCCGGGTGGAGCTTTCGAAGAAGAGATTAACGACCACCCGGCCCCGAAGGGGTGGAACCTTCTTAATGCTTCTGGTGGAGATGTCCTGGAATCCTTCGGCGGTTCGGAAGATGTGCAGGAGTTCCTCCCGGGTGAGGTCCTCCAGGCCGAGCAGGTGTTTTCGCGTCCAGACGAATTCGTCGTTCCCGGACTTGGCGGAGGCGGGGTCCGTCTCGGACGCGGCTTGGTTGAGTCCCGTACTCGCTTTCATCCCATGCGAACCTCGTCGATGTCGTCGGACTCGGCCAGGTAGACGTTGACCGGCACGTCGGCCCGGGGCACGCGGACGCCCACGAAATCGGCCTGGATCGGCAGCTCCCGCCCGGGACGATCGACCAGGATCGCCAGCCGGATCGCCTTGGGTCGCCCCAGGTCGACCAGGGCGTCGAGGGCGGCGCGGACGGAGCGTCCGGTGTAGAGCACGTCATCGACCAGAACGACGTATCGACCGTTGACGTCGAACTCGATCTCCGTCTTGCGAAGGATCGCCTGCGGTCCGAGTTCGGCTAGGTCATCGCGATAAAGGGTAATGTCCAGAGTGCCGTGCTCGATGCCCTCGGCGCCCAGTTGGTGCAACGCATCCGCGAGCCGCTGGGCCAGCACTTCACCGCGGCGGCGAATGCCCACGACCGCGGCGGGAACGCCGTCCGGAAGCGCGTCAAAGACCTTGCGGGCTAGCGCGTTCAGGGTCTCGGCAATGCCGGCGGCATCAAGCAGGATCTCTGGCGAGGCAGATTTCATCGCCCCGTGAGGATAACGCCTGGAGCGGCCGGCGGCAAGCTTGCGGCCCGTCGTGAAGACGTGGCGGGGATCGGCTGGAATGCGCTCTCAGGATGCGGGCCGCTCGGCGAAGTGCTGCTCGACCGCCTCACAGACCAGGTGATAGGCGACCTGGTGGATTTCCTGGATGCGATCGCTCACCTGGTGATCCACGCAAAGGCAGTAGTCGCAAAGGGGTTTGAGCTTACCCCCGGTCCTGCCGGTGAAACCGATGATGCAGGCTTCCCGGCCGCGAGCGACTTGGACCGCCTCGATGACGTTGGACGAACTGCCGGAGGTGGACAGGGCACAGAGCACGTCGCCGGGATGCACCAGGGCTTCGACCTGGCGGGTGAACACGTGAGCGAAGCCGTAGTCGTTGCCGATCGACAGCAGGTTGGACGTGTCCGTGGTCAACGCGACGGCGGGCAGGGCCCGGCGCTCGCGCTTGAATCGGCCAACCAGCTCGGCGGCAATGTGCTGGGCGTCGGCGGCACTGCCTCCGTTGCCGAGGACGTAAACGTGATGGCCGTCCTCGATGGCCGTGATGATCGCGTGGGCGATGGCGCGGAGCAGGTCCAGGTGCTGACGAAGCTGGCCGGCGAGCCGGTCATGGTCGTCCAGACCGCGCATGAACTGGTTGCTCATGGAGTCTCTCCCGCGCGGATGCGCTCGATGATGGTGGTTGTACTCAGCCCTTGGACGAGCGGGAGGAGCACGACGCGCCCGCCGTTGGCCTCGACGTGCTCGCGCCCGACGACGCCGCGGTCCGCCCAGTCCTCGCCCTTGACCAGCACGTCAGGCGAGAGTTTTTCGATAATCTGCTCGGGTGTGGGCTCGTCGAACAGGACCACGTAATCGACGCTTTGCAGGGCGGCCAGCACCTCTGCCCGCTGGCCTTCGGGAACGATGGGGCGGTTGCCCTGCTTGTCCTGGGCTCGCACGGAGGCGTCGGAGTTCAGCCCCACAACGACCACGTTGCCGAGCTCCCGGCAGCGTTCGAGGAACTGGACGTGACCGGCGTGCAGGATATCGTAGCAGCCGTTGGTGAATACGATGGTATCGCCGCGGCTCTTGCGTAACGAGAGCTCCGCCGCGAGTTCGGCTGCCTGCCGGGTTTTTCCCGCCCCTGCGCCTGAAGCCAGCCGCAGGTCAGCGATGATTTCCTCGCGGGTTATGGGTACGCAGCCGAACTTCTCCACCTCCAAACCGCCGGCGATGTTGGTGAGCCGGGCTGCCTCCTCCCAGCTCGCGCCGGCAACCACCGCCGCCACCACCATGGCGAGGACGGCATCGCCTGCACCCGTGTTGTCGTAGACGGAGCGGGGCCGGGTGGGAACGTGCAGCGGCCCGGCATCCCGCAGGCCCAGCAGGCAACCGTCGCGGTCGAGCGTGACCAGCACGCCGCCCAGATCGTGCCGCTCGACGAAGCTTTGGAGACTGGCCCGGATGGTCTCGACCGAGCCGTCCCGGCAGCCGGCGGCCGCCTGGAACTCGGCGCGGTTCGGCGTCAGGAGGGTTGCCCCGTGATACTTGCCGTAGTCGCTCAGTCGAGCCGGATCAATGAGCACGGGTTTGCCGGCCTTGTGGGCGGCGGCGATCAGCCGCTGGCAGAGGGATTCGCTCAGGAGGCCCTTGTCGTAATCCTCCAGGCAGACGGCGGCAACGTCCCGGACGGCGGCGACCGCAAGTTCAGCGAGCCGTTTCGCATCGGTCGCGGCGAGCGGGCGTACGACCTCGTCATCGACCCGCAGGAGTTGCTGACGGTGCCGGTGTTGGGCGAGACCGACGAAGCGCGTTTTTGTCGTTGTTGGCCGATCGGGCAGAGCGATGACGCCCCGGGCGGCGATCCGCTGGGTTTCAAGGAGTGCCCGGACCCGATGGCCGGCGTCATCCAGGCCCACCACGCCGCAGCAGATGACGTCGATGCCGAACTCGCGAAGATTGGCAGCCACACTCCCCGCTCCGCCGACCCGCTCTTCATCGTCCCGTCGGCGGAGAACCAGCACCGGCGCCTCCGGGCTGATGCGTTCGGCATCGCCGTAGACGTAGCGGTCCAGCATGAGGTCGCCGACCAGCAATACGCGTTGGCGGCCGAACGACTGCAGCAGTTGGATCAGCCGTGGGACCAATCGGTTCTCCTGGTCAACTCGCCGGTAGAGTGATTCAGCGCAACTGCGGGCCAGACAATGGGTTACAAACGTCTCTTCTGGCAGGCCCGATTGCCCGATCACGTGGGGATCATCGTATGCAGGCATTGCACCGGCGTCAATTGGCTTTAAGTGAGCCAGGAACTAGGATTAAGTGTCGTCGGTGGAACGGGCAGGGCTGAAGTGGCCAGAGGTGCAAGCGGATTGAGGAGGATTCATGAGTAGCGAAATCAGACGGCGAGAGTTTCTGCGGCAAGTCGGCGCGGGCGTGGCTGGTGCAACACTTACGCCGGTGGTTCTGAAGGCGGAGGCGGGCGGGCCGGCAACCCGCCCGTCGGTCGGGACGATCAGGGATCTGCCGAAACGCAAGCTCGGGCGGATCGGGATTGAGATCCCGCCGCTTAGCCTGGGCACCGCACCGATGGGGCATGCGTTCTACCAGGCCGAGCCCTTCGAGGAGGTCGTTAACGCCGCCATCGACGCCGGGGTTCGTTACCTCGACACTGCCGCCATCTACGACGTGGCCGAGCAGCGCCTGGCGCCGATCCTGGCTAAACGGCGAAAGGAAGTGTTCCTGGTCACCAAAGCGTGGGATAAAACGCGCGACGGTGCGCTGGCCTCGCTAGAAAGAAGCCTGCGGGCGATGGGGGTCGATCGTGTGGACTTGTGCCATCTGCATAACGTGGGGCAGTACACGCGCGAGGAGGCCATCGGCAAGGGCGGCCTGTTGGAAGGGGTGTTGGAGGCCAAGAAACGCGGGTGGATCAAGTACGTCGGCTGCAGCGGGCATCTCCAGGTCGATCGTTTTGTACCCGTGATCGACACCGGCGAGATCGATCTGGTCATGGTGGCAATGAATTTCGTCGATCGGCACACATACAAGTTCGAGGAGAAGGTGCTGCCGACGGCCCGCAAGCATAACTGCGCGATCGTCTGTATGAAGGTTTACGGCGGGGTGACCGGGAGCTGGGACGGCTACAAGAAGCGCCGGCCGGGGCGTCTCGCACAGGACGACCGGCTCCGGCAGGAGGCGGTGGACTATGCTCTGAGCATCCCCGGGGTGAGCACGTGCGTGGTGGGCATGAAGTCGCTCGAAGAGCTTCGACTGACCATCGAGGCGTTCCGCAACCACCGGGTGCTCAAGGGTTCGCGGCGCGAAGCCCTGCTGGCCAAGGGGGCGAAGATGGCCAAGGAGTGGGGACCTCACTTCGGCCCGGCGACCTGAGGCCGCGAAGCCGCAAGCGGGGGTGTGAAGCCGCAAGCGGTTATTCCGGCAGGTTGTAGGTCAACTCATCATCGGGATCGGCGAAGCGCACGGCCCAGCCGACGTCGCCGAGGTGTTGCTCGACCTTGATCAGCAGGGCATTGGGGCCCTTTTCAAGCTCGACCTCCACCCGGTCGGCGTCCGGTGTGAGCCCACGTTGGACGAAGTTCTTCCAGACCAGTTTACCGTTCAGCCAGACTTTCACGCCGTCGTCGCTGCCGAGCAGGAGCGTCCGCTTCGACGCCCGCGGTGAGTTGACCGTGCAGGCTCCGTAGACCACCAGGTGCTCTTTCGGCTTGAACAGGTCGTTGAGCATCACGATCCCGTCGAGGCGGGTGACGCGTTGCCAACGGACCGGCTTGTCTTGTCGGCCTTTGTACTGCCCGGCGAGGGCGATCCCGGTTTCGGGCGGGTAAGCGGCGTCGAAGCCCTTGCGGTCCGGGTTAGGGAATGGCCCGATCACCATCCAGTCGGTGATCATATTGCGGTACACCTCCAGAAGGAAGTGGTCAACAACCAGCTCGCACCGGTCGCCCTCGACGGGGTCGCCGGTGAAGCGAATGGTGAGCGGGTTAAGGCCCTTCTTGAGCCGGACCCGCTCGCCGACCTTCTTGCCGTTCACCAGAATGTCGTAGCCCGACGCCTTCACGTCACGGGCCTGCACGAGCCGCAGCACGTGAACCTCGTCGAGATCGGCGGGCACCTTCAGCGTGAACTCATCCCCGATCTTGCCGGTGAGCTTTACGCCGCGGCTGCTGGAGAGCGGTTGAGGCAGGCCGTCGTCGCAGATGATGCTCATTCCGGACTTGAGGTCATCCGCGTCTAGAAACTGTTCAGCCTCGATCGCCCCGCCCGCGACGTAGCCGCGCGGGATCCGATCCGCCACCGGCGTTTCTTCAAAGAAGTCGCTGCCGCCGGGTAACTGGTACCAGTAGGCGACGGAGCTGTAATCGTTGCGGGTCTTGACCCCGGGCAACCCCTTGTAATTCTCGATGGTCATCCTGAAGCTCTTGTAAAAGGGGATGTTGTCGCCAAGGTGCCAGCGGTAGCAGCCCTGCAGGCGCTCGACGTTGCTTTGCGGGAAGCCGTGGGAGGGGTTGTGGAAACACCGGATCCCCCAGGCGTCGCCGAAGTAGTCCTCCGACCCGGTCCCGAACCACGAGGGGAACTTCTCGCCGTCCACGTAGACCTTCTCGTCGCCCTCGCCCCACCATCCGCCGTGGATGTTGTCGGGGAACAGGCAGATGCCGACCAGCTTGCCGGTGCCCCTGGCGTCGATGAGCGGGTAATCGAAGCTGGAGGAAGCGACCTCGGTCCGCCACTTGGCGTGGAACAGGCCCCAGGTGTCGGGCACGTCCTCCTGGCGGTAGGCGATGGTCGTCTCAACCGGGGCAGGCTGGCTGCCCTCGTTGGCGATGACGACCTGGGCCGACTCGTGGAAGGGCATCGGGAAGAAGCAGTAGTTGCTGTAATCGGTTATGCCCATCGGATACGACTTGTAATTGACGTCGTTGGGCTCGCCGAAGAAGTCGCCTATCGGACAGCAAACCGCCGGTGATTGCTGCCCGTCCCAGTAGACCTTGAGCAGTACCTTGCGGGTGGCCCACTTCTCGGTTGAGTTGAGCTTGGCCCGGAATTGGCGAATGACGGCGGGGCCGGCGATCTCGGCTGCCACCCTGCTTTCGCCGGGAGGGACTGCGAGCCTGTTGATGGCAAAGCGGTCGAGTGGATGCAGATCCACCGTACCGCAGTCAGCCCACTTCTGGGCGGTTTGCCGCACAGCCTCCCGCTGCGATTCGCTGAGCGGTAGTTTGAATGATTCGACCTTCCAGCCCCTGGGGAAGACACGGTAGTCAATGATGTAGTAGTGGCCGGGAGTCTTCGTGGACCCGTTCTCCTCGATTACGACGCTGGTAACCTTGCAACTCCTGGCGAAGGGGATGGGCAGATAGATATTCGATGCGGAGTTGCGGTTGTTCGGGTCGCGTTTCCAGACGAGGGGTTTGATGAAGGGCTCGATTTCACCGGTGGTAAGCTTCATGAAGTCCCATTCGTACGTCGGCGTGGTGTCCCCGTCGAGATAGAACCGGATGACGCCCTGGGGATTGGCGGACCAGATGCGGAAGATGCAGCCGGGGCCTTCCATCTCGGCCATGACCCCTTCGTTGGTCTCGGGGTCCACGCGGAGGTACTGCCCGCGATCACCGTTGGCGTCCCAGTTGATGTAGGTGCCGGTGGCGGGGTCGTACTTGCTGTTGCGATCGTAGCTGCTGAATTGTCTGCAATACACGCCGGGCTCAATGACCGGCAGACGGTCGAGGTCCGTCATGTGGGCAAGGAGGTCCTCATAAGTGAGGTGCGCCGCTCTCGTGGCGCAACTGGTGCAGATCAAGCCCATAAGGGCAGTGGCCAACACGGTCCTGGCCGGCAGTGACAAGATCATTTGGCGGCTCCAGTTAAGTGCGACGGATAAAGTTGAAAGACGCTCGCAAGACCGATAATAAGCCGGCGGTGATGCCGATGCAAGCACCGTCAGCGTGGTCTGCGGCGATGTCCGGATCGGCTCAAGCCGAACCGGGTGTTCGCCCGATAATCCGGGTGGCGGGCACCGGCCAAGCGCCCGTTCGTGCAACGTCGAGCGAGGAATCATTAGTGAATCAGCCGCGCCTGTTGTGCCCCTACCTGGACCGTCGGGATGTGCGCTGCGCGGAGTCCTTCACCCTGACGAATATCCAGGAGGCATTCCGTCTCTGTGTTGGCGATTATGAGTCGTGTGCCGTCTACCATCAGATCCGACGAGCTGAGCACCGCAGCGAAACCAGACTGCCCGTCGAGCAATCGGCCTGAGCCGCAGCTCCGGACCGGAGCCGATTCCTGCCTGCAGGCTTTGGCAGAGAGGTTCCTCAACCAGCTTTGGGCAGAGGCGGGGCTGGCCGAGAATACGTTGGCCGCGTATCGAAACGACTTGCGGTCGCTGGCTCGCTTCTGCGAGGAGCGGCGCATCGACTTTCGACGGATATCACCAACAGACATCCAGGCATTCTTGGTCGCTCTGCGGGAGGAGGAGCGGCTGGCGGTCAGTTCCATCAGCCGGCGCCTGGTCCCGGTCAAGCTTTTCTGCCGATTCTGCTACCGCAACGGTTACATCGAACGGGACGTGGCCGCCCTGATCGATACACCTAAGAAATGGCAACGCCTGCCTCAGACCCTCAACCCGCGCGACGTGGACACACTCCTGGGCATGCCGGACGAAGACGATCCGCTTGCCCTGCGTGATCGGGCTATCCTGGAGCTCTTCTACGCTACCGGTCTGCGGGTGAGCGAGTTGGTGGGGCTCCGGGCCAATGACGTCCATCTGGACATTGGCTATCTGCGCTGCATGGGGAAGGGGCGCCGGGAGCGGGTGGTTCCGATTGGCTCGCGAGCGGTCGAGGCAACACGGAGTTATCTGGAGCAACTCAGGCCGCAGTTGGTGGACGGGTTCTCGACGGATCGGCTGTTCGTGTCACGCACCGGGCGCCCACTGGATCGGACGAACGGCTGGCGGCTGGTGGTCAAGTATGCCCGGCGAATGGGTATCAGCGGCAGGTTGTCGCCGCACACCCTGAGGCACTGCTTCGCGACGCACCTGCTGGCCGGCGGGGCCGATCTGCGCGTAGTGCAGGAACTCCTGGGCCACGCCGACGTGAGCACTACGCAGGTCTATACGCACGTGGACACCTCGCGGCTCAAGGCGATCCACCAGAAGTTTCATCCGCGGC
Organism: uncultured Planctomycetales bacterium; assembly: GCA_964579675.1. Taxonomy (GTDB): domain Bacteria; phylum Planctomycetota; class Phycisphaerae; order UBA1845; family PWPN01; genus CAZOIA01. The sequence goes on along the minus strand of CAZOIA010000091.1, from coordinate 13,320 downwards.
AGTAGATCCGCGCCACGCCAACGGCGTAGTTCTCCCGCGAGGAGCCGCGGACTTCGTACGTGTTGACCGACCTCCGGCTCGGAGCCGTTGCCCACAGTAAACTTGTACGAAGCCTGCGGCTCATATCACGGCAAACCGGTCATCCATTCGCGAACGGCGTCGGTAGCTGCGCTGACAATGGCATCGGTTGTGCCGTTGGCATCCTGGGCTTCCATCATGCGGCGGACGAGTGCGCTGCCGATGATCGCGCCGTCCGCTACTGAGCAGACAAGTCGGACGTGCCCGGCGGTGCTGATCCCGAACCCGACGACCACCGGTTTGCCCGACGCCTGGCGCAGTTGACGCACGTTGGCGACGAGTTCGGGCGGGAGCTGATCGCGTTCGCCGGTGATGCCGGTGACGGACATGTAATAGACGAACCCGGTGCAGGTGGCGGCGATTTTCCGGCGGCGCTCGGGGGTGGAGGCCGGGGAGACGAGCATGGGCATCCGCAGGCCGGCCTCGGCTATGAGCTGGGAGATTTGGGGGGCTTCTTCGAGCGACAGGTCGGGCAGGATCAAGCCGTCGATACCGGCATCGCGGGCCAGGGCGATGAATGTCGTCAGCCCGATCCGGTGGACGATGGAGTAGGAGAGCATGGCGAGCAGCGGCAATTGAGAGCGTTTGCGGAACCGCGACACCATGGTCAGGATGTCCCGGGCGCGAACGCCAGCGTCCAGGGCCCGGGTGTAGGAGGCCTGGATCGTGGGTCCGTCGGCGATCGGGTCCGAATAAGGGAAGCCCAACTCCACGGCGGTCACGCCCAGGGCTGCTAGCGCGTCTAGCACCCGCTCGGTGGTTGCCAGATCGGGCAATCCCGCCGTGACGTATGGAAGAAGGCCCTTCTTGCCGGCGGCGGCGAGATCCGCGAGGGCCTGATCAACGCGATTCGTTTCATTCATGATAGTTCTAACTGTGACTGAATCACCGCGTGTCCTTTGCCACCGCCACGCGCGCCGCGCCGGTCAAATCCGCCGCGGCTCCAGCCTTTCGCCCTTGGGCGTTGCGGGTCCGACTTCGCGGAGTTGCCGATGACTATAGCGGCCCAGGACGCGCGAATCCAGCGGCCGGTGGATTGACGGTAGGGGGGCGACGGTCGATACTGGCTGGTCCTTAGAACCTTACGGCGAGACATGAGCGCGCTTTGCGCGCATGTCCCTCCACAAGGTTCCTCTTTGGTTGCGGACCAGGAGAAGGCGTTCCGCCTTAGGTGGTGGTACTGCTTACAGGAACGTTCCTTGCGGTGAACGCCCTCTACTTCAACGAGGAGCTTCGCCTCGATAGGCGGTACGCCGACCCGTCGCCGGGCCCGGGCGAGGTGCTCATCGCGGTCAAGCTTGCCGGTATCTGCGCGACCGATCTGGAGATCACGCGGGGCTATATGGGCTTTGCCGGCGTGCCGGGCCATGAGTTCGTCGGGACGGTCGTGAAGGGGCCGCGGCGGTGGCGGGCTAAACGCGTGGTAGCGGAAATCAGTTGCGTCTGCGGCAGTTGCGACATGTGCCAGCACGGGCTGGCGAACCACTGCCGCCGGCGGACGGTGATCGGCATTGACGGGCGGGACGGCGCGTTCGCGGACCTGGTGGCGGTTCCCGAGCGCAACCTTCACGAGCTTCCGGATGCGGTCAGCGATGAGCAGGCGGTTTTCGTCGAGCCGCTCGCCGCTGCCTACCAGGTGATCAAGCAGTGCCCGATCGAAAAACGGATGCAGGTGGCGGTTGTGGGCTCGGGGCGATTGGGGTTGCTCGTGGCTCAGGTGCTGCGCACGACCGGGTGTAAGCTCGAGGTGGTCGGGCGGAACGAGTTGACGCTGAACTTCTGTGAGAAAAAGGGGATTCAGACGGTCCACGCGTCGGAACTGGTCCCGCGCGGGAACCGCGATCTGGTGGTGGCGTGCAGCGGCTCGCCGGAGGGTTTTGATATCGCCGCGCGGCTCGTCCGGCCAAGAGGGACGCTGGTCCTCAAGAGCACTTACGCGCGTTCAGCCCCGTTGAACCTGGCCCCGATCGTGATCAATGAGGTTACGCTGCTGGGCAGTCGTTGCGGGCCGTTTCCCGAGGCGATCAATGCCCTGGCCCGCCGGCAAATCGACGTGGAATCGATGATCTCTCGCCAACTCCCGTTGAGCAAGGGCGTGGAAGCTTTCGAGATGGCGGCTGATCCTCGCTATATCAAGATCCTGCTGAAGATGGGGGCATAACAGAGCGTTCAGGATTCGGGGTGCCGGGATCGGTTAGAGGTGATCTCCAAGTCGTACGGTGATCTGGCGCTGCTTCACTTCGAGCGGTTGTCGTCTGAGCCCGGGGTGGCGCACGCGATTACAACCCGGCCGCAGAACTACGCACCAGATCGAGGCATCGGGCGGGCGGACGCGATCCACTGGCGGCGGCGCGTCTGCCAGGTGCTCGGGTTTCCCTTCGAGCGATTGACGTCGCCCGAGCAGATTCTCGGCAGCGAGGTGTTGCCACTCGAGGATGCGGACATCGGCTGCGGGCGCGACGGGCGGGAATCAGCCGTTCGGCTTGTCGATGGATTGATAACCGATCGCCGGGCGGTGCCCATTATCCTGCTGTCGGCTGATTGCCCGCTGGTGTGTGCCTATGATCCGGACCGTCCGGCGGTCGGCGCGGTGCACGCGAGCTGGCACGGGACCCTCGCCCGGGCGGCGGAGAACTTGGTCCGCCAGATGCAACGGGCGTTCGGCAGCGACCCGGCCCGGCTGCTCGCGGCGGTGACGCCGTCCGCGGGACCCTGCTGCTACGAGGTGAGCCGGCAGGTCTGGCGAATCGCCCGAACCCGCCTCGATGATCCCCAGGCATGCTTCGTCGAGAAGGGCGGGCGCCTCCTATTCGATCTGTGGACTGCCAATCACCAGCAGCTCGTGGGGGCCGGGGTCCGACCGGAGCGCATCGAGACCGCTTCTATCTGCAGCATCTGCGACGAACGGTTCTGGAGCCACCGGCGCGACGGGCCTGATGCGGGGCGGTTTGCGGCGTTCCTCGCCCTGCGCTGAGCGGGGGGCCATTCGCCAAGGAGTCACTTGAGCTCGACACTCCAGTAGGCGTGATCGAGGAATTGCTTCCAGGACCGGTAGCGCACGTTCGACAGCTTCACGTTGATCACCGGGCAACGGCGGGGTTTGTGCGGCTTGACGATCAGCTTCATATGGGACTGCTGGGGTGTCCGGCCGCCTTTGCGGACGTTGCACGCCAGGCAGCAACAGACGACGTTGTCCCACGTCGTTTTGCCACCCTGGCTTCGGGGCAGCACGTGGTCGAGGCTCAATTCGCTGGACGGGAACTTCTTTCCGCAATACTGGCAGCGGCCGCCGTCCCGGGCGAAGATGTTGCGGCGGTTGAACTTCACGTCCTTGCGCGGCAGACGATCGTAGAAAATGAGCCGCATGATCCGCGGCACAACCAGGCTGAACCGGACTGTCCGCACCCAATCGTACTGGTGGGGTTCGAAACGCTTTTTCAACTCGCTCACCTCGCGCCAGGTTTCGAAGTCGTACGAGAGGTACTCACCGTCCTCGATGTGGACGACCTCGGCGAGCTCGCGATAGAGTAGGGAGAATGCCCGCCGCGCGGTTGTGACGCGGATGGCCATATAATTCCGGTTCAGGATGAGCACATGGTGACTCAAGCCTGAAACCGGATCCAACCCGGCAGGTATCGAAAGCGCATCGGGGAAGACTATACCCTCCTTACGTGCCCGGCACGTCCACGAGGTACACGTGCCCGCAGCCGCAATTACGGTCCCTTGTCTCTTCAATTATAGGAGGACCTTGCGGACACTGCAACGGCGAGGCTGAGCGGGGGACCGGTGATCAGGACAGGCGGGTGGGGTGACGGTTCGGCGCCAGTTTAGCCGGGCGTGATCGGCGGGCCCGGGCGGCTAGGCTGGGGTCCGTCAGCCGGCGGCCGAAGATCCGTTCGTACACGTCCGCCACACCCACCATGGCGAAGATAATCCCGAAGCCGCCGACTGGGGTCAGATTCCGGGCCAGCGGTTCGGCAAAGCCGGCCAGGATCCACGAGGCGGCCAGGAACAGCCCGGCGGTGCCGGCTTCCCATCGCCAGGGGGGGTACCCCAGGGCGACAAGGTATCCCCAGAGCGCCGGTACCAGCCACAGGAGTTGCAGGACCAGCAGGACCCGGTGAAGGCGGCCGTCCGCGGTGGCAGACAGCGTCCGCCAGAGTCGCTGGCCGAACCACACCGCCACCGCCCGCGGCGATTGCCGCAACTGCAAGCCGAGGAATCCCAACGGCGACGGCCGATGCCCTCGGGGATGAGACGAGCATTGGACATGAGCGGCCTCAGCCACCGGCGAACCGTCGCCATCGTCAAACGCATTCCACAGACTGGCTTCCATCGTCTGCTTGATGTTGTAAGCCTCGGCGCCTCTTACGCTCCTCGTGAGCCGCGGGACCATCAGGACAACCGAAGGCGCCGCCAGCAAGCCAAATCCGGCCAGGACCAGGGCAGCACCTGAGCATCGTTTGCCTCCGCCCCGGCCGCCGAACAGCATGGCCAGTATGATCGCGGGCAGAAGAAGAACACCTTGAATACTGGCCAGCGACAGCAACCCCAGAGCCAGACCAAGGACAAAGGCTGTCCGCCGTCGCCGGGACCGGTTCCACCACAGCAGTAGACACCACACGATCGGTATCAATGCGATCAGCAGCGTCAGTTTAGTGGGACGCTGAGCCAGGAATGCGAACGACGGATGGGCGACCCAGCACAGGCCGGTCCACAATCCCCACGCCGGCCCCACCGAGATGCGGGCCGCCCCGTACCAGGCGAGGCCGGATAACAGCGAAACCACCAGACAACCGATGAACATCACCGGCCGATTCGCGCCGTTCTCGCCTGCCTGCCGGGAGATGGTCTCCTCAAGCATCTCAAACAGAAGACCGTGAACGGTCACGAAGGAGGGTTTGCGGATCGTAGGCGAGGGCAGTCGTGTGCTGACCAGCCAGACGCCGATCTGCACCCCCGAGGCCAGAATAAGGATCAGACTGATTGCAATGACCGGATGGTGATAGATCGCCAGCGGCGGGTGGCGGCCGGCGGCGGGGGGCTCCGGTCTGCTCGCGCGAAGACCGGCGGCTTGAGACTTGTACACCTGTTCTCGCGCCATCCCGGGTATCGTAGCCGTTCGGAATCCCCGCGGACAGATCCCGCGCCGATTCCGGCGGCGCTAAATGCCCATGTGGGATCCGGCCCCGCTTCTGTAACCGAACGGCCGCGCGGGCTCATGCCCGCAACTCTCTGGAGTTATGATTACCCGGGCAACAGAATCGGTCAGCCCGGGTATTCAGACCTCCTCGATCTCCTTCGCCTTGGCCGACACCAGCTTGTCCACCTGGTTCTCGAACTTCCGCGTGAGTTCTTGGACGTTCTCCTTGGATCTCTCGGCGTCGTCCTCGGCAATCTTCTTCTCTTTCTGCTCCGCGTCGATCTGCTTGTTAGCGTCGCGGCGGATGTTCCGGATCGCGACCTTCTGCTTCTCGCCGAGCTTGCGGACCTGCCCCAGCAACTGCTGGCGGCGCTCGCCGGACAGAGGGGGCACGGGCAGGCGGATCACTTTGCCGTCGCTCATCGGCGTGATGCCGATGTCCGAAGTCTGAATCGCCCGTTCGATATCCTTGAGCGTGGCCGGGTCGAATGGCTTGAGCAACAACAGGTTCGTCTGCGGCACGGAGATGCTGGCCAACTCCCGCAGCTCCATGGTCGAGCCGTACGACTCCACCGGCACCTTGAGATGATCCACCAGTCCGGGAGAGGCCCGGCCCGTACGCACGGTTCGCAGCTCCTGGCGGAGGAAATCGGCCGCCTTCTCCATCGACTCTTCACATTCGAACTCGATCTCATCGGCGGGCATGGGCGTCAACTCCACGGAACACCATACGACGACCGGGCGGTATTCTATGTGGGGCCGCGCCCGCCGGCAATACTCCCAAGGCGAATGGTGACGGCGTTGCCCACGATGCCGCTCCGCAGTATCGTGGCTGAGCGGCTGCTTCGCGGCTTTCAGCGCATTTGGAGAAGACCGAATGATGCTGGCTTGTGATCGCGGCGAGACGCTGGCCGTCCTGCAGCGTTTCCGCGAGGCGGGGGTTGCCTTCTTCGCGCCCAACGGCGAGTTGCCGGCAGAGATCGAGGGGCTCTGCATGGGGGCCCAGGCCTTCGCCGACGCCCATGGCCTGCAGGACATCCCGATCGCGGTTGGGATGACCGGCATGTACGCCGACAACCCCCAGTTGCGGAAGATGTCGATCAGTTGCAGGATCGCCGAAGATGTCTCGGGATTGTCGGGGGGCAACGTTCGCCAGGGTTGCGAGATCTGGCTGAGACACCTGGCATGTTATCAGGACCTTGAGGGCACGTTCCCGGCGGTTCGCGTACTACCCTTCATCGATCATGGCTGGGCCCCCGATCCGCAGGACCAAGAGCTGGTCTCCGACCCGTCGGTTGTGGATCGGATGGCGATGATCATGTACGACGCCAGCAAGTACGACCACGACAAGAACATCGAGCAGACACGGAGGTACGTGGCGAAGTTCGGCGATCGCGTCGTGGTGGAGGGGGCGCCGGATAAGATCTATACCCCCGCCGAGACGGCCCGGCTCAAGCTCTCGCGTGAGGATCAACTCTCCGAGCCGGGCTTCGTGGCCGAGTACGTGGAGCGCACCGGCGTGGATCTGGTCGTGCCCAACCTCGGCACGGAGCACCGGAGCGTCGGCGTAGGCACCGCCGAACGGCGATACGAGCGCGAGTTGGCGGTCGCCATTCGCCAGCAGGTCGGGTCGATCATATCCCTTCATGGATCGAGTTGCCTGGGCGGAAACGTGGTAACTACCGCCGCTGATGGGATCGTCAAGGTGAACTTCTACACCGCGATGGCTGTGGGGGCGGGCAACAAAATCGCCCGCCTGCTGGGCGAACATGCCGACCTCGTCGAGCGCGACCGGAACCTCTGGATCAACAGTGCCACGTACTTCCATGATGTCCGCCGCCGGCACGTGGCGGCGGTGTGTGAAGAGATGCTAGGAACGCTCGGGTACGCCAGGCTCAGCGGCGCAGGGGGGGCATGATGGCATTTACACCCAACTGGCCGGCGATCGCGGTAGGGGAGCGGTACCGGGGCCGGCCCATCGAGTGGGCGTCCGGCATGACCGCCCTGGTCTACTTCGGGCGGCGACGCATGGAGGTCGTCGAGAATCGGCCCGTGTTCTGCACGGACCAGGATGTCCTCGCCCGGGTGGACCGCGTCCATCGCTGCGGCACCGACGTGAAGATCTTCAACACCGGCCGGCCCGACCAGTGTGAGGAGTCCCTGCTGGCTGAGCTGCGGTCGATCTTCGACTGCAGCGAGCTGCCGGGCGACGTACCTTTCGATGCCTACGTCGATCTGGCCATGGGCCAACCCCGGGATCCCGCCATCGGCGATCCTCTGTACCGGGCTATTGCCGGGCGCATCCAGGCGATGCCGGCAGCAGACCGGCGCGCGCTGCCCCAAATGATGCGAAAGCGCTGGGGGCGTATCCTCGGACACGAAACCGTTGTGACCGTCGAACGGACCGGCTCGCGGGTAGCGGAGCTCCGCCGCGGCATCGGCTACCTCGACGGCGTCGAGCTCTCGGCCGAGGATCTGACGTTTGAGCCGGGGCAGAAATGCGTCCTCCAGAGCCGGGTCGCCTACTACCATCCACCCCCTGCGGATCAGCCTGCTGCCCAGGGCGTCCAACTGCTCGGCGGGAACATTACGGACCTGGCGATGAACCTGGCCGGGGCGTATGCGACGTACGTTCGGCTCACGCCCGAGATGATCTGCAGCGGGTCGGTCCTGAAGGTCCCCGCCGGTGTCTCGCCCGAGGCCGCCGCTCTCGCTGAGCCGACTGCCTGCCTGCTGGATTGTTTTCAAAAGACGACGCACGAGGTAGGCCAGGATGATGCCGGCTCGATCCTGGTGAAAGGAGTTCGGCCCGCCGGGGTCACCTGCGTGATCGGCAGCGGGTCGATGGCGTTGATGGCCGGCCTGATGGCCACTATGGATGATCCGGTTGTCCGCATGGGGCGGGCCCGGGAGGTCGTTTTCGTCGTTCGCAGCCGGCAGAAGGCCGACCTGGTCCACAGAATCCTCGGCGATCGGCCTATTACCACGGTGATCTGCGATAACGAAGACGCCATACCCGGCCTCGTCGAGCAGCAGTACGGCTCGGTCTTTTCCCGCAAAGCCGGCCGGCCTTTCCGTGGATTCGACGACGTCATCCTTGCTGCGGGCGGGGCCGCCACCCTCGCCGTCGCCCATCAACTCCTGGCGCCGGCCGGCGGCCGGCTTATGGCTTTCGCGGGCACCCGCGGTCCCTGCAGCATCGAGAGCGGGGTCTGGCACTACGGCAATGCCGGGGTCATCGGCACCAGCGGCTGCAACACCAAGATGATCGAGCTTGCTCTCGGCTTGTTCTCACGACGAACCCTCGATCCTTCGCCACTTGTTGGCCGAGTCTACCACTTCGCCGACCTCAAATCGCCTGAGGGCGTACAGGCCTTCTTCGCCGACAAGCATCTGCGCCCGTGCCTCGAACCGGGGTTATAGACGCTGGCCTTCTCCGCCCAGCCGGTCTTTTCTCACCTTCTCGCATTGACAGTTGTCCGCGGGCCGCGTCAGGCCATTCCGGGAAAGCCGACGCCACGGCCTTCTGGGACCCGCGCCGATTCTGTCACCAGCCACATAGCGCTTGACTTAGGTAAGATAATATAGTATCTTGTAATAACGTGGTTATATTATAACATTAGCGGGTTCCGGCCAACCCGGGTCAATTGCATTCTGCGGGAGGGCGCCAATCTTGTCCACCAACCGTGGCCAAAAACAGGCAGACAAACACGAGGCCCGTGTGCGCCAACGTTCGCGGCGCAACCCTCGCCGGACGGCGAAGCGACGGGGGGCGCCGGGGCCACGATCTGCGGCGCCGCAACGGGCGCCGGGGAAGGGCAGGCGAAGTAGGGGGGTAGTGGGTACGGCCGTCGAGTTGATCGTTACCAGCTTCGACGGTGCGGCCCGGGACCGCAAGCGGGTCGAGCGGGTGGGTGTTGTTCGCCGGGCGGCGGGGGGCCGCAAAGGCGTGTTTCCCCGTGCCCAGGATCGCGAATTGGCTGCCCGGCGCCTTTGCCGGGGTGTCCGGGCGGACCGGCTGGCCGGGCTGCTCGCAGCGGTTGCCCACCGTGAGCGGATCGGCATCCTCCTGAAGCTGCTCGGGGGCGAGGCGACACATCGGTTGCTCAGCAAGGCGACGGGGCTCAAGGCGGGACCACTCTATTACCACCTCAGCGAGCTCCGGTCTGCGGGCCTGATCGGGCCGAAGACGCGCGATTTGTATGTCCTGGCACCCAACGGACGCCGCGCGATCCTGGCAGTGCTCGCGATGGAACGAATGTGCCGGTAGCGCGGATTATTCACCACGAAGGCCTAGCCCGGGCTCCGCCCGCAACCCAACTGAAAAGCCAGGGATAGGGACTGGGAACTCGGGACTTGGGGGTGCGAAGCCGCAAGCGGTAGCGATGGGTGATCTTCTTCGGTGCATAGGGCGGCATCCCAGGGCGGGAGAGAATCTTCGTGCGCCGCGAAGATTCTGAGGGTTTGTAGTACGAAGACGCGGAGAACGCAGGGGATGGGTCGAAATGGACCCCTCGGATCCCACATGGTCACGAACACACGGTCGAAGCCTCGACCGAAGAGGATTTCACCTGACTGTTTTTCTCCGTCGCCTTTGTGTCTCCGTGGTGAATCCGTTCATGAATAATCCGGACTAGCGCGGTTTTCGGTCGGTTTGCCCCCCCCGCCGCAACGTCCGATAATGTATGTTATGTTGCGTTGAGCATGCAAGTTGCCCCGCCTATACGGGTGCGACGATGATTGCCGCCAGGTGCCCGCCGAAGCCGAGCGACGTCTTGAGCACGGGTCCGGCGGCTGGCTGGAATGACTCGCGCGGCAGGGTGAGGTCGCCGAACTCCGGATCGGGCTCGAGCAAGGTTGACGTGCCCGGGGCAAGCCGGTCGCGGCAGGTCAATACCGCCATGGCGGTCTCCACGGCCCCGGCGGCGCCCATAAGGTGGCCGATCGCTCCTTTGATCGAGGCGATGGGCACCTCTGTGGCGGTCTTGCCGAGGGCTTGGCGGATGGCTCGGGTTTCCGCCCGGTCGTTGCTGACCGTGGCGGTTCCGTGTGCGTAAACGCAGGTGACGCGTTGCGGCGGGCATCGGGCCCGGGCGCAGGCGAGCTGGATAACGCGGGCGAGTGGCGTGCCGTCGGGGCTGAGTTCCGTGAGGCCGGCCGGATCAGTCCCGGTCGCCCAACCGGTGATGCGTGCAATCGGACGGGCTCCGCGGCCTCGGGCGGATCGGCCGGATTCGAGTACGAGGACGGCGGCCCCCTCCCCCACCGCGAAGCCGGCCCGCGTGCGGTCGAAGGGCCGACAGGCAAACGCAGGGCCTCTCAACGGATGCTCGGGTGCCAGGACCCCCATCCTTTCGTAGGCGCTGATCCACAATGTATGAATGGATGCGTCGGCGCCGCCGCACAACACGAGGTCGGCATCCCCGTCCTGGATCATTTGGGCGGCCCGGATGATTGCGTGGGCCCCGCTGGCACAGGCGGTCGCACAGGCGTGCGTTCCGCCGGTGATACCGGCGCGGGCGGCGACCCATCGAGCCGGCGCATCGCTCAGGGTGGCCAAGACTGTGTTCTCGAACCTTTTAGATTCAATATCTGTAAAACGGAGGTGATTGCCGAAGAAGGTAAAAGCATGTAATAGCGGCTTGCTAGTACCAATAGCCACCCTCCTGTTTACCGCTTCTAGGGGGTTTAAGAGGGTATCCTTCAAGTCGGCGGCGGCGATGGCCTCGGCGGCGGCGGCTACGGCGAACTGGCAGGCACGGTGGGCGCGGGAGGTGCCCGCAGGGGGCGTGAAACCTGGGACCTCTCCCGCGAAGGTCTTCCTGCAACCGGTCAGATCGGTGCAGGTAACGGGACCTACGGCGCGCCGGCCGGCTAACAGGGCGGACCAGGTCTCCTCGGCTCCTATGCCGGCAGGCGAGATGACGCCGAGGCCGGTAATGAAGACGTCAGCAGACATGTTCGAGGCCGGCAGCAGGTCCCGGCACGCGGTCCGGAAGCGCGCTCTCTTGGCGGTAGGTATCGAGCTCAAACCCGAGGTCACGGACCATCCGGCGATCCGCAGGGGGCGACCGGCCACAGGTCGTCAGGTAGTTGCCGATCAGGAAGCTGTCCGCGCCGGCGAGGAAAATGCGGTCCTGCAAATCGCCCAGGTTGACTTCCCTGCCGCCGGCGACCTTGACCTCCTGGCTGGGAAACAGGAAGCGGTAGATGGCGATCACCTTGAGGCATTCGGACGGTTCAAGCCGCTCAGCGTGGGCAAGGGGAGTGCCCTCGATGGGAATCAGGAAGTTGAGCGGCACGACGTCCGGCTTGATCGGGCGGAGCGTGAAGGCGAGGTCGAGCCGGTCGGCCCACGTCTCGCCCATGCCGAACAGGGCCCCACTGCAGATACTGATGCCCGCCGCCGCCAGATGCTGCAACGTCTGCAGCCGGTCATCGTAGGTGTGTGTCTTGACGATGCTGGGGAAGTGCCGACGAGAGGTCTGCAGGTTATGGTTGTAACGCTGCACGCTCAGCTCGGCGAGGCGAGAAGCCTGTTGCTGGCTGAGAACGCCCAACGAGGCGCACACCCGAGTTGTGCCCGTCGAGCGGATTCGGCTCGCGATTCGGCCCCAGTGCTCGATTTCCTGGTCGGTGGGCGCGTATCCGCTATTGACGATCCCGAAGGACTGGGCCCCGTTTGAGACCGCGTCCATGGCGGCCCTGAAGACCTCCTCGGCCCGAAGCACGCTCGGGCGCTTGACCGGCGTCCGGTAATGAGCCGACTGGCTGCAGAATGCACAATCCTCGCTGCACCGCCCCACCTTGGCGGCCACGATGCTGCAGCAACGCACCCGCTTGCCCAGGAAGTGCTCGCGAATCCGCGAGGAGGCCTGGAACAGGTCGGGCAGGTATGCTCCGTCGAGTTCGACCAGCCACTCCGCCTGGGGCCTCGACAACGGCGCTGCGGTCATTACCTGGTGTGCCAGCGATGCAATTGTGTCAGCGATCACTGCCTGTCCCTGATGCGGTCCTGGGCGGTTCGGCCCCGCGGCGTGCGGGTTTGACGCTCGTGATGCCGTCCGGGCTATCTTCTCCCCCGATCCCGCGCCTCGGGAAGCTTGTCAATCTGAATGGGCGGCTGAAGCAATTCAACCTGGCCCAGTTGGGAATTGAAGAGGTACACGTTCATCCTGTCGGTGGCCGTGTCGAGAATGACCAGGAGTTCGGAACCCTGGTCGAGCTGGCTGGTTGTCACCAGGTAATCGCCGCCGGCGGCATTCTGGCCGAACGCCATCGCCTGCCGAGGCAGCACGGCATGGACAATGATCAGGCCGGTCAGGAGGATGACCGCGGTCACGCTCAAGATACCGATTGCGAAATCCTTGCCGCTCATTTTGCCCCCCGCTTGCTGACCCGGAAGTCGCGCGTGAGATCGCGGGTATGGCACCAGCGAACCATAAGGGGCTGATCCGACGCAATGGGTACGTCCGAGTAGAAGGCATGTAATTGCTTGCGGCGCAGATCGACCAGGTAGATCACGTCGCGGTTGATCTGGGCTTCGGCGGAAATCAGAATGTACTTCCCGCTCCCGGTGACGGTCTGTGCGACGGCCTGGGGGGGCGAGTACGTGGTGAGCACCAAACAGGCCAGCAGGCAGAGACTGACTCCCGCCAGGAACACAATCAGGGCGCGCTTGCTCATACTGCGGACACTCCTGAGCCCAAGCACACGGCCGCGAGCCGGATCGGACAGCCGGGTAGACGCGGATTACCGCAGGTTCGAGCGCTTGGCGGGTTTGAACGCGACAACCAGACAGCCCACAAGCAAGATGGCGCCGATCACCCACGCTATCGTCGTTGATGCTTCGCTGGTCTTCGCTTGGGGTGCCTCGTACACCTGCTGGGCCAGCACGGGCCCCGCTGACGACAAGAGTGGGCCGAGAATACCCGGCAAACGAGCGAACATACCAATCTCCAGGCGGCGATGCCGCACCTGTCGATCGACTATTATATCCGCCCTGGCCCGATCGTAAAGGCGGTTGGGGACGCCCGTTTTCCGGCGGGTCCATGACACTTTGGGCGGCTTGTTGGAAGGCGCCGCCCCCAGGTGTTTCC
>CAZOIA010000090.1:0-22693 GCA_964579675.1 uncultured Planctomycetales bacterium | reverse complement strand
TTCCTTACGGGCGCGGTTCGGAAACACCTGGGGGCGGCGCCTTCCAACAAGCCGGCCAAAGTGTCATGCACCGCCCCCCCTCGGAAGCGCACAACCTCTTGACCGGCTGGGTTTTGAGAGATTATAGTATGCGGCTCAAGGGTGCGCATGTCCTGACGTCCTGTTCCCCGTGAGTCCTCTGTGTACGGACCGCAAAGGTAGCAGAATCAATGTCAACCGAACGGCCAAACAGGGCACGAGCCAGCGGGGGAGGCTTCCTGGCAGTACTGGTAGATGCACTGGCCAACCGCGGTTTCGTGGCCTGCCTGACCTTGCTGGCGGCCCTTGCGATCGGTTTTGAGGTCCTGGCGGCTCGCAAAGGCATCCAGTTCCGCAAGGAACCCTTGAATCTGAAGACTCCGCTCGACCGGCTCCAGAAAGAGAAGCTTGCTCCCTACGGACTGTGGCGTCCGGGGACTCTCCCGCCGGACATGCTTGATGAGCTCGGCACCGAGGAATACATTCAGTGGGAGATCGACGACCCCTACAGGCCGGATGACGGCGCACTACGCGACTTGTCCAATAATCCCAACTGGTTAACTGAGAACTGGCCATGGAGGATAAGCCTGTTCGTGACCTACTACACCGGCAAACCCAACCAGGTGCCGCACGTCCCCGAAGTCTGCTACGCCGGCAGCGGCCACGAACTGGTCAGACAGTACTTCGACACCGTGGTGATTCCACGCGCCGGTGGGGACAAGACCATCGAGGTCCAGGTGCTGGAGTTCCGGCGGCAGGGGGGCTTGCTTGGGCCAAGCGAGCGGCTCGTGATTTACACATTCCACGCCAACGGTCAGTTTCGCCGGGCCCGCCGGGCCGTACAGTTGGCCGTCTCTGATCCCCTGAGCAAGTACGCTTACTTCAGCAAACTGGAAACCAGCATGGACATTGGGCGCGGCTACGCGTCGAAGGACCAGGCGCTGGAAGCGGGGAAGCGCCTTCTCCGGGTTGTAGTGCCGGTGCTGCTGGAGGACCACTGGCCGGATTGGGAGGCAGCGGTCAGCGGGGCCGGGGACCGAGCCGAGACCGGGGAAGCCACCGGCTCCGAGCCCGGAGGCGGGTGAGGCAGGCTCAGCCCGCCAGGGCAGCGTGACCTCGACCGCAGACGGTTTTTGGAATACCGTAAAGATCGCCTTGTTCTGATCCCTGGGGCCCGGGGGCAGGTGCCGCCAGGCAAACGGAAACGAGGAAGAATCGCGGTCCTACTGCGAAGGAAGAGACACAGAAGATGGCAAAACGACTGAACAAGAAGATGGTTGTGGGGCTGACGATTTCGGGCATGGTACTGACCACCGCGGCCGGCGTCTTGATGGTCATCAACCTGCCGGAGAAGGATCCCCAGCCGGTTGTCGATCAGGCCGAGACAATGGCCGATCGGGGCGAGTATCAGGAGGCGATGAAACTGTACCACAAGGCATGGGGACGGGCGCGGGACAGCAAGTGGGCCGCCGACGCCAACGCGTACCTGGTGCTCGCCGGGGATATGGCCCTGAAGGCGGGGCTGGGAAGAGAGGCCTCGGAGTTCTGGTCCCGGGTGATGCTGAACGACCCTCAGCACGAGGAGGCCCAGGAGAGGATCGTCAAGCTCCACCTGGAGTTCGCCAAGTTGCTGGGGGGCAGGCACTGGGGCCGGGTGCAGACCGAGGCCGAGAAGCTTGCCGGCGTCAATGGCATCAACCCCAACAGCTACGTTGGCTTGCACGCCCTCGGCCTGGCCCTGATCCAACAGAGGGCGATCGACGACAAGTATGCCGAGGAAGGCAAAGAGAAGCTGATCGCCGCGGTAAACGGGGACAAGAGCAATCCTGAGTACGCAAACAGCCTTGCCCAGCTCTACTTTCGCGAGAACCAGGTTGAAGACGCGGTCAACGTCTACAATGTGCTCATCGGGGAGAATCCGTCGGACGATCCCAAGGAGCTTGCAACAGCCTACCTGTATCGCGGCCAGTTCTACCTTCTGCAGATGAAACGGCGTGCCCTGGTCCTGCTCCGGCAGAAGGGCCCGGGCACAAGGGCCGCCGAGCTGGCTTCGTTGCGGGCCCAAGTTGCCGAGGCGGACGAAAAGGCACACGATGACCTGGAAAAGGCGGTCAAACTTGCCCCGAACAATATCGACGCCCTGGTCGGCCTGGGGCAGTATTGGCAGTTCAAGGAATCGGACGCGGCGGACGAAGCGACCCGGGAGTCCCAGATCGCGGATTTCCGCGCCCAGGCGAAAGAGCACTACGAGCAAGCCATCAAGGCCGATCCCGAAGACTTCAAAGGCTATCGGCAGCTTGCGCAGCTCTACGCGTCCGACAGAAGGTACGATGAGGCCCTGCAGGTCCTCAAGGAGCGGATGGCTCGGGGCTACGAACGGGAACACTACCTCGCCTGGCTCAACCTGGCCAACATGGCGGCCCTGCGCAGTGATACGTTCCAGATCAACATAGGCAGACTCTACGCTCTGTCCCGAGAGCGGGGGAACGCCGAGGATTACCAGAACCGGCGTCAAGAGATCATCGACGAACTATGGGAACTCCACAACGAATCCGCTGCTGAAGCGCCAGGGGGAGAGGACGAGCCCTCAGCGCTGTTCATGAAGGGCCGCCTCCTCATGCTGGAGGGCGACAAGCTCGGTGCAATCTCGGCGCTTGAAAAGGCGGACAAGCTCGCGACCAATGTCTTTCCGGACCTCAAGCGGACCCTCGCGAGCCTGTACCTGCAGGCCGGGTTGCCGGGGCCGGCCAAGGAGGCCATCCGCGCTTCCCTTGGCGTCCTGCCAAACGATCAAGTGGCACTATCAGTGCTGGCGTCGGCCCACCTGCAATCATACGACCCCGAGCACCCGGAAGAACTGGACAAGGCAATCGCCACTGCTCAACGAATCCTCGCGATCAACCCGGAGAACCGCGAGGTCTTGAGATTGCTGTACCGAGCGTACGAACTTCAGCAGAACTTCGAGGGCATGGCGACCGTTCAGCGTCAGCTCGACCAAGGGGAGGACCCGATTCAGGACAAGCTGCATCGGGCCGCGCTCTTGCGGCTGCAGTCGGACGCCAACCCGGCCTTGGCCGCCAGGGCGGAGACGTTGTTCCGCGAGGTCCTGGAGGCCGACCCGGTCAATCTGCTCGCGGTGCGGAATCTGGTGCTGATGCTCAACCAGAATCCCGAAAGAAGTGGTGAGATCCAAAAGCTTCTAAACCAGACGAAAGCCGCCGCCGAAGCCAAGCTTGCGGAACTGGCCACCGCAACCCAACCCTCCGACCAGCTCCGGAAGCGATACACGACCGCGCTGGACACGGTGGGCCGCCTCAGCATCTTCGTCGACCGCAGCACGAGCGACGAGGAAAAGGTCCAGCAAATGGAGGAGCTGATCAAGCAGGGCGAGGACCCGTACGTGGTGGCGGTTCAACTGTTTGAACTGTACCGGCGGTTGCCGGAGCGATTCGATGAGGCGCTGGAACAACTGGAAGAGGCGCACGAGCGCAAACCTGAGGAAAGCGGGGTCATCGAATTGCTGTTCCAATCCGCCTTGGCCAAGCAGAAATGGGATCTGGCGGAGAAATGCATCAAGGAAGCGGTCGACGCGGGCCTGGACGTGACGGGGGGGCACTTCTATCGTGGTCGGCTTCTGCTTGCCCGTGCTCGCGAGGAAGGAGAATACGCCGAACGGGCCCTTGACGAAATCCGCGCCGGCCTGAGCAAGTTCCCCAGGTTCCCCAACGGGCACGTTTGGCTGGGTGAGGCTTTTCTGCGGCTCAGACAGTACGCCAAGGCGGTCGAGGCCTTCGAAGAAGCCAGGCAGATGAACCCGCGGAACGGAGCGGCGGTCGTCGGAATCGCCATGGCCGCGGATGCCCAAGGCGACGAGGAAGCCTTGGGGAAGCATCTGGCCACCTGCATGAGGCTCTCCCCGAACCACCCGTGGGTGCGTCAGAAACTGGCCGTGCTCGAGGAGCGGCGCGATCCGAAGAAATGGATCGCCAAACGTGAGGAGGCTCGCAAGGGAAGCCCGGAGGATATGCCGAATCTGCTCGCGCTGGCGGACCTCTACGTGAGAGATGGGCAGCCGGAGGCGGCCGGGGCCATCTACGAGGAATGCCGCAAACTCGAACCGGACAACATCGCAGTCGCGCGGGCCTACTCCCGATTGCTCCGCACGAAGGAGCCGCCGGATCCCGCCGCCGCGGAGAGAGTGCTGCGCGAGTTGGTCCAGGCGGTTGACGCCAAGGAACCGGCAAGGAAAGCCCTCACCCAGATCATGCTCGCCTCCCATCTGTTGGCTGTCGCGCAACAGGGCGGGGGTGGCACGTCCAAGGAAGAACTGGACAAGATCGATGCGGCGTACCGAGCAGCCGCCAGCTTGGCGGATCAGCCCGAGGTCCACATGGACATCGGCACGTACTTCATGAGAACCGCCCGATACGAGGAAGCCGAGAGCTGGTTCCGCAAGGCCATTGCCGGCGCACAGAAAGGCCGCAACACCGAAGACCAGAAGCAGCCCCGCTCCCTGCTCCTCGAGGCCTTGCTTGGCGCCCGCGACCTCAAGCGCGCTGATGACCTTCAGAAGGAGATCGACGCTTACCGGGAGCTGTTTCCGGAGGACCCCGTGGCCGACCTTTTCCAGGGCCGATGGGAAACCGTCAGGGGCAACGATCGGAGGGCAATTAATTCGTTCACGACGTATGTCAAGAACGTCCCCGAACTTCCGATCGGTCATTATCGACGGGCGGCGGTCCATTACAGGCAAAGCCACTGGGAGGAGGCCATCAAAGACCTGAGAGAAGTCAAGCGACTGGCTCCCTCATTCTTCGGTTATGGGCCTCGGCTCCTCCTGGCTGAGGCGCTGGAGCACAACGGGGACCTGGACGGAGCCATCAGTGAACTGCGGTCGATCCTCACCGAAGACAGCGGCGCGCTCGCCGCCGTTCATGAGTTGTTGGGGGTCTACGCGAGACTCGAGCGGTGGGACAGCGCCGACAGCTTGCTGGCGCCCCGTGCCGAGGCCGACCCCGCCAATCCCCTCTGGCCCCAGCTCCGGGCCCAGATCGCCGTCCAGCGGAAGCAGGTTGACCCGGCGGTCAGGTTCGCCCGCGAGGCGGCCGAGAAGAGTCAACTCGACCCGAACATGGTTGACTTCCTGCTCGCTACGTACCTCGAGTTCGGACGATATGATGAGCTGATCGCCTTCGTCAATGACAAGATTCCCCCCGAGAAGCAGAACTCACTGCTCCAGCTACGCGTGGCCAGCGCCTATGCGGGGAAGCGGGACGCGGACAAGGCGGTGGAGTGGCAAGTCAAAGCTCTCCAGGCCGATGTGCCGGCCATCGAGGCATTCGCGATGGCCCTGTCCGAAGACGTCCAAAAACGCCTCGACGCCGATGCCGCCTTGCAAGCGGTGAGCAAGCGGCTGGAATCCAACCCGCAAGAGCGCCCGTCGAAGCTTGTCGCGGCCTTTCTCGAACGGGCGAAGGGAAACCTCGATGCCTTCACCAAGGCTATCCAAGACCTGCTCAAGACGACCTCCGCGGATGATCCCAAGGACAAGCGTATGTACCTGTTCATGATGCGGGAGCTCGCGCTCGCCTCGTACAAGAACGAGCGGTACCAGGAGGCGAAAGAATCTTATGAGAAGATCCTCAAGGTTAACGAGCGGGACATCGTCGCTCTCAACAACCTGGCGTATCTGCTGATGGATGATCTACAGGATCCCAAGGGGGCGGAGCGTTACGCAAAGGCTGCGGCCGCTGCTGCACCCGATAATGCGGGGATATTGGATACGCTCGGCTGGAACTACGTGCTTCTGGGACAATACGACGACGCCATCGCCGTGTTGCGCCAGGCCATCGGGAGCAGCTCCGAGACGCCGCCGCTGCATTATCATGTCGCGGAGGCATTCTTCCGGCGGGGCAGTGCCGACGGTGCGAAGGATCCTCAAGGCGACCAGGAGGAAGCCCGGACCGAGTGCCAGCGGGCGCACCAGTTGATCATGGCGGTCGGGCAGGACCGCGAGAAGATCCTCGATGAGGTTGTCGCACTGGGCGAGAAACTCGGGCTGACACTGGAGAAGAATCTACCGGACCAGAGAACCGTCGGGACACGTTAGAACTCGCCCCAAGACCTGTCAACTACCGGTTGAAAACCGGGTAGGTGTTCAGCGACCTGCGACACCTTGGATTCTTCTACGATCAGCCCCGCCTGCTCATCTCGCGATGAAGTCGAACACCCGGACGGTGGCCCAGTGGGGCTTGTGCTTCTCGACGTACTGACGGTGCGTCGGGTGCTGTTCGTATTCGTCGTAGCCGCCCTTGTCATCGAAGTGGACGACGAGGCCGACGTCGTAGTCGGTGACGTTGAAGTCCTGGGCCGCCTTGACGTCCCGCCGCCCGGTCTCTACCCGGCGGACGGAGGGCACCTTGGCCAGCAGGTCGTACCCGTCCGCCACGAGCGCGTCGATCTCGCCGTCGGGCGTACCGGGCTCGCAGGTAAAGAAAACCGCGTGGACGTACTTGGGCGGAGCACAGCCCATCGCTCCCCAAAGCAGGCCGCCCACGAAAACAATACCTGTGATCTGTCTTGTGAAACGCATGGTATTCCTCACGAAAACAGCAACCGGCAAAGGCGCTGGCCACATCCTACCGCCAGATGGGCCATCCCTCGCCGTGTCAATCGCTGGCGGTTCTTATACAATCCCCCCGCGGGAAAGGCCAGAATCGGGCGGCATGACCGCCCTTGGGGCAGCCGGAGTGGTGCCGAGATGGAGTGACACCGATGAAACATACAATCGCCCTGGTGTTGGCCCTCACACTTAACGCAACCGCCAACTTGATGATGAAGGTCGGGGCGAAGCGGTTCGGCGAGTCCGGACTCGCGACGGAGCATGGCGCCGGGGCGCTAGTCCGCTCCGTGCTGTCGAACTGGGTGTTGGTTCTCGGGCTCTTCTGCTTCGCGATCAACGTGATCTTCTACGCCTATGCGCTGTCGGCAGAGTACATGAAGGTCAGCATTGCGTATCCCATCATGGTAAGCGGCGGGTTCGTGATCATTGCGGTGGTGGCGTGGCGGTACCTGGGGGAGACCCTTTCGCCGGCACAATGGGCGGGGATAGCGATGATCCTGGCGGGGGTGTTTCTGGTTGCCCGGGAAATGAAGGCGGTTTCGGGGGGGTAAAGTTCTACGCGCTCCCCTGCGGGTCGCGGCTAAACGGGTGGGCCCTAAACCCTCAAATGAAGTCGATCTCACCGGCGTCGGGGACAAGGCCGGCTTCGTGCCCACGCCGGAGCAATTCGCGCACGGCGGTCCGGCCCACGTCACCGTAGTCCAACGTCCACTTGTTCACGTACATGCCGACGAACTCGTCTGCCAGGTCCGCGCTCGTGTCGCGGGCCCACTGCATGGCGTATTCGACCGCTTCGCCGCGGTGATCGAGGGAATACCGGATGCTCTTTTCGAGGATGCCGGCCACCTCGCGCATGTTCTCCCGGCCGAGGTCGCGGCGGATCGTGTTCCCGCCGAGAGGCAGGGGCAGACCGGTCTCTTCCTGCCACCACGCGCCGAGATCAACTGCGCAGTGCAACTTGTGGTTCCGGTAGGTCAGTTGTCCCTCGTGGATGATCAGCCCGGCATCGGCTCTGCCGGCGGCGACGTGATCGAGGATCTTGTCGAACATCACCACCTCGTGCTCGAACGCACGCTTGCCCAATAGCAGGTTCAGGGCGAGAAACGCCGTGGTCATCTCGCCGGGAACGGCTATTGCCTTGCCCCTGAGCGACGCAACGTCCATCGGCTCGCGAGCGACGACCACCGGCCCGTAACCGTCGCCCATGCTGGCCCCGCAGTTCGTCAGCGCGTACTTGTCGGCCACGTACGGGTACGCATGGATACTGATCGCGGTGACATGCAACTCGCCTCGCAACGCCCGCTCGTTGAGCGTCTGGATATCCTGCAGGATGTGCTCGAAGACCCACCGCCCGGAATCCACGTGGCCCCGGGCCAGGCCATAGAACATGAACGCATCATCGGGATCGGGGCTGTGGCCGAGAAGCAATGGCTGCCGGGCGGCGTTGTCGGGCACGTTGTCTTGTCCTGTTCAAGACGGTCGAGATCCCAGCCCGTCGATGGCCGGTTCCCTCATCCTATCGCTCGATTACAGTGACAACAAGTGGGTGCGGCTTCCAATAACGTCGCATTGCGCCGTACAATACCCGCTCGTTCCCGGACAAGGGTGTACGAGCATCGGGTTTTGCAGGGGAGTATCATGCATTTGACCAGAACGTTGTTCATCGTCCTGGCGGCGGCGGCGGGCGCGGGATGCGAGCGATCGCCGGGAAGGGCGACCGGCAGCGGTATCGCGGACGGGGTGAAGATTGCGTATTACCGGTTGCGTGCCCCCGGCAGCGGTCACGACATCGAACAGGCGTCGGGGCTGCACTACGGGCGGTTGGGCGAGAGGGACGGACTGTGGCTCACATGCGACCGGAACGGGGGAGGGTCGGCGGGCCGGCTGTACTTCATCTCCGCGGCAACGTTGAAGCGGGCCACGCATCAAGCGCCGCTGGTGGCGGACGAGGTGTTCCCGATCGTGCTGGCGGAGGGCGACTTCTCGGCGTTCGCAGCCGCCCATCCCGGTGCCGGCCGGAGTGTGTTGGCCGAGGTCCATCGCCGCCTTCAAGCGGGTTTGGAGGGTCGCCAGGGTCCGCTCCTTGATCTCGAGGCGGTCACCATCGCGCCGTCGCCGAGCCCACCCCATGAGCCCCGCGTGTTCGTGGTGGCGGAGGAGCCGTTCTCCACCGTGCTCGAGCTTGCACTGGAAGGAGAAGGTCAGGCGGCCAAGGCCCGGCTCACGGCAGTCTACGCTTACCAGGAGGCGGACGACGAACGGGGGACGGACAGAAACGACGGCATAGAAGGGCTGGCCTACGCGGGGCGCGTTGGGGAGTTCTACTGGGCTGAGGAGGGTACCAAGTCCCACGGGGGCGGGCTCGGCGCCAAGTTGTTCTTTCTGAATCCCCGGCTGGGACGGGCCCGGTTCGAGGCGGGGCAGGTGATGGTGGATCGAGAAGCCTCCGACGCCCTCACCGCGGCCGTCCGCGCCCAGCGACGGGGCAAGATGCAGACGCTCAACGCGCTGGCCGCGATGCCGGACGGGCGGTTGCTGGCGGTGGACCGCAACGGCGGCTGGATCCTGCGGGTCGATCCGGACAAGAGGACGGCCCAGCGGTGGCTGAACCTGTACGACCTGCACGGCACGAACCTGCGAGAAGCACTGGGGGCGTTTCCAGCCAAGCGCCGGATGCCCTACGTCAGCATCGAAGGAATCGCGGTGGACCGGGCGGGCACGCTCTGGCTGGTGGACGATCCGGCCATGCCTGAGGGCTTTCGGGCTTCGTGCCTGGTGCGGATAACCGGCTACGGGTGGATGATATCCCCTGCCGCTTCCGCGCCCGGCACCGCTTCGAGGAACTCGACCAGGTCGTCGGCGACCTCGTCCAGGGCCTGGCCCAGGGCCTTCAGCTCGGCCTTGCGTACCGTCTCGGTGAAGTTGAAGTCCTCCCGGGACTTCTTGGCGGTGTAGGTCCTGGTGACGACGGAGGTAAACGGTACGACGCCGGTGCGCACATCGAGCAGGACGGCCTCGACGAAGCAATTGGCCTTGGCCTCATCGGGGGCCAGGAAACGCTGCTTCTCGTACGTGTAGCTGGCGGATCGGTAGACGAGGAGGAGGTCGGCCTGGTAGCGGGCGGCGGCCTCCCGCAGATAGGGCACCGTCTGCTTGCCCGGCGTCAGGAGCGATGGCAGCAGCGACGCATCGGCGATGCGGCTGCACGCCTGCAGCTTGCCAAGGAACTTGCTCACCGTCTCCTGACCCAGCTTGGTCAATTCCTCGGACCACCAGAGCCAGCGCGAGTGCGGTCCGAAGCGGAGCACTGCCACCCGCCCTTGTGCGGGAAGGGTGAGCTTCGAGGTGAGGACCTTGTCGATGGCTTCGTTGCTCATGACCGCCTGATCGCTGGCGAATAATGAGCCCGCCGACATAGCCGCCTGGTCCTTGTAGAAGCCGGAACTCATGTACTCCGGCGAAGTGGAGTACCGGGCAGCGCCACAGCCGGCGGCGAGCGGAAGCGTTACAAGAACAAGGCTCAGTCTTCTCATGGAAACGTGTCCTTTCTCAGTTCTGAAGTTCATCGGTCGGCCCGGTTGACGCGTGGTTCGAGAAGCGGATGATCTGGAAGGTATCGTCCGGCTGGAGGTGCTTCAGCGCCCGTTCGATGGCGGTCCTGACCTGGGCGATGGGCTGGCCACTCATGCTGCCCGAGCAGTCCAGGACGAAGATCATCTCCATCGGCTTTCGCTCCAGGCTCGCCAGGTCCTCGGGCGGATAGAGCATGAGGGTGATAGGCCCAAGCGCCCGCAACACTCCTGATGCGTCTAACTGCCTGTAGGAAAGTGACTTAGGCCGAGAAGCCATGGTTTCGACCCTTTTGACCGCTCGATTCATCGCTCTCAGCGACCATTCTCTGGCGAAACGAGCCTGTCGTCCAGGGCCGCAACGGGCGATGCCCGGTTCCCCGGCGATCCCTCGTCAGATGCCCGCTGGCCCGTTTTTTCGCCCCAGTTCCGCAACTTCCGTCTTGCGTTAGTGACGAGGGCGGGTAAACTGATAGGTGAAAAGGAAGCAGAAGGGGGCGGAAAAGCACCGCATTTCTGATCGGCGCCTCCCTTGTGCGAGAAATCTGTGCAGCAGGCGAGAGAGACGCTTGTAAGTGGGCTCTTTTTTTATCTGTGAGGAGGGAACGATGAAAAGCACTCACCTCAAGACGTTACGCGAGCTTCTGGCGACCCTTGTGGTTTTCGGCATTCTCCCCCGGGCATCCAAGGCAGTCGTATATGAGCCGATCGACCTCGGCGCGCTGGGGGCTTACACCAGCGCCGCTTCCGACGTCTCGGAAAACGGTTACGTGACCGGTAAATCGCGGGTCGACTACACCACGGACCACGCTTTTCTCTGGCACGGGGGCACAATGATTGACCTGACCCCCGGCATCTCGACGGACTGTGAAGGACGAAGAGTGAACTGCATGGGTCACGTTACCGGGAATGTCGGGAATGGCGAGTACGCATTCCTCTATCGCAACGGAGGACTAATCGACCTCGGAACCCTGGGACAGAGAATCTGGGCCGAAGACTTGAATGATGCGGATCAGGTTGTCGGCCGATCGAGACGAGCCGACGGTATCACCCGTGCTTTCATGTGGGATAACGGCACCATAACGGACCTCGGTTCTTTCACCGATACGAGCGAATCTTACGCGACGGGGATCAACAATCAGGGCCAGATCACCGGCTATGCCGACACGATTGCCGCCCCGTACATCCTCCAACTGCACGCTTTCATCTGGCAAGATAAGGTGTTCACGGACCTCGGAACGCTGGAGCCAAGCAATCATGGTGACAGCTACGCCGCAGCAATCAACGAGCTCGGTCAGGTCGTTGGGCGGAGCGAATATGGAGCGGGCGACTACCGGCATGCTTTCCTGTGGGATGCCACTTATGGCATGACCGATCTCGGAACGTTTGGCGGCATAGGGAGTCTGGCCACGGACGTCAACAACATGGGCCAGGTGGTGGGTTCGAGTCAGGACGGAAGCGGGCTTTGGCAACCGTTCCTCTGGCAAGACGGCGTCATGACCGACTTGAATGAGTTGTTGGACCCCGGATCAGGATGGGAAATCACCTACGCCTATGGAATCAATGACCAAGGATGGATCGCGGGTTATGGCAAGAACCCGGACGGCAAGGGACGGGCGGTTCTCCTCGTCCCCGAACCAGGCTCGATTCTCCTTGTTCTGTCAGGCACCGCCGTGCTGCGTCACCGTCGTCGCTCGAGGCAGGTCGGTCTTTGAGCCGGTGAGGCGGGCAGGGCGGACTTGATCGTCTCACCGGCGACTCTCTAAGGCGGACCGCCTTCTTGTGGTCCGCAACCAAGCAGGAACCTTATAGAAGAACATGCGCGCAAACGGCGTGCATCTCTCGACGGAAGAGCCTAACGCAGCCCGAAGTCCTTGTTGGGAACGGCGTCGAGCGAACTCAGTCTGACTTGGGCCCTGTCGGGCGACGGTTTCTTCGCTTCGATCACGTGGCTTCGGTTGTCAATCCGCTCGATCGCCACGCCAGCGTTGATCGAGACGGCAAGGGTGATGTCGTGCCCGCTTCGCTCGCCGGGCCTCAGGTACTGGACCTCGGTCTTCTGGCCCGACATGCCGCGGGCACCCCGGGCCCCGGCCCCGATGCCGTTCGTGCTGCCCGGCCCGACGGGTGTACCCGATCTACGGTGGAGGGTCCAGTAAGCATCGTGAACGGCAGTGGTGCGATCGGGAACCTTCGGGGGTGGGCGGCGTCTATAACAGGTAGACGGGTTCGGCGTTGGGAGACGCCATTAGAGCGATCTGCGCGGTGCCGCAGGGCCGCGCGGGCTTCAAGCCCGCGGCTCTTTGGCGTTTCACGCGGCGCGGGCAGGCAAACCGGTCAGCTTGAGCTTGGAGGAACAAGTCATGTCTTCTCGTATTCACGTGGGGTGGGGGTGGCTGCTGGTGGCGGGAATACTGTGTGGGCTGGGGCTGCTGGGCCCGGTAGAACCGGTGTGGGGTGACGGGTTCATCGTGGTCAAGCAGCCTCGGCCGGATGACCCGAGTATTGTGCCATCGCCGCGGCCCGTCCCGCGGACGGTCTACATGCCGCTACGGGTCAAGTACCACCACGTGGAGGTGGAGATCACCGATAACGCCGCGGTGACGAAGATCGACCAGGTCTTCTGCAATCCCAACAAGCGCCAACTGGAGGGGACTTACATGTTCCCGCTCGCGGACGACGTGGCGGTCCAGCGGTTCAGCATGTACATGGACGGCAAAGAGGTGCAGGGCGAGGTGCTGGAGAAGGACAAGGCCCGGAAGATCTACGAGGACATCGTGCGTCAAATGAAGGACCCGGCGCTGCTGGAGTACGTGGGGAGCCGAATGTACAAGGCCCGGGTCTTTCCCATCCCCGCTCAGGGCGAGGTGCGGATCAAGATGGACTACGCGCAGGTTGTCCCGGTCTCGGCCGGTCTGGCCACCTATGTCTACCCGCTGAACACGGAGAAGTTCTCGTCGGCCCCGCTGGAGGAGGTGGCGGTTCGCGTGCGGATCAAGAGCAGGCAGGCGCTGAGCACGGTGTTCTGCCCGTCGCATAATTCGAGCGTCGATCGGAAAGGCAAGCACGAGGCGGTGGTCGGGTACGAGGGCCGGAATGTGCTTCCGGACAAGGATTTCATCGTCAGCTACAAGACGAGTGACGAGGCGTTCGGCCTGGTGCTGCTCACGCACCGGGAGGGGGGCGAGGACGGGTACTTCATGGCCCGGGTCTCGCCGGCGTCGAAGGTGGACGAGGAGCACGTGATTCCCAAGGACATCTGTTTCGTGATCGACACGTCCGGGAGCATGTCGGGCAAGAAGATCGAACAGGCCCGCGAGGCCCTGCGTTTCTGCCTGGACAACCTGAACCGCAAGGACCGGTTCAACGTGATGTCGTTCTCGACGGAAGTCCGGCCCTACCAGGATGAGCTGACCCCGGCGAGCCGGGATAACGTATCGGCGGCCCGGGAGCACGTGGCGGGATTCAAGGCCATCGGCGGGACCGCGATTAACGAGGCCCTGCTCGCCGCCCTTGAGTCAGGCAAGAAGGGCAAGGAGGATACCGGCCGGCCTTACATGATCGTGTTCCTGACCGATGGCCTGCCGACGGTCGGTGAGCGGGACGTGGAGAAGATCCTCGCCAATGTCAAGCGAAGTAATCCGGGCAACGTCCGGCTCTTCGTTTTCGGGGTGGGGCACGACGTGAACACCCGTCTGCTGGACAAGCTGGCGGAGGAGAACCACGGTGCCCGCGAGTACGTGTCGGAGCAGGAGGACCTGGAGGTGAAGCTGTCGGGCTTCTACACGATGATCGCCAACCCGGTGCTGAGCGACCTCCGGCTCGACTTCGGGGACGCGGGCGCCTCTGACGTGTATCCCAAGGTTCTGCCGGACCTCTTCCAGGGGACGGAACTGGTGGTCTTGGGCCGGTACGAGGCTGCGGGTAAGCAATCGATCACGCTTCATGGTCAACGGGGCGATGAGAGAGTCAAGTTCACCTGGGACGAGAAGTTCGCGAAGCGCAAGGCGGCCCACGACTACTTGCCGCGGCTGTGGGCGTCGCGCAAGATCGGGTACCTGCTGGACGAGATCCGGCTGCACGGCGAGGACAAGGAACTCAAGGAAGAGGTGGTGCAACTGGCCAAGCGGTTCGGCATCCTGACGCCCTATACGTCGTTTCTGGTGATCGAGGAAGACCAGGGTCGGATCGCGGCGGGTCGGCCGGTGGCGAGCCCGGCCATCTCCTCGGCGCTGTCGGCACGAGGCGTCGAAGACGGGGCCAGGGACGCGAGGCTGGGGTACTACGGCAGGAGCGGGAAAGCCGCCGTGGGTGCATCCAAACACCTGGCCGAGATGCAGAGGGCACGGGCTCCGAGCCAGGTCGAACAGGAGGTGCGGCTGTTCCTGAATGGGGTGGCGGACCATAGCGCTCCGGGAGAAGCCGGCCGGGCTGGTGAGGGCGGTGTCCGACGGGCCGGGGCGGCGGTTCGATTCGTCGGCTCGCGGACGTTCTACCGCGACGGCGAGAAGTGGGTGGACAGCCGGTACGAGGCGGGCAGCGAGACGATCAAGCTC
This sequence comes from uncultured Planctomycetales bacterium, assembly GCA_964579675.1. Taxonomy (GTDB): domain Bacteria; phylum Planctomycetota; class Phycisphaerae; order UBA1845; family PWPN01; genus CAZOIA01. Next base: position 7,928 of record CAZOIA010000090.1, on the reverse strand, counting down.
CGCATGTTCAGTGACGCGTACTTCGATCTGATCGCCCAGCACCCCGATGCGGGCAAGTACCTCGCGCTGGGCAACCGCGTGGTGGTGGTACTCGAGGGCAAGGCTTACGAGACGGTGGAAGAGTAGCGCAGCGCGGCCCCCGCCCGCAGTGCGAAAGGGGACTAGCTAACCGATCGGGCGATCATTGCGCCGGGTGAGGAGCAGATAGAGGAAGAAGCAGCCGCCGACGAGATTGGTGAGCACGCCGACGGGGAGCTGGCGGGATCCGCCCTGCAGCCACCACATGGCATTGCGTGCCAGCAGGTCACAGAACGGCAGAAAGACGGCTCCGACCAGCGCGGAGGCAGGGAGCAGATGTCGGTGCGTCGGCCCGACGAGGAACCGGGCGATGTGGGGCACCATGAGCCCGACGAACCCGATCGGCCCGCAATGGGCGACGATCGCCGCCGTCAGCAGCGAGGCGGCAAAGTAGATCAGGAATCGCGATCGGCGCACGGACACGCCCCGGCTGGCAGCGACGATTTCACCCATCATGAGCAGATCGAGGTCGCGGTGCAGGTAGATGGCCACGCCGCTGGCCAGGGCCGCCATGGCCAGGGATTCATACACGGGCTCGAACCCGACCACCTGAAGCGAACCCATCATCCACTGAAGAATGGCGCTCATATCGTGCCGCTCGGCGAGGAACAACGCCGACACGATCAGCGCCGAGCAGATGAACCCGATGGTGATGCCGGCCAGCAGCAACGTGCCAATCGACTGGTCCTGTCTCAAGCTGGCCACCAGGTAAACGATGGTGACGCAGATCAATGCGCCCGCAAAAGCCGCCACCCCCACCATCGGCAGCCCGTACCACAACCCGCCCCCCACCGACATGATCACGATCGCCGCTCCGAGGGACGCCCCGCTTGATACGCCCAGGGTGTAGGGCGAGGCCAGCGGATTGCGAAACATCGACTGGAACATCGCCCCGGCCATCGCGAGCGACGCTCCCGCCAGGGTCCCGATCGCGAGCCGGGGCAGCGGCAGCTCGGCCAGAAGCTTCATGAACTCCTTGAACGGGCCCTGGGAGGCAGACGCCTGACGCCAGTAATCTGACACAGAGACGCCGGTGGTTCCCAACGCCAGTGAGAGCACGGCCACGACGACCCAAGCGGCCGGGAGAATCACGTACACGTTTCGGTGGCGATGGGTCATCAGGTGCCCTCAAACCCGCAGTTGAATAGACGCGGCCTCGCCCTCCGGGTCGCGGTGCAGAACGAAGTCGGTAGCAAAGAGGTCCTTGAGACGATACGGGTCCAGGAGTGAATCGATCGGCCCGTCGAAAGCGACAGTACCCCGGCGGATCGCGATGACGCGGCCGGCCAGAGCAAGGGCCAGGTTGAGATCGTGACAGATCACCAGAAGCGTATGGCCCGCTCGGGCGAACTGGCGCATGATTCGGATCAAGTCGGCCTGGTGGGCGGGATCGAGGGCATTGGTGGGCTCGTCGAGGAACATGGCCGGCGTCTGCTGAGCCAGGGCGGCGGCGATCCAGGCCTTCTGGCGTTCACCTCCGGACAACGTCTGGACCGGACGATCGAGCAGATCGCCGATCCTGCAGGCGGCCACCGCCTCGGCGACCGCTCGTTGATCCGCCTCGGACAACGGATCGAGCGGATCGACGTAGGCATACCGCCCCGCTTCGACGACGTCGCGCACGCGGAATCCCATGTAGCCGTCGTGGATCTGCGGCACGTAGGCGATCTTGCGGGCGATGTCGCGGCGGCGGAGCCGGTTGACCGGCGTCCCATCGAGAAGGGCGGTTCCCCGGGCGGTGGGCAACAGACCCAGCAGGGCGGCCATCAGCGTGGATTTGCCTGCGCCGTTTGGCCCGACAATCGAAACGCACTCGCCGTCGTCGATCCGGACCGACACATCACGCAGGACGCATCTGCCCAACCGATTCACCGTCAATCGATCCGCCTCGACGGACATGCGGGGATTGTAACGGGCAACAGGCTATCGTGCAGCAGCTCCGGCAGGTCAAGCGTCCGGGCGCGCAGCCGCTCGCGGCTTCACGCATCCGACGACTCGGGGGGCGACCAGAATCATTCGGAACTTGCCTGGGGATAGGCCGTCTCCTGCCACACGAACCGATCCTGGGCGAGGCGGCGCTTGAGTTCGTGCATCAACGCGTCCTCGTCCGCCTCGCCCGGTGCCTGGTAGGTGACCGAGAACCGCAGATAGGCACCGGCATCATCCCAGGGCACGGTGGAGATCGACCGCTGGCGGATCAGGAACTGGGAGGCGTCCTCGGCGGTTGCAAACGCCGGACCGCCCTCGACGCCCCGCGGGCTGGGCACGTAGAGGAAGTAGGTTCCACCCGGCATCCGGGCGTGCCAGCCGACGTCGTTGAGTGCCGCGACAAGTTTGCGCAGGCGCCGCTCGTACTTGGCCCGCACGCGGACCGGTATCGCCGGGTCCGCCAGGGCGGCGGCGGCGGCTTTCTGGATCGCGATGAACTGCCCGCTGTCGCTGTTGTCCTTCACGTCAGCCAGGGCCCGAACGATCCGCTCATGACCAGCCACGAACCCGAGCCGCCACCCGATCATGTGGAAACCCTTGCTCATCGAGTGGACCTCGACGCCCACATCCCTGGCCCCGTCAACCTGGAGGAAACTCAGGGGTTTGCGGCCATAGGTCAGCATGATGTGGGCGGCATCGTGCACGACGACGACGTTGTTGGCCTTGGCGAAGTCAACGACGCGGGCGAAGAACGCCTCGTCGGCCAGGGCACCGGTCGGGCTGTTAGGGTAATTGAGCATCATCAGCTTGGCCCGGCGGCGGACGTCGGCGGGGATCGCATCGAGATCGGGCAGGAAGGCGTTCTCTTCCCGCAGCGGCATCTCGTAGACAACGCCCCCGTAGTATTGGGTGTGGGTGCCGGCCACCGGATAACCGGGCGCCGTCATCAGCGTGATGTCGCCCGGATTGATGAACGCCGCCGGCAGCATGGCCAGGGCGGTCTTGGACCCGATGCAATGATTGACCTCCCTCGCCGGATCGACGGAGACGCCGAACTCCCGTTTCAGGAACGCTGCCGCTGCGTCCTTGTATTGCTGAATCCCGTTGTCGGCGTAGCCACGGTTCTCGAGCCGGTCGATCTCGGTCTTCAGGACGTTCCGGGCGGATTCGGGAGCCATCTCGTCGTTCTCGCCGATGCCGAAGTCCAGCAGCGGTCGATCCGGGAAATCCTCAATTGCGGCGCGTTTGGCCCGCTTGATCCTCTCGAACTTGTAGATGGCGGTGCCCTTGCCGTAGCGGGCCCCGCCGATCCGGTCGGCAAACAACGTCTGGAAACAGGGATCGCTCATTCGTCCGTTCTTCCTCGACATGGTGGGTTCTGCCCACCGTGTCTTGCATGTACGGCATACGGATAACATGAGCGAAGCGCCCAGACAAGCGGACGCCGCCGGTGAGTGGAGTGGCGGGTGTCCCGGGAGCGGCCGGCGTCGCCTTACGCGGTTAGCGTCTGGACCTCTACCTGCCCGCGTGGGCTGGGACCGGCCCTCGTACCGGATCAATGGAGAATGGCGGGCGAGTCATCGCGGCCCGGGGCATCGGCGGGAGGGCTGGTGACCCGACCCGAATGGCCTCGTTCCGGCGTGACTTCGCGTAGAGCCGGCGCTGCCGATCCGCCGATATGAGAGCATTCGGCCGTCATGCAGCCCGCGGAAGGGGTGTGCGCCAAGAGCCGCAGCGGCTATCATGGCGGCCGCGTATCACGGAGGAGATGCCACGCATGACAAGGACGCAACAGCGTGTGCAGGTCATTCGAGGGTGCCTGATCCTACTTGCCCTGATCATCTGTGCATTCCTGTGGCTGGCCGTTTTCAGCTTCAACCCTGTCGATGCCCCCAACCCGCACGTCTGGCCGCACCCCCAGCAGGCCCACAACGCCGGGGGCCGGGCCGGTGCCTGGGTCGCCTATCATATGTTTGTTTACTTCGGTTGGGGGGCATACGCGGCGGTGGCGGGCCTGACGCTGGCCATCGCCGTGCTTGCCTGGCAGGGCCGCCTCCCGTCGCTGTGGCAGCGGGTTCTCGGGATCGGCTTGCTCATTGTCGTCACCTCGGCCGTCGCCCACATCGCGACCGCGTCAGCACCCGCATGCTGGCCGGAATCGCGTGGGGGCGTCCTCGGCTACGTGATCGCCTCCTGGCTGCAGCATCTGGTCAATTGGCTGGCGATACCGATCCTCGGCTACTGCGCGGTGGTCGGGATGTTGTTCACCGCTGAGGAATTCATGCTGAAACTGCCGGCAGCCGTCCGGACACGGCGGGGGCGGCTCGGCGAGCTGGCGGGGACGGCGGTCCCGGCCGCCCGGGGCGTGTCGTCGTTCGTGCAGCCGCTTCGGCGGGTTATGGGCAGGCTTGCCTTCCCGGCCGGGCCCGAACCCGCTGCCGAAGCCCCTGCTTCCCGGGCGGCACGGTCGCCGGGCCTCAAGATCAACCCCGGTCGCGTGATCGTCAAGCCAGCGCCCGCCCTCGACCACGAACAGGCGACCCCAGACCCCGACGCCCTGGCTCCTGAACCGGCCGACGCTGACGCCGAAACAACCCACGAGAGGGAAATAGAGGACGAACGGGCACCCGGGGTGCCCGACGACGACGCGTCCAACGAACCCCTCGCACCGGAGCCGAAGATGGTCGTCAACTTCGCCGCTCCGCCGAAGGCGCCGGCAGCGCCGGCCGCGGTCGTCCCCGCCAAGCCTTATCCCGCCGAGTTGAGCGAATGGGAGTTCCCGCCGCTTTCGATGCTGCGCGACCCGGAATACCACTTCAGCTCGCGGCAGGAGGCGATGGTCCGAGAGAAGGCGAAAGTGCTCGAACGAACCCTTCAGGAGTACCGGATCGAAGCCAACGTTGTGGAGATCGATACCGGTCCGGTGATCACGATGTTCGAGCTCCAGGTCGCCCCGGGGATCAAGGTGAGCCAGATTGCATCGCTGTGGAACGACATCGCCCGGGCTCTGCGGGCCCCGAGCGTGCGGGTGGTGGCCCCGATCCCGGGCAAGAACACTATCGGTATCGAGGTCCCGAACCTGGACAAGGAAATGGTCCGGCTGAAAGAGCTGATGACGGTGGCGGGTCAGCAGGGGCGGACGATGGCCCTGCCGCTGTATCTCGGCAAGGACGCGAGCGGCGGGGCGCTGGTCGAGGACCTGACCCGGATGCCCCACCTGCTCATCGCCGGCACCACCGGCTCGGGCAAGAGCGTGTGCATTAACTCGATCATCACGTCGATCCTGATGACGCAACGACCCGACGTGGTCAAGCTGATCCTGGTCGATCCGAAGATGGTCGAGATGAGTAACTTTCGTGAAGTGCCGCACCTCATGTGTCCTATCGTGACGGAGACAGAGCGAGCAGAGAAGATCCTCGAGTGGGCGACGGTGAAGATGGACGAGCGCTACGCCCTGCTTTCTGAGGCCAGGGCCCGCAACATCGCCGCCTACAACCGCCTGAGCAAAGAAGAGAAGTACGAGCGCTTCCAGCCGACGACGGACGAGGAGCGGACCCAGATCCCGCTGCACCTGCCGTACGTGATCATCATCATCGACGAGCTGGCGGACATGATGATGTTGTCGGCCAAGGAGGTTGAACTGCACCTGTCGCGGCTCGCGCAGAAGAGCCGGGCCGTCGGCATCCACATCATCGTCGCCACCCAGCGCCCGGAAGCGAAAATCGTCACCGGTCTGATCAAGAGCAACCTGCCCTGCCGGATCGCGTTCCGGGTCGCCTCGCGGATGGATTCCCGGATCGTGCTCGACCAGAACGGGGCCGAGGTCCTCATGGGCCAGGGCGACATGCTGTACCTGCCGCCCGGATCCTCGAAGCTGGTCCGTGCCCAGGGGACCTACCTGGAGGACCCCGAACTCAAAAGGGTCATCGGATTCCTGAACGACAAGACCGGTCCCGAGTTTCATCCCGAGCTCATGCAGATCGGGAAAGAGGACTTTTCGGCTGACGGCCCGCGTGACGAGCTGTTCGAGAGGGCGGTGGATATCGTGCTCGAAACCGGCCGGGGCAGCGTGAGTCTCCTCCAGCGCCGGCTGACCGTCGGCTATTCGCGGGCTAGCCGGTTGATCGAAGAAATGGCCGCCGCCGGCCTCGTGGGCGAGTACAAGGGCAGCCAGGCGCGGGAAGTGCTGATCACCGCCGACGAATGGCAGGCCCTCAAGGAACAGGAAGCATCCCGCCTGCGGGCCAGGGTCCTGGAGGGTGAGGGCATACCGGACATGCTCTACGACGACGACATTTGACTCCGCGGGTGTGAATTGCTAGCGTAGAGTACCTGGGGACTGCGCGTCGTCCGATCGCGGAGGCGGCTTGACGCTTACCCTAATCATTTGTCAGGCAATAAGTTAAGCGCGGTCGCGCCGAGGGGAACTGCCCCATGCCTTACCGGGTTGGATTCGTAGCCGTAGCTCTGACGTTTGCAGCGGTGACCACGTGGGCTCAGCCGCGGGTCTGGATCGCCGACCAGGGCGACAATCACGGTTTCAACAACCGCATCCTTGAGATTGACCCGATCAACCACAATCCATCCGGCCCCGACGGCAGTGACGTCTACATCCTTAACACCTTGCCCAGTCCGGCCGGGGCGTTCCTCGATGAGTTGAGCTTCGACGACCAGCAGCGCCTCTGGTGCGTGGTGAAGGACGAGCCCGATCAGGACCCGGACGGGGCGAGACGGATCGACAAGGAGACCGGCGCGATCGACGACCCGCCGGGACTCATCACCCCGACCTTTCCCGGTGAAGCTTTTGGAGGGTTTCTCGAAGGCATGGCGTGGGATGGGGTGAGTCTCTGGGTCAGTGCGGTGCGGGACGGCCTGGCGGGCAACATGCTGACCCGGGTGGATCCACTCACGGGTGCTCGGATCGCGCCGTTTGTCGGTGCCGGCCCGGTGGGGGCAGCGGGGAAGGCCAACATTCCGGGTTCCATCGCGCAGGGGCTGCTGTGGGAGCCCGGCGGCGGCCATGGGTGGCTGTGGCACTCCGACTGGGGCGACAGCCGAATCTACAAGCTCGACGTCTCCCGGCTCTTTGACAACCCCACTTACGATCCAACCGATCCGGACGGCCTGAAGGTTGCCGAGTTCCCCGTTCCGTTCAAGCCCAAGGGCATGGACTGGATGGAGGACAAGATATGGGTGGCCAGCCCGGGGAACACCAACCCCGCGCACAACGGCATCTGGGAATTCGACCCTTCAACGGGCTCGGCCCAACAGCTCTTCACTACGCCTAGCTGGAACCTGGACGGTCTTGCGACCCTCGAGGAGCCACCCGGTCCGAAGATCGTTCTCAGCACGGAAACGATCGCCCGGTCGGTATGGATCGGCAACAACCTGTCCAACGACACTTTTGACGTGGCCAATGGCGGTACCGACACGCTCAACTACGGGATCACCGACGACGTCGGCTGGCTCGATTCGCTCCCCGCCAGCGGTTCATCCACCGGCGAGGCGGATCCGATCACCGTCAGCTACAGCGTCAGCAGCCTGCCCGTCGGGGCTCACCAGGCGGTGATCACGGTGACCGGGAACGCATACAACAGCCCGCAAACGATTGCGGTCACCGTGACCGTGGAGACGGTGAAGCCCGACCTGGATGGTGACGCTGACGTCGATCAGGAAGACTTCGGGTTGTTTCAGGTGTGCTATACCGGCCCGGGTGTGCCGCCGACCGGAGACTGCGTCCCGGCCGACTTCAGCGGTGACGGCGACGTGGACCTGTACGACTTTGCGGTCTTTCGCGCGTGCCAGTCGGGGGCGAACACGCCCGCCGACCCCCAGTGCGACGACTGAGGTCCTACCGCCGGCAAAGGCCGGGTGCGTGACAGTTCCGGCGGGGACCTTCGGGCGGAGAAGGGGACGGCACC
>CAZOIA010000089.1:0-22722 GCA_964579675.1 uncultured Planctomycetales bacterium | reverse complement strand
GCTCGGCGCTTTTTGGGGCTGACGTGCGGTTTGACGTGAACCTTGATGGCAGCATTGACCTGATCGACATGGCCCTGATCAAGAGCCTCAACGGCGGGGCGGTAAGCTGCCCGTAACTCGACGACAAGCAGAATCACGCACCGTCGTTTCCACCTCCCGCTCTTGCCGAAGTGCCCGCCGGCTGGTAGCCTGTCCGACCGATGCCGACGATCGACGCCATTGATATTCACCAGGTTCGGATGCCGTTGGTCTATCCGTTCCGAACGGCATACGGGAGCGACGCCGCCGTTGAATCCGTGCTGGTGCGATTACGCTCCGGGGAGTCGTATGGCTGGGGCGAAGCTCAACCCTTCCACCATCCGACCTATTGCCCCGAGTACTCGGCGGGGGTCTTTCTCACCGTGCGCGACGTTCTCGCGCCGGCCATCCTCGGGGGCGACATCGCTTCCGGCCAGGAGCTGCAGAACAAGCTGTCGTGTTTCAAGGGAAACCAGTTCGCCAAGGGTGCGCTGGACATGGCCTGGTGGGACCTTTACGCCCGGAGTCAGGGTGAGCCCTTGTGGCGTACGCTGGGGGGACGCAACCCCGTGATCGACGTCGGGGCCGACTTCGGCGTGATGGAGTCGATCGACGCCCTGTTGGAGAAGATCAACCAGGCCGTGGCGGCCGGGTTCAAGCGGGTGAAGCTGAAATACGCTCCCGGCTGGGACCTGAACATGATCGCCGCGGTCCACAACGCTTTCCCCGACGCCGTGTTTCACATCGACTGCAACAGTGCTTACACGCTGAAGGACGTGCCCATGTTCCGGCAGTTGGACCGATACGGCCTGGCCATGATCGAGCAGCCGCTGATGCATGACGACCTGATCGACCACGCCGCGCTTCAGAAGCAGATCGCCACGCCGATTTGCCTGGACGAAAGCATCACCTCGCCGGCAAAGACCCGCAAGGCCATCGAGATCGGGGCCTGTCGATGGATCAATATCAAGCCGGTCCGCGTCGGCGGCCTGACCCCTGCCCTGGAGATTCGTGATATCTGCGAGCAGGCCGGTGTGCCGTGCTGGGTGGGAGGCATTGTTGAGTCGGGCGTCGGGGCCTCGCATTGCATGGCGATGGCGACGCTGTCCAACATGAAGTATCCCTGCGACATATTCCCCAGCCGCCGGTTCTTCGACAAGGACCTGGCCGTTCCGGAGATCGTCCTTTCCGGCCCATCTCAAGTGACCGCACCGGCGGGTCCCGGCGTCGGGTCCGAGCCGGGGCCTGAGCAACTCGAACGGCTGACATTGCAACAGGAGACCCTGCGCGCCTGAGACCCGGGCCACCCCCGCGAGGGCCGGACTGACGCGCGGCGCGGCTACCCTCGGCGTCGGCGCCGGGGCCCGGCGGCAAGGACTGCGCCCAGCACGAGAAGCAGTGCCGTGGACGGCTCGGGCACCAGAGTGGCGATAGAGATCTGAGAATTGCCGTACACATCCAGGGTGCTGATCCACGCCAGCGTGTTCCCCGAAACACACACGCCGCCGTCGCCTATGTCGTTGTCGGTAATCTGGTAGGTCTGAACCCCGTCGTAGAGGAAGATCTCGTGGTCATGCCCGTCGTGCTCTGACCAGACGACGTAGTCGCCATCGATCTGTGGATAATAGCGATACGTGGGGCTGCTGGCCAACTCCGTGGTTATGCTCGTGACGCAGTCATATAACAACAGTTTGTACTCGCCGCCCACCTCGCAGCTCCAGACGACCTTCGTGCCGGAAACCTCCGGCTGCACGTAATGATCGAGGTAGCCGAGGTTGGTCAGTTGCCGGATGCCGCCACAGTAACAAAACACGTCGTTACGCACGTTGGGGCGTACCTCGCCGACCCAGGCGATCGTGTCGCCGTCGATGCGTGGCCTGAACGCCCAACGCGAAGAGTTGCTGAGGTTCTGCATCCCGCCGCCCAAATCGTGGGTAAAGACCTCATATCCGGAGCCGTCCCACCGCTGCCAGGCGACCCTCGAACCGCTGATGTCACAGGTCCAGTCGGCGTAACTGTCGTCGGTCACCTGCTGGATCGTGGTGCCGTCATACACGAAGAGGTCATCGGCGCCGGCCCGGCCGATCCAGGCGACGTTCTGCCCGGAGATGCGGGGGAACAAAGCCTCGCGGCCGGGGGTATCCAGGCGCGTAGTCACGCCGTTGCGGTAAACGTACACCTGGGATATGCCGGACTCGGCACTGGTCCACACGACCGCGCCGCCGTCCATGTCATGGGGCACCTCGCCTGCGCTGTTGTCGGTCAGTTGGTGGATGGTGGTGCCGTCGAAGTAGTAGATCTCGTCATCCTGCCCGTAGCCGTGAGCGGCCCACGCGACACATCCGTCGCTGACATGCAATGACCACTTGTGCCAGTCGTTGGGGGGAAGATACTCGGTCGTCCAAGTCAACGCCGCAGCAGCGGGTGTCCACAGCAGCGCGACAACAAACAACACCGTGAGCATTATCTCTCGCATCGGTACTCCTCTCTCCTCTTTTTGGGCGGCGTCGGGAGAGTTGCCTTTCTCCGCTTAGCCACCGACAGGTCTACTCGGCGATGGTAACACGGTTCCACGCTTGTGTCAACATCGAAGAGGGGCTCTTGAGTCAACGAGCTGCGCGCAACTGTCGCGGCGCCGTTCGCAGATGATCACGCGCTCGAATTAAGCGAAGCTCAACAGGATGTTCTGACTCAGTCGGCCCATCGAGGCGGGCGTGTTAAAGTGCTGCGTGACAGATGCGAAAGAAAAGTTGTCCTTCTCGAAGGTCTCCATCATCCGGGCAGACTCCAACCGCGAGCGGCTCACACGATCCACCTTGCAGACCGCTACGCAGTCCACCACGCCGGCCAACAAACCCGGCGGGGGTTTCAAATCGGGATGCTTGAGCCGTCCTCGCCCCCGCTTGCGGCGCCGATGGCGGATCACGCCGAAGACCTGCAAGATCGCAGCGGGATAAGGCAGATGGTTGTCGATCAGCAGCAGCGGCGGAGGCTGCGTGTTCCCGCCGGCCATCGCCACCGAGGCCAGCAATGCGGCGGCCGATTCCAGGGTGCGTGGACCGAGACGAAGATCGATCAGGAACCGCGACGCGACCGCCCGGTCATGCCCACCGTGGGGTTGGTCGAGCGCTTACATCTGCACAGAATTCGGCACTATGTCGGCCAGCGGGCCTATTCCGCCACGCTTCCAGGCTTGAGGGGTCGCGACGCCGCCTGTTTGGCCTACTGAGACCCCCGAGATCCCGTTGAAGTGGGTGCCCGCGGCTTCCGATAAGAGATAAGATAAGGAGGAAGGGCTCGATTCGCCCGTCGGCGCGGGTTGGGGCACCCGCGCTGGTTTATGGCGCGCAGAACAGCACCGAACGACGAGGCCAAGAGAACGGGCATGGACGAGTACAGCCGGCGGCTGATCCACGTCCCGATCATCCATTCTCCGGCGGATATGGGATCGATGGGCACAGAGCTGGCGGCGGCCTACATCGAACGACTGGGCCGTCGGCACTGGGAGGACTACCTGGCCGTCCTGGCTACGTTCTGGCAATCGGTCCGCACCGGTCTTGACCGGTTGAGACTGGACTATGGGCGGGTCGATTTGTACCAGGACGGGTTGCCGGTCTGTGGCAAGGAACTCGAGATCGTCAAGGCAGCCGCCGGGAAGGGAAGCGAGAACCATCAGTTGCTCCTGGAGCTCATGGCCCGGGGGGCGACGTTGATGGGCACGGAAGACCCCGAACTGCTCCTAGAGGAGTATCATAAAGTGCAGGCGGCCCTGGCGAGCCGGTCGTCCGACGATGGCTCAGCGGAACACGTAGATCAAGCAGCCCGCGCCCGGGTGCTGATGGCCGAACGGGATGCCTACCTGGGCGGGCGTATCAACGAGTCGCTCCGTCCGGGGCGCACGGGGATCCTTTTTCTTGGCCTGATGCACAACGCTGAGTCGTATCTGGCCGAGGACATCATCCTAACGCGCCTGGACGAACCTGCGGCGCGGCGAAAGAACGGGGCTCAAGGAAGGCTGACATAAGGGAGCATAGACGTGGCACCTACTCGTAAGTCCGGCGGAATTGAACTGAAGGAGGGGAAGCCGGCTCGAAAGAAACCCTCCCCCGCCCCGGACGGAGTCGGCGGGATTGTCCTGAAAGTGGCCGAGGGGTGGCCCAAGGACGTGGGCAGGGGCATTGCACGCGTTGATCCGGAGGACATGTCCAGGCTCGCGGCGGATGTTGGCGACATCGTGGAACTGAAGGCCAAACGAAGCACTGTAGCCAAGGTCATGCCTACGTTCCAAAGCGAACGAGGGAAAGGCGTCATTCAAATAGACGGTCTGGTGAGGGGAAACTGTCAGGCCGGCCTCGATGAGAAAGTGACCGTGTCGAAGGTCACGGCGCGGCATGCCGGGCGCATCGTCTTGTCGCCGGCCGAAGAGCTCCCTTCGATGACTGCCAAGCGTGATACGAAGTACCTCGGGCGTCTGCTGGAGGGCCTGCCGGTCGTGGCCGGTGATACGGTGCGGGCGACGCTGTTCGGTGCCCGATCACACGATTTCAGCGTCCTGAGCACCACGCCCGCGGGCCCGGTACTGGTGCACGCCAGCACACTCATCCAGGTTAAGGAGGAAAGAACCGCTGAGCTAAGGGGGCAGCGCGTCTCGTACGAGGATGTCGGCGGGTTGGGGCGGGAAGTGCGACGGATCCGGGAGATGGTGGAACTGCCGTTAAAGTACCCCCAGGTCTTCCAGCGGCTGGGCATCGACGCGCCCAAGGGTGTGCTGCTGTACGGCCCGCCGGGAACGGGCAAGACGTTGATCGCCCGCGCCGTCGCCAACGAGACCGATGCTCACTTCGTGCACATCAGCGGTCCGGAGATCATGGCCAAGTATTATGGTGAGAGCGAGGGCAAGCTCAGGGCGATTTTCGAAGAGGCCTCGGCCCACGCGCCGGCGATCATCTTTCTCGACGAGCTCGATGCCATTGCGCCAAAGCGTGAGGAAATGGGTGCGGAGAAGCAGGTGGAGCGCCGGGTCGTGGCCCAGTTGCTTGCTCTTATGGACGGGCTGAGCGGCCGCGGCGAGGTCCTGGTGATTGGCGCGACCAATATCGCCAACACGCTGGATCCGGCACTGCGTCGGCCGGGCCGTTTCGATCGGGAAATCGAAATTGGCATTCCCGACGCGAACGGCCGGCTGGATATCATTCAAATCCACAGCCGCGGGATGCCCCTGGCTGAAGATGTAGACCTCCAACGCCTGGCCCAGATCACGCACGGATTCGTCGGCGCCGACCTGGAAGCACTCTGTCGCGAAGCCGCGATGGCCTGTCTGCGAACCATCTTTCCCAACATCGACTTTGCCCTGGAGGAGGTCCCCTACGAGCAACTGTTGAATCTCGAGATCCACATGGACCACTTCCTGGAGGCATTGAAGGAGATCGACCCGTCGGCGATCCGTGAGGTGTTTGTCGAAGTTCCCGACGTGAGCTGGGAGGACGTGGGCGGCCTGGAGGGAGTCAAGCAAGAACTAACCGAGACCGTCCAGTGGCCGCTTCAGCACGCCGAGCTATTCCAGATCGCCGCCACCCGCCCCGCCAAGGGAATCCTGCTCACCGGTGCTCCGGGGACGGGCAAGACACTCCTGGCCAAAGCCCTGGCCCAGGAGAGCAAGGTCAACTTCATCTCCGTAAAAGGCCCGGAGCTGCTGAGCCAGTGGGTCGGCGCGTCGGAGAAGGGCATCCGGGAGGTCTTTCGTAAGGCCAAGCAGGCTTCGCCTTGCATCCTGTTCTTCGACGAGATCGACAGCCTGGTCCCGGCCCGGGGGCGCGGCGGCGACAGCGGCGTGACCCAGCGCGTGGTCAGTCAGGTCCTCACCGAGTTGGACGGCATCGAGGAGCTCAAGGGCGTGGTCGTGCTGGGCGCCACTAACCGCCCGGACATCGTCGATCCCGCCATCCTGAGGTCGCGGCGGTTCGATCTTCTGCTCGAACTGCCGATGCCCGATAAGGCGACGCGACTGGCTATCCTCGAGATACATACACGTGGCAAACCGCTTGGCAAGGGAGTGAGTTTGTCGGCGATAGCCGATGCCACCGAGGGCTACTCCGGGGCAGACCTGGCCGGCATATGCAGCAAGGCGGCGCTGCTCGCGATCCGCGAGTACCTCGAAACGCACGAAGACGACGCCGAAGGCTACGGCGGATTCACGATCAGCATGAAGAACATGGAAGAGGCCCGCCAGATCATCGAGCGGCAGAGAACGTGAGAATCAAGATGGCTGCCGCCACGCGAGAACGGATGGGCGCGAGTTCTCAGCACGACGAGGGCCGCGCAGGCAATCTACGACGCGTCTCCTTGACGGCCCAAGGTTCGAGATCGGGCGTCAGGAATCCTTTGCTTTATTGACTATCAGTTCAAGAATGCCGTTGTTGTAAGAGGACTCGATGCCCTCCTGCTCGACGGCACCGGGCAAAAGCACTTCCGCGCTGTATGCGCGATCACCTTCAGTCGAAAGCGTCAATACGTCGCCGTCGATTTCGTACTTGATATCGCTTTGAGAAACGCCGGGCAGCTCGGCAATCACGCGAATTCGATCGCTTTCCTCGAAGGTATCGACCACGGGCTCTCTGGCTTCCTCGACGACCATTCCCTCTTTGCGCTTGTGAATGTTGCCGAACGGCTGGACCTGCACGCTTGGAGTGTCGCCGGCGAGGTTCCTGATGGAAAAGCCGAAGATGCCTTTGCCCTTCTCGCCGAGCCCCGGAATGGTGAACTCCTGGGTCCGATTCACCTCGCCGGACTCTTGCAGTCCGGCGGCCGTTTCGACCAGCTTCTGAATCCCCTCGAACAGGCCGCCCAGACCAAAGCCAATGGAAGTCTGGACTTCTTCGTCCTTGTCACGTTGGCCTTGTTTCGCCATTTCATTCTCCTTCCCGTGTTGATTCGAAGGTTCGCTCGTGACCAGTTTATGCAGTTTGCCGGCGGGGAACCGGCAAATCCTGCAAGAGTTCTCCGGTTTTCATCGTGATGACTTCAGGCAGCAGACTCCTGGACCACAGTGGGTTGTTTCGCGGCTTTGATCGCCAGGTCGAGCTTCTTCAGTTGCGCCTCGAGCGTCTCGTTGGCCGAAGTCATGCGTTCAAGTCTCCCGTCGGCCAGCGCGGTACGGACCTCCGCCGCGCCGCGCTCGGCGGCTTCGGCTGCCTGACGGACCGTCTCGTCCGATGTCTCTCCCATGTCGCCGATGAGTTTCTCCGTGGCCAGGATCAGATTCTCTCCACGCAAGGCGGCCTCGATCTCTCCGCGCCGGCGCCGGTCCGACTCCATCTTCTTTCGGCTCTCGGTCAGCATTCGTTCCACTTCCTCGGCGGAAGGTTGACAGGCCGCCTCAACGCGAATCCGCTCCGTGGTCTCGGTTTGAAGATCGGTAGCCGAAACGTGAACCATTCCGTTGGCGTCGATGTCGAAGGTGACCTCCATCCTGGCCTCGCCACGGGGTTGCGGCGTGATATCGCACAGCTCGAACCTATCCAGAGTGATATTGTCCGGAGCGAGTTCCCGCTCGCCCTGAAGGACGTGTATCTCCACCGCGGTCTGGTCATCTTTCGCATTGGTGAACAGCTTGCTCTTGCTGGTGGGGATGGGGGTGTTGCGATGGATGATGCGGGCGAAGAGCTCGCCCTGGGTCTCGATTCCCAGCGACAGCGGCGTCACGTCGACCAGGGTGACATTGTGGACCTGCCCGGCGAGCACGCCCGCCTGAATCGCCGCCCCCAGGGCGACGACCTTGTCCGGATCGATGTGCCCGTAGGGCTCGATCCCGGTAAGCCGCTTGACCAGGCGCCGGACTGCCGGCACTCGGCTCATCCCGCCGACCAGGACAACCCGGTCCAGGTCGACTGGCTCAAGACCCGCGTCAGATAAGGCACGCTCCGCCGGAGCTGCCATCTTCTCAGTAATGTCGGCGGTGGCCCCTTCGAAGGCCTCTCTGGTGACTGTCACGGCACACCGGCAGCCCCGGCTGAGGTAGACTGGCAACACCACGTGCGCCTCGGTATCGCTGGAAAGCCGTATCTTGGTCTGCTCGGCCAACTGGCGCGTCATTCGCCTAGCCGTCGGATCTCCGTTCAGGTCAACGTCCCATTCGTCGCGAAAGCGGTCCGCCAGCATCTCGGCGAGGCGCTGATCGTAATCGTCCCCGCCTAACTTGGTATTCCCGTTGACGGCCTTGACCTCGAAGACCCCGTCGCCGAGCTCGAGGACGGACACATCGAACGTCCCGCCGCCCAGGTCCCAGACCAGAACCGAGTGTACCTTCTCGATGTCCAGGCCGTACGCCAGCGACGCCGCCGTCGGCTCGTTGACCAGGCGCACCACCTCCAGGCCGGCGACCGCGCCGGCCTCCCGGGTCGCCCGTCGTTGGCTGTCGTTGAAGTAGGCCGGCACGGTGATGACCGCCCGCTCGACCGGTTCGCCCAGGTATGCCTCGGCATCCATCTTCAGCTTTTCCAGGATCATGGCGGAGATCTCGATGGGCGTGTACGTGCGCTCACCAACTTTCACCACGTTGTCGGAGCCCATCCGCCGCTTGATAGAAGAGACAACGGTGGCAAGCTCCTCGCGGGCGGTGCGGGTACACCCCATCCGCCGCTTGATGGAGAATATCGTCCTCTGGGGGTTTGCCGCGGCCTGGGTCTTGGCGATCCGCCCCACCCACCGGCGGTCATCGTCGGCGAAAGCCACTACGGACGGCGTCAGCGCGTCTCCCTCCAGGTTGGGCACGATGACGGACTCTCCGTCTTTCATGTACGCCACCGCGGAATTCGTCGTTCCCAAGTCGATGCCTATGATGGGTCCCATTGGTCTGTTGTCTCCTTATCACCGCGTGAACTCATCGGCCTCCGCGTGGCTGACGGCACCTCGCGTTCAGGCCGGCACCGCGATTGCCACCTTCTTCTTTCCCGGGCGAAGCCCGGTCGGCCAGTCGGTAGGCCGTGCTGCTTGTCGTTGGTCGGGTGGCAGGGTCCGGATCGCCTCGTCCCAGTCGGACACGATGCCGTACTCGCGCAAGGTCTCGATGCCGGCCACCGCGGCGCTCAGGGTCACGCCAATCAGCGGTATGCCTGCCACGGATATGACCAAGTCGGCCCGCAGGTACAGCCCCTTGTCCAGTACCCTGTCCAACAGGTCCGTGATCGTGGCTTGTCGGTTGTACGCATTAGGAAGCTCAGGTTCCATGATCACTGCCTAACGGCCATTGCGGCATTCAGCCGGCGCTGACGAAGTTGTAGGGCGGCCACGGCCCGGTGAAACGTACCGAGACGCCCTCGGTCCTCTGAATCTCGTCCAGTACCCGACCCAGGGCATCGCTGCCCCGGCCCATCAAGCAGGAGAGGTTCAACAGCATTTGCCTGCCGCTGTCGGTCTTCTTGAGCCGGTCGACACGGATGTCCTCCACACATTCGCGGATCTGCGTGTAGAAGTTCTCGACGCGCCGGTTGGCCTCCGTCTCCAGGGCCGCGCGGGCGGCCTTGGCCAGCTTCTGTTGGAGCATGTAGCCCAGCCCCTTCGGTTTCGTCCGGGCCTCATCCCGTGTCCTACGAAGCTCGGGGTCGCTCTCAACGAGAGCGGCAGTGATCACCTCGGGATCCCAGAGTACCTGGACGCCGTATTCGGCCTTACCCGCGAGTTTGTCCAACAGGCAAGTGGATTTGTGCCGCTTCTCGTCCAGCCAGACTCCGAGGTTCTCCGCGGCGTCGCCGTTCTCGCTCGCCGCCACGATCATGTTGAAGCTCATCGGCAGGACCGTTCCGAAAGCGCTGGTCGCTACGGTGACGACTTGCTGATGGGCCAGCACCCAGCCCTCGATCGTCTGAGGCTCCTGGGGGCCGCAGGTCTCAGCTCGGCGGTTCTGGACTACGGCGCAGAGATCTCCGCTCGCCAGGGTGTAGACCTCCCCACCGTCCAGCCCGATGGGGCCAAGTGGGTAGTCGCCCGGGCCGCGGGCAACGCAGTAGACATACAGCCCGTCCAGTTTCGTGGCCGCTTCAGCTGTCATCTTTTCGCTCCGACAAGTTTCCGGGCCTCAGCGCCAGCCTGTTCTTGGAGCCATGTGCCCGGTTCGGTCACCTGTTCGACAACGTCATTGACGAGTTCGTCCAAGCCGTCGCGTACCGACTGGACAGCCTGCTCGAGCCCTTGCTCGCACTTGATGTCCTCGATGGCGAGGTCCAGGTCCGCCAGGGCTTGGCCCAAGCGCTCAATCTCTTCGGCCGCAAGCCTGCCCGAGTCCATGCGTTGGGTGGCCTGGCTTTGCAGGGCGTCGCGGATGATCTCCACGACGGCCATCACCAGACCCAACACGCCCTCTTTGAGTTTCCCTTCGTCGATCTTGATCATTGCCTGTCTGCCTTCCTCATCTGGGTCTTCAGTATCTCTTTGGCGAAGGATACCTTGGGCTCACCGGCGACGTCGCACGGCAGTTCGACTCGCTGGACGCCCTTTCCATGGGGCCCGTCGATGGAAATCACAAGTACGGCGCCCTCCAGGGAGACCGCAATGTGATGCAACTTCAGACCGGTTGCCTCGGCCAGGACCACGAGTGTGTCTCCCTCGTCGAAGACGTCCACGGGAAGCTGGCCGGGCGTTTCGGGACTGATATGGACTTTCGGTGGGCCGGTCTTACCGTGTTTGCCGCGCGCAGGCGGCTTGCGTGAGGACCGTGCCCTTCCGGTGCCTGTTGAAACGGATTGTCCCGCTCGCCCGCGGCGAAGCCCGGGGGGAATCCCCATTGGGCGGCGACCGACGCTGCGGGTCATCTCCCCGGAAGCTCGGCGTAGAGGTTCTTCCCTGAACTTGCGCTTGATTTCCTCATCGATCGATGTGAGCCGCTGGCGGAACTCCGGCATCTCCGACGCGATGTCGATCAGCTTCTGCAACCCGGGAACCATCCCTCCAAGGTCGGCCACGATGCCCTCAGCCACACCTTCTGCTCGGGACGGGGGTCCCGAGGAAGCCTTGCGGAGTTCATCAACCTCCTTCGTGAGCCGCCTCACCTGCTCAGCCAATTCCTCTTTGGTCGGTTTCTTAGTGGCCATTATTGACTACCTAAGTGTCTGTGCCTTGGTCGGTTGCATTCCAAGGCATCTCCCTGCCGCAAGCCGTGGCCGACCGGGGTGCCGCTACGAAGCCTCGGCCAGCGCTCTGAGTCTCGCGGGCACCCAGCCGCACCACGAACAGCCTTGCCCTAGAAGCTCCTCCAGGGCGCTCCGCTTGCCGCATTGCGGACAGTTGTCCCTGGGGGTCTGCGCCTCTCTCCAGGCGTCGGTGTCCACGTTGGTGCCGGAGGGCAATTCCAGGCCATACCTGGCCGCCGTCTCGAGCGAGCACAGGACCGCTCTGATCTTGATACTCAGCAACTCGACATCGACCAGGAAAACGGTGATGTCGGCGTTGATCACGAGACCTTTGTCCAGGATACGATCGATCACGTCCGCCAGCGTCCCGTTGCCGGGGGCCTGCACGACAGCAGCATTCTGGGCTTCCACGTCTTTGCTTCCTCTCTGGCTTCATTGCCGGCAGGTGCATGTTTCGTCCGGGACCGCGTTCTCAATGCCCGGCGGAACAACCGGTTTGGGCGAGACGCCAAGGAACCGTCGAATCCAGGATCCAGCTTGGCCAAAGGCGGCGACACCCAGAGCGTTCAAGGCCTCGACGCCCCTGATCTCGGTGGCCAGCATTGGCACTTTGGTTACGGCCATGTCCGCACGCGCGGCCATCTCGCGTATGCAACTGTGCTCTTCGCCCCGGCGTGCGCGGCAGAATGAACACGACGCCTGGCTGGGCGTGGCCATGTTAATCACCAGGTCACGACACGCCATGCCCAGGTGTGCTAGAGACGCCAGCAGTCTGTGGGTCTCGGCAATCGCCATGGTCTCGGGGATGGTCACCGCGACAAACGTGGTCTGATCACCGTTGGTCAGTGTTTCCTGGACGCGGCGAATATCGCGTGACAAACGGACTAGTTTCTCGCCGACCTCGGTGAGGTCGATGATACGCTGGTGCTTCAGGATGATTCTGAAGATGGCCTTCAGCCATTGCCGGGCCAACTCGGGCATCTCCAGGAAACGGAGCAGATGTCCGGTGGGTGACATGTCGAGCACGACTAGGTCATAGGCATCGGCCGGATCCAGCACCTCCACCAGGGCCATGATCTCGTCCAGACCCGCCGGCCAGACCGAGAGGAGTTCGTCCATGACCTCCCGGTCGAATCGCAAGTCCACGTTGCCGGCCTTGTCGAAAGCACGAGCGATATCCCGCCGGAACTCGTCCCGATAAGCTTCGAAGAGGTCCTCCGCGTCCAATTCCTTGGCATCGAGCAGGCCTGGGGCGTTCATGCGTACGGCCCTGTTGCCTACAGGGCTGGCGAGGCAATCGGACAATGAGTGCGCCGGATCGACCGAGAGGACCAATACGCGCTCCTTGGGGCGCTGTTCGGCAATCCTCAAGGCCGTCGCCGCAGCCAACGACGTCTTGCCCACGCCACCCTTGCCGCCGAACAGAATGAACTTGCAGTCTCTACGCAGCAACTCAGCCAAAGGTGTCTGTCGATGCCTGAGTGGCCTGCCGACGTCTCTCGCCGGAGTGTCTTTCTTCGATGGGCCGGCCTCTTCGGCGCCGAATACGGTCGCGCCGAAGCGGGCCAGCACTCCCACGCCCCGGACCTGGCCTGCCCACAGCGGCACACGTACGACGCTGAAGGACTCGAAGTCCTGGTGAATCCGCTTGAGCCACGGCATCGCCCCGGCGTGCCTGGCATGACAGAGTGGGCAGTCTCTGTCAGCCGGAACGCGGTTGACGATGAGGCTGCGCACGGTTACTCCCATCTCGGCGAGGGTATCAACGAGGCGCTTGGTCTCAGCGACACTCAGCGGGTCGGCGTTGGCTACGGGGACAAACTCGGTGGAAGTGGAGCTATACAGCAGCTCTCGTACCCGGCGAAGGTCAGTATCGAGAGTCTCGAGAAAAGCGTCTACCGCGTCGGGGGTGCACCGTCCGGCGAACGTGCGCTGCAGGTACTTGTGCTTTCGCTGCATGAGGGAGTAAGCGTGCACCCAGCGTTCCATTATCCTCGGCAGCGCCAGCAGCCTGATGGTGTGTCCGGTGGGCGCGGTATCCATGATGATGAGCTGGTATGCGTCCTCCTTCAGAAGGTTCGCGAGTTCTCTGATGGCGATCACCTCATCCAGCCCGGGCAGTGGCAGGTCGACGATGTTCCGGGCGTCCTCGCCGTCCAGGAAGGTCCCACGATCAATCAGGGTCCTCAGGACCGTGTCGCGCTGCTTACGGAAGCACCGGTCCGCCAGTTGTGCATCCAACTGACGTACCCACAGGTTGTCCACTTCCGGTACGGCCACGGGGTCATCCGCGACCGAAACATCCAGACTGTCGGCCAGTGAATGGGCCGGATCGGTCGATACCAGCAGAATCTTCCGCTCCAGCCTTCGCCGCGCCAGGTGAATCGCCGTCCCCGCCGCAGAGGTCGTCTTGCCGGCGCCCCCCTTACCGCCGAAGATCACCAGGCGCAGACTGTCCTCGTTAGCCAGGAAGTCGGACACAGTTTTATTGCTCCGATTCCTCACCAAGTATCATGGTATCGCCTCGCTTGCGCATGCCGATCCGGTTGAAGTCCAGCACGTTGGCGTTGCCGTCCATGGTCAAGTCGTACGTGGCCAGGATATCCTGCGAATCCGGCAGGGACTTCTTCTCCACAGCTTCCAGCCGCACGTGCCAGCCGTCGCCATCCTTGCGGGCCGACAGCGCGCTGCCAAGCTCCAGGCCCGTCATGTCGCCAAGTTGTTCCCTGGCCCTCTGAATCAGTTGACCCATTTCCACTGCCATGGGCTTGCTCCTTGTGATTGGCGTGTTCTCTAGTCCAATCCTCGGGATTCTTTGTATTCCCTGATCGCGTCGAGTCGGCGCATCAGGATGTTTTCCTGCTTCTGGTATTCATCCTCGCTGATGTCGTCGAGTTCGAAGCGCATTTGCAGCTCGAGAAGTCGCTGACGGACGACGGACTCGTCGGTCACTTCCGCTTCCGCGTGCTCGTACAGCTTCTTGCCGACCCAGTAAACCAGCTTGCAGGGTCCCAGCACAATGTCGTCGAGGACGATTGCCATTCTCAGTCGTCCCAGGTAATGGCCACCTTGATGAAATTCGACGGCGGCACAGGACCGACATATTTCAATCTGACCATTCCCGCCCGCTCGTCCTCGAACGCTGACAGCGCGGCCGTCAGCTCCTCCTGCCGCGACTTCTCGACCAGCAGGGCCAGGTTCGCGAACATCGGGTCGCCGAAAGTCTTGTTCTTGCGTGAGTCTACTATCATCTCTGCGACGCGATTTATCAGCTTCGTTCCGGCGGCGTTCTTCTTTGCATCCAGGGCTTTCTTGACCAGCTCGCCCAGTCTTGCCTGGGGAGACAGGCCGCCGGAGCTCTTGCCGACTGCTCGGCCGGCGCCGACGACACGCATCTTGTTGCGCAGGTACCTGATCTCGCTATTGGCGGCGACGATGTCGGTGAACACCGCGCTCATGTCGGTCCATAATCCCTTGACACCGAGCTCCACACGGCCATTGAAGAGCGCCAGCAGGTCGATGAATGCGTCCTTACGCTTCGTGAGCACATGGTTAACGATGCGGCTTTCAGCATCGGCGGACCCGTCGGGCTTATCCTCGGCGATAGTGTCGAACCTGACAGGCAGAACGGTGTGGCCGCGCTCCATGACCGCTTCCATCACGTGCTGGTGCGCCAGGGTGTTCTCGCGCGAGATCTCGAACTTCTCGGTCGGCGTGAGGCTGACGACGGCGGCAATCCCCTCGTACGGTATCGCGAAGACCTCCGAATCATTGCCGATGCCCATCGGACCGAAACTGGCCCGCTCGTCACAGTCGATGATGCAGTAGATGTAGCGACAGGGACCCCAGTCGTTCTGCCGCTCCGGTTCGACCTCCGACCGCGGTTCGCTGGTTAACGGGGCCGTTGACACGTTCACGCTCCTCTAGATCGCCTCGGCGCCCAGCAGTTCCAGACGTTCTGACCGCTCGGCGGGGCGTTTGGAGACGCCCGCCGCGGCCCGCAGTTCGGGCAGCGTCCTGACCTTGACGATCACCGGCTTGCCTCGGCCAGGGCGCGGCGTGCGCTTGCAGTTCAAGGTGTACTCTTCCAGAAGCTCGTGGGCGGCGACCAGGTCCTTCATGCGCTCGGCCGCGTCGGCATCCGGGTTCCGGTCCGGGTGAACCTCTTGCACCAACCGCCGATAGGCCGCCTTGATCTCCCCTAGACGCGCCGATTCGTCCAGGCCCAACAGCCGCCGGGCGGCCTCCAGCTTGCCCGTCTCCACCGGCTTCACCTCCGCGGTCGCGAAACTGTATGGCGGCAGTGGCCCGACGTAGCGGAAGTTGAGCCGGTCCCCGTAGTTGCGGTTAAGCTGGTCAATGAACTCATCGAAGCGCAGCTCCTCATCCCGGCCGACCAACACGGCCGCATTGAGGATCATCGAGTCGTCCTTCGTCGGATTGACGACAATGTTGGGCCACTTCGCTCGCAGGGCGACGACCAGTTCGGCGGCAATCCGCTCGCGCCGCTCGTCCAACAGCCGCTTGACCAACTGCCCCAGCCGGACGCGCTGTTCCATCGTCGCTTCCCCGTGGGCGGAGATCTCGGCCTTCATCGCCAACACGGCCCGGTCGGCGGCGATCTCGGCCAGCACGGCTTGCAGGTCCGCCCAGGAGGCGACCAGGTCCAGCTCGAGCTTGCCGGCGTACTTGTCCAGAGCTTGGCCGAACTCTGCCTGCCCGGACTCGAGAATGCCCAGAACCTGCCGGTCATCATCGGCAAATGTGCCGAACTTCAGCGGGATCACCGCCGTGTCGGCCATCACGCGCTCGAGCACGCGCTGGTGCTCGGCCAGGTATCGCAGCGTCCTTTCCGGGGGAAGCCGGGTGAAGTCGACGTGCTCGGCCGGGCTGGTGACCATGGCCACTGCACCGCAGGGCACGGCGCGGACATCGCCGCCGTCCACGCCGATAGCCCCGAAATCCTTCGCGGCGTCGGCCGGCATAATACCGTAGAGATAACTGCATTGCGTTGACATAGCAGACTCCAGGGTCTGTTTGACCTCGTTTTCCTTGTGGTTGACGTCCGCGTCCTGCGCTACGGATAGCTGGAAACGGGCATCGCACGTCCGGTGCCGCGACCGGCGAAGGGAAGCAGCGCCTTCATCCCTTTCTGTTTGACGGCATAGACGCCGTTTCGGACATCTTCGAGGTAGCCATCCTCTGCCAGGCTTCGAATGCGCGGCTCGATATACTGTGCCGAGACGCCCATGCGGCGGGCGACGGAGGCTATGGCGGCCCGGCCCTGCTCGGCCACAATCCGGACTATCTGCATTTCCATACCGGTCATTGCACACCTTCCATCGCTTCCGGTTGAATGAGCGTCTGTCGGCCCATCAACGCCGCGTAGTCGGCGATTCCCGCGCCCGAACGCTCCACGTTTACGCCGCCGCGTGCTTCTCGATCAGCGCGTTGACCTCGGCCCTGATGTTGTCGCTGGGCATTCCGCCCAAACGCGACGAATCCAGCACGTCATGGCAAAGACAGACGAAGCTCTTGTCGCCGGCCGTGGGTTGCGCGTCATAGGTTTTCAGCACCGTGGCGATGATGATCGAGGCCCGGACCGTCGCTGGACAGACCCCATTGCCGTTCTCGCCATTGGTCTGCTGCTCGCGGACGCCGCGGACGACGTCCACGATGCGTTCCGCCTGCGCCTTATCGACGCCGCTCTTGGCCATGGTGATGGCGATCTCGGTCTCGCGGTCATAATGGCCGAGCTTGATCGTGATCATCCGGTCCTGGAGGGCATCGGCGGCCGGGTGGACGCCGGCGTATTCCGTCGGGTTGCTGGTGAAGATGGCGTGAAACTCCGGATGCACCCTCAGGAAGGACTTGTCGCCCCGCCCGGCCGGCATGTCCAGGACGCCCTCTTCCAGGACGGAGAGTAGGGCATTGTTGGCCTCGGCCCGGCTGCGAGTAAACTCGTCGTACACCAGCGTGAAACCGTACTTGCACGCCACCGTCAGCCGGTTGTCCACCCACATCGACTCCACCGACTGATCCAGCTTCTTCACCGAGTGGATGAAGTTGTCCGAGACCTTCCGCTGACGCCACCCATAGTTCCCGCCGACCATGTCCGAGGTCATCAACTCCTCGTCGCCGTGCACGACCACCACCGGCCGGCCGATCTGGGCGGCGACGTAGAGCGCTACGCAGGTCTTGCCCGTCCCGGCCGGGCCGGTCAAGTGAACCGGGTAGCCCGCGCCCAGATAAGACAGGGAGCGATCGACAATACTCTCCACGTGCGGGGTTCTGACAAAGCCCGGCTGTTCCTGGGCAATCTCGATAGGGGTAACGCCGTCCGTGGCCATGTTTCGTCTCCTTTTATTCCTCGATCCTGGTTGATGCAGGCGGGCCATTCCCGCCCGTCGTACGCCCCCCCCTACGGGGCCGGCGGCAGTTCCCACCTGGTTGCCTCTTCAAACGCGGCCCGTTCGGCCTTCGTCCGGGCGCGTTCCTCATCACGCCTCACGTCGGACCCTACGCCCGTGGAGTGATTGATCGTGGACTCCCTGCCTGTTGAGTGACGCGGGCGGGGATGGCGATCCTTTCTCTGCTTGGCACGGTCTCCCTCGGTGGCGGTCGAATGTCTCGCGCGTGCGTTCCTGCCCGTTGATGGCAACATGAATTAGCTCTCCTGTCGTTTGGCGAACGTTCTACGTCGGTACGAAGGACGGGCGCTTACCAGACTATGCCGGCAACACTTCTGGGGGGGCTTCGGCCCGGCCGGTGACGCCCGCATCCGCTGGTTGCGGCTCCTGCTCGGACGCCTTTGCCGCCAGCCCCCCGAACGAGGAATCGTCTGACACGGGAGCGGGGTCTTCGCTCTGCAAGCGCTTCTGCCAGTCCCAGCTCACGAGCCTTCTCCTTGTTCAGGTGCGGGGCCGTCGGCCCGCGAGGCCTCCGAAATCGATCGTCTCTCTTGGTGGCATCCTGGTGACCGGCGGCGGGCCGGGCTTGTGGCTCGACGCCTCCTCTTCCCGCAGCTCTAACTTCGCTATCGCCTCGTCGATGTCTACGAGTTTTTCCACGGCCTGTTCCTGCGCTCGAATCCACCGGGCGCGGTCCCGCTTCAGCGTCCACATCTCGAGGTACTCCTGTGCCTCGGTGCGCGGCTTGGTTTGGAGGCGCGCGGTCATGGCGGTTTTCAGGTTCTGTATCGTGCCGATCTTCCGCTTACGTTTCTTCGGTTCCGGTCTCTGTTCTTCCAGCATCGTCGTTGACTCCTGTTCTCATTCCGAACGTGCGGTAGCTCGAAGCCCTTTCGATCCGACGACGGGGATAAGGCCCTCGTCTCTCCAAGGAGGAGCGAGAGGGAAACGAGGGCCTTTGCCACCCCTAGTGCGCCAGACGCCAAACGCGGTGAAGCGCGTTTGGAGCCCGGCACGTTCGGTGATGACTTCCCCGCCCGCCGGTCCCAGGGTGCAACGAGGGCGCGTCGCGCGATCCGCCTGTGTGTGGGCCTCGCAAGTTTCGGCGCGCCACATCCCTTGGAAGCTGGCCCGTTCCAGTTCTGCTCTCGAGCGCCCGGACAAGTGAAGCCTCTCAATCCTACAACGGGGACGCCAGGCCCTTGCCTCCCCGCAGGATAGGGGGAGAACGAGGGCCCTGGCTGTCCCCGAGGTGACAGACGCCAATCGCGGCCGAGCGCGTTTGGCGCCTTGACCGTTCGGTGAAGGGCAACTCCACTCGCTGCGGCCTGAGCGCAAAGATGCTCCGAACGGCGCGTCTATGTGAAAAGGCTCGCGGGTCTCGCTGCGCCACGTCCCTCTCGAGGCGCGGGAAGCTGCCCCGCTCGCCGTCGGTGACACGCGCTGGCGCGCCCCGGCGTGCCAAACGGAATCCCGTGAGGAAGGATACCCCCCCGGGGTTATTGCTGGTGTGATCAACTGGTCGATCGGGAGACTTGCTGTTTTGGCATCTGCGGTTGACACGTGCGATTCCTTTTCTTCGCGCCCGCCGACAAGCCGCGGGGGCTATGCACGGGTCGGCTCGAGGGGCTGAAGGCTCTGGCCTTCGACGCCTCAATGCTTCACGGGTTCATGCTCCCTGCTCAGCCCTGCGAGGCAGTGTTGTCTTCCTGTGCCGACACGGCTGCCATCTCGGTTGACTTCTCGGCGATCAGACCAGCGCCCCGACAGAGGGTGCAGGGCAGATCGGATCCTTGCGTCTTGCCGGTGCCCGCGCACTCCGAGCATCGGGCCGTTGGCCCCGCCACCGTGACATGCCCGGTTCCTTTGCACGCTGAGCAGGTCAGTCGGGTGTGACGCTGCTTGCCCGTGCCGTGACAGTAGGCGCAGGGGCAGGCCGGCTTCGCCACCTCGACCTTCGTGCGGCCGTTGCACACGGGGCACTTGGACATCCTCGACAAAACTCCGTAGGGGTCCCTGCCAATGCCCTCGCAGAAGGTGCACTCGACGGTCATCATCTCACAGGTTGGCCCGGGACTCCGCGACTTCTTCTTCATCGGCTCTTTACCTCCTCGGCAGCCGGTCTCGGCAGACTGACCGCCGGGCGAAATCCCTCTCGGGGCTGTCTGGCTTCGCGGCTCTTCTCACCAAACGGGTTCCGGACCTGCGAGCCCCTCTTGGCGTCGGCTCGCACGTCCCGGCCTCTCCCGTGCCGCCTGGCCCATTTATCGTTAGCCTGTGACCCTGACACGGCGTCCGCTCAGCGATTGCGCCGGACGGTGTCCAGCGTCTGCTTCCAGGCCGCGGCCCGCTCGCGCGAGGCCCGGGCATGCTCGCCCAGCGTCCGAGACACCTCGGCTTTGAGCCCCGCGTTGTCCGCATGCATGTCGTCCAAGAACTGCTTCGCTTGGGCCTGGATCTGATGCGCCTCAGCCTTGAGCTCGGCGTTCTCCGCATGCATGTCGTACATGAACTGCTTCGCTTGGGCCTGGATCTGATGCGCCTCAGCCTTGAGCTCGGCGTTCTCCGCATGCTTGTCGTCCATGAATTGCTCCGCTTCGGCCTGGGTCTGATGCGCCTCAGCCTTGAGCTCGGCGTTCTCCGCATGCTTGTCGGCCATGAATTGCTTCGCTTGGACCCGGGTCTGATGCGCCTCAGCCTTGAGCTCCGGTATCCGCGTCCGTTGCTCTTCTTTCATGGCCTTCATTCCCTGGCGCAGGTTGTCATACACATCGTTCGGCATTTTCTCACCTCGATCGGTTCTTGTGGGTAGCGCGTGCTATCCGGCCAGCTTCTCCCATTGCATACCAGCGTTTCTGCCAGCGGCTTCGCACGTTGCCAGATAGAGCCGCCAGCTCCGCGGACTCCCGCGAATCTCTACTGGCAAGCCTCTGGACAACCTTCAGGTCTCTGATCCCCAGCCTCTCTCCCCGCCTCAGCATCTCCGACAATGCGGCTGAGAGCTCTTCCTGCTCCAAGTAAATCTGTCGCACAACGGCAACGACTTCGTCCTCCCCCATGTCGTTGCTTTCCTCGCTCCTGTTGCGACAAACGTTGTTCGGCATTCCCTTGCCTCGATCCGTTCTTGTGGGTCGCGCGGGTTAGCCGGCCAGCTTCTCCCATTGCATACTGGCGTTCATGCCGGCGGCTTCGCAGGTTGCCAGTATGGCTGCCAGCTCCGCGGACTCCCGCGAATCTCTACTGGCAAGCCTCTGGGCGACGGTCTTCAGGTCGCTGATCCTCAGCCTCTCTCCCCGCTTCAGCAGGTCCGACAATGCGGCTGAGAGCTCTTCCTGTTCCATGTGAACCTGTCGCAGAACGGCGACGACCTCGCGCTCGGCGGCGTCCTGGCCGTCGAGTAGCCGCTTCTTCAGGACAGGCCAGGCCTGGGCGGCCCCGGCCGCGTTGGAACTGCACAGCTCCTCCACTTCCCGAATGATCGCTTCACGATTGGCCCGGTATCCGTCAACCAGCGTCGGCAGTGTCTCCCTCGTCCGGCGGCGCCGGGCAAGGAGGTCGGCGAAGATCGCGTCAAAATCCGAGCGACGAAGGGACTTGCTCTTGGAAAGGACTACCTTGAGCTGCTCGATCATTCCGTCCTGCTCGGCGTAGAGATCCTTCAGCAGGGCCACCGCCCGGCCCATGTAGCCGGCCACCGTCTCGACCGCGGACTGGTATCGC
Organism: uncultured Planctomycetales bacterium; assembly: GCA_964579675.1. Lineage (GTDB taxonomy): Bacteria > Planctomycetota > Phycisphaerae > UBA1845 > PWPN01 > CAZOIA01. The sequence goes on along the minus strand of CAZOIA010000089.1, from coordinate 1,451 downwards.
TCGAGCAGCCGCTCGATCGAGGGTGTCTCCTGCATCGCCGACTCGCCCTTCGCCGTCTCCGTCACCACTGCACCTCCCGAGGCCGCTTTTGCAAACCCTCTGCACATTCGGGAACAGGAGACATACCCGGGAACTCCGCAGCGCTGCGTTAGATCAGGGTCCGTCCGGAGCCTGCCTGCCACGGGGATGTCTCGCATTCCCGACGCGTCAACCCCCCGGAAGGGGTCCACACCGCCGAGTCGTGCCTACGCGGCCTGCTCGGGCGTGAGTCCGACGGCCTCGGCATACTTCAGGAACGTCTCGACGCCCGCCGCCACCGCCCGGGCCTCGACCGCCAACAGCTCGATCCCCACGAGGGAGACGCGAACCCAGGCATCAATCACGATGCCCTTGTCGAGGATGCGGTCAATGACCTCGACCAGACTCGAACTACCAATTGATTTCTCCACGGCCATGGTTTTGTCCTTTCAGAAAACGGGACATCAGAAAAACGGGAGAACTGTTCCCCCTTAACGCGCTACTAATATCGAACATAGCAGGCAGGTGGTTGACAGATTCGCAAGAACAACATCCGAGTATTTACCTAGTTTCACGGGTGATTGTCTAATCTCACCGAAGGGTGTCACGCGCCAAGGCGCCCGTCTCGTCGAGGGCCATACTAATCCGGTATCTGCGACCGGCTTACGTGTGCTTTTCATTTCGGCCACGCTTTCGATTGTTCGGTTTCGTTTCCGGACACGCGAATGCGATGTGAGTATCGGCACCGGGGCAGAGATGGTTAATAAGGACATTCCTCGCGCACGGCTTGCAGACCGGGCATCTGTCGGGCCAGCTAAGGAAATACCTCACGCGCGGTTTGAAAACCGCGCGCTTCTCAGGCCTTCTCAGGCAAAGACTTGCCCCGCTCACGGTATGATCAATTCCCCTCAATCCCCCCTCGAATTCCTTCACCGTAGCGGCTCACCCTGCACGATCGACCTTGTGGAGCTTAGGGCGCGGATGAGATGCATGTACCGATCCGCGACGCAGGATGTGCGGACATCGTCTTGACGTATGAATCCGGCACTCACGTCCCGATTCCCAGCAGGCTAAAGTCGCCGTTCTCGTAGACCTGCTCCACGTGCACGCCGATCGGCTTTTTCACGATCGACTTGGCCGACTCGTCCACATCTTCGACGTAGAGCACCCAGAGGTACTCCCAGCCTTTCTTGGCGATCCCGGTGATCTCGCCGACCTGGATGTCACTCTTGTTGGGCGATGCGCTGAAGCGGAACTGCAGCTCCCACAAGTCGTTGCCACGCTTGCTGCCGCTGGCCCCCAGGAACAGCACCTCACCGGCCAGAAAACCCCGCCACGATGCGTTGTTGACCGTGCCGGTCAGGTTGAACAGCGTGGCCTAGTCCTTGACCAAGCGTGATCTTTGCGATTTTCGCGCGGTTTTTTCAAAAAGC
>CAZOIA010000088.1:3477-22856 GCA_964579675.1 uncultured Planctomycetales bacterium | reverse complement strand
ACGATAACGACGGGCACCTGGATCTCTACGTCGTCAAGTGGGGTTGGAACATCCTCTACCACGCTAAGGGAGACGGGACTTTCACCGACGTGACCGAAAAGGCCGGCGTGGGCGACAAAGGCAACGGGAACGCAGCCATCTGGCTGGATTTCAACGATGACGGGTACCTCGACCTCTACATCGGGAACTACTTCCGGTATGAGCATCTATGGGCCCTGGACGACTCGCGGACCATGCATGAGGACTTCGAGACCGCCCGGGACGCCGGAGCCAACGTGCTCTATCGCAACAACGGCGACGGGACCTTCACCAACGTCGCGGGGGAGCTGGGGGTGGGCGATACCGGCTGGACGCTCGACACCGGCATCGCCGACTACGACAACGACGGCGACATGGATCTGGCCAACGCCAATGATTTCGGCCAGGACCGCGTCTATCGCGTGGAAGCCGACGGGACCTTCACCAACGTCACCGATGAGGCGATCGGCTGGGATACCCACAAGGGGATGAACATCGAGTTCGGCGACTTCAACAACGACGGCTGGCTCGACCTGTACGTCAGCAACATCTGGACCAAGGAGTACGTGAAGGAGGGCAACCAGCTCTACCGCAACATGGGTGACAAGACGTTCAGTGACATCTCTTTTGAAACCGAGGTGTACGACGGCGGCTGGTGCTGGGCGGGCCGGTTCTGGGATTACGACAACGATGGCGACCTCGACATCATGGTGGCCAACGGATACATCTCGGGCGATCCGGACGACGAGTACTTCACCAAGCTGGCCACCGAGGTGACCAAGCCCGGGTTCGACCCGATCGATGCCCAGAACTGGCCAACAATGGGTGACTCGACCTTTTCCGGGTATCAGCGCTCGCGGGTGTGGCGCAACGAGGGAAACGAGGTGTTCAAGGAGGTGGCGGCCGAGATCGGACTCGACGACATCGGCGACGGCCGCGGGTTGGCCATCGCCGACTACGACAACGACGGCGACCTCGACGTGTACATCTCCAACCAGGGCCAGGACAGCGTCTTTTACCGCAACGACATCGGGAACAAGAACAACTGGCTGCTGGTCGAGCTGGCCGGGACGAACTGCAATCGGAACGCCATCGGGACGCGGGTCACGGTGACCTGCGAAGACCTGGTTCAGATCCGCGAGGTGAACGGAGGCAACGGCGGGCACAGCCAGTGCCCGTATCGGCAGCACTTCGGCCTGGGCCGACGCGAGAAGATCGACTCGATAGAGATTCGCTGGCCCACCAGCTACGTGGAGCGGCTTGAGAACGTGAGGCCCAACCAGGTGCTCAAGTTCACCGAGAACACGCCGAAGAAGATCCTCGACGAGCGCAAGCTGATCAAGGACGCTGAAGTAGCTGCGCTGAAAGCGGAACGAGAAAAAGCCAAGTCCGAACCCGACCAGCCCCCGCCGGAGCTGCCGCCCGTCGACTGGAAGAAGATGGTTCTTTACAAGAGACAGTACCTGGAGTTCATAGAAAAGATCGAAAAGGACCCCAAGGATCCCAAAATCCGCCATGATTTCGCAACGCTGCTCGATAAGCAGGGCCGCAAGGCAGCCGCCCTCGGCGAGCTCGAGAAAGCGATCAGCCTGGATCCGGATGCCCTGCTGTATTCCAACACCTACCGGACCCTTATACGCCGGTACGGAAGTGCCTACTACGATCGATCGATTCGCTTCTTCGAGGACCTGGTCGAAAAGCACCCGAAGAAGGTGATGCCCCGGCTCAACAAGGCGCTGTCCTACGTGGACAAGATGCCCTACCCCAAGCTGGGGATCGTCAGCCAGGGCAAGCTCTCGAACAAGTCGTTGGCCGAGCTTGATATTATCCTGGAGGAAATCGACCCCGACTGCTGGACCGCCAAGTTCATCCGGGGCATGAACCATTTGCACTGGCCCCGCAAGCTGAACCACGCCCCGCTGGCGATCAGGGACTTCACCGAGCTGATCGCGATGCAGAAGAAGTTGCCGGCGGCCAAGCAGCGCGACTACTTCGCCCTGGGCTACGTGGGGCTCGGCGACTCCCATGTCAAGAACCGGGAGAACGGATTTGAAGAGAACATGACGAAAGCACGCCAGGTCTGGGAACAGGGGCTCAAGGAATATCCCGACCGCGAGGAACTGAAGCTGCGTCTGGAAATCTATGATAAGTCCAAAGAGAGGAAAGAGCTGATCGAGTACATCAAGGATCTGCGCGGGCTGGAAGACCCGGTTGACACTGATCTTGCCCGCGTCTGGGTGGAGTAGCGGAAGGATGAAGGCGAAAGGATGAAGGATGACAACGGATGAAGTTTAGCCGCAACGCCGCAGGCGTGCGGGTCCGCAAGATGCGCGTCCCCCACTCTTTCCAGGAGGCGTGGGGGACGAAAGGCGAGACTATTCAATCATTGCCGAAAGCTGCCTAGCAGAGAAGTGATGGAAAGATGAAAGCCACAGAAGGTATCTGCGAGATGTGCGGTCATTCTGTCGGCATTAGACAGAAAGCTCATATTCTAGCAGAAGGCAGAACCGATAAAGCAAATACTCTAATGCTCTGTCCATCTTGTCACATTATCCTTGATACACGTTTGAAGCCAAAGCTATATCAAGCGCTTGCCAAGGCCGGTGTGCAGAATCTACCTGCTTCTTGGAAGACGTCGGTTTACGATCAGGCGGCGGAAGCATCGATGAAGACTAAGGGCAGGAGGAAGTAATGATTCTGTTTGCTTTCGGATTGGCCGGGGGCAAGAAACGCCAACGTGTGAACAGAGCAAGCTGGTGGACCACAAGCGCCCTTGTTGTCCTGCCGTCCGCAGCATTCGTGGGCGCAGTCGCGTTGGCTGCCGCCGCGGCGAACACGGAAGTGGCCAATGAACTGGACGCCCAGCGTCTGATCGGCAAAGCCTACTATGAGAACGCGGAAACGCCCCCCCAGTTCGAGCCGGCAGCCGAGGTATTCCGCCGCTGCATCGAGTTGGCCCCGGATTCGGCAATAGACCGCTTCAACCTCGGTTTAACGTTGATGCGCGCGGAGAAGTTTGAAGACGCACTCCAGGTGCTCAATGAAACGCTGCGGCTTGATCCCAAGCTGCTGGCCGCTTCCTATGTCACGGGCATCGTCTACAAACGTCTGGGTCGGGCCGACGAGGCGATTAAGCACCTGGAGGAGGTGACAGCCCGCGATCCGGAGTGCATGGGAGCGTACTACAACCTGGGGGTGTGCTATAAGCTCCTCGAAGACTACGCCAAGGCCATTACAGCTTTCAAGCGGGCGGTCGAGCTTCGCCCCACCCATCCCAGTTGCCATCTCCAGTTGATGACGCTGTACCGCCGCCTTGGTGAAGTGGACAGCGTCAAGCGCCACAAGGAAATCTTTGATCTTGTGAAGGATACGGTGGAGGAGTCGGAGAAAACTGCCGAGGCCCTCGAGCGCAGCAAGTATTCCTATGTTATCGAAGCACCCAAGCTGACCCGTGATCTCGCACCCGATCCCGGGGCGAAAGTCCGGTTTGTTGACGCGACAGACCGGACGGGCCTGCACCCGGCGGTCAACTCACTGCCGCCGCCGCTTCCCAGGCAATTCAAGCGGGAGGACTACACCGAAGAGGACGCCGCCAAGCTCTACGTGCCGCTGGTCGGTGGAGCGGTGTCGCTGGGTGATTTTGACAGCGACGGCGATCTGGACATTTACGTCGTCAACTGTGCTTCTGGCCCGCAGGACTCTGCCAACCGTCTCTACCGCAACCAGGGCGGGTGGCACTTCGAGGATGTCACCACGGCCTTCGGCGTGGGCGACACGCAGATGGGCACGGACGCCGTCTTCGGCGACTACGACAATGACGGGCACGAAGACCTCTACGTCGTGAACTACGGGCCAAACGTACTCTACCGCAAAGAGGGCGACGGAGTGTTCGAGGTCAGCGGCCTGGAGGCGGAGAGTGACAACGGGGTGGCGATCCTGGAACTCGCAGAGCCGCTGCCCCCGAGGCTCGAGATCAGCGCGGACGTCAGGTCCCTCAAGACCGCGGAGCACCTTCACAACGGCTTCGTCATCTTCGACTATCAGGGGCCCGACAATTTCAAATTCGCCGGGGGCGACATGGAGACCGGCTACTGGGCCATCGGTCACTACGGCGGCTCGTGGGTGAACGACGCCCGGGTGAACGAGGGGCTCCTCCTCGGCGAGCCATACGCCCTTCGTCTGCGGATCAAAGGCAGTGTTGCCACCCTGGTCGTCGTCGAGATGGGCGACGACGTGGAGAAGATCTCGCATGATTTCGGCCAACCCGTCACCGGCGGGGGCATCGGCCTGGCCGCCAACCATGCCGTTACCCGCTTTGACAACCTCACGGTTCGCCGGCTCTCCGATCCCGGCGCGACGCCGCCGGCACCGGCTGAGATGCTCTACGATGAGCAGTTCAAGGACGGCGTCGCTGATAAGTTCCGGGCAATCAGCGGCACCTGGAAAGTGGTTGACTGGACCTACAAGGACGTGTCCGAGCAAGCCCGGGTCCAGGAACCTCAGTTCGGGCGCAGGGCCGTCTTTGTAGATTACGATCACGACAACGATCTGGACATCTTCGTCGTGAACGACGTCGATCTGCTCAGCCCGCCCGATCGCGAGACATTCTCTCTCCCCGGCGATTTCGACGGCCAGACGAACACCATGCTCCGCAACAACGGCAACGGCACATTCGGCGACCAGACCGACGAAGCCCAGTTGCTTGTTGATTGCTCGCAGACCCGTGACGTACTGTTCACCGATTTCGACGGGGATACCGATACGGATCTGTTCGTCGTGAACTCGGATAGCCCGAGCCTGCTGTTGGCCAACGCCCGGCTGGGCAAGTTTGTTCTGGGCGGATTGTTTTCCCCGCCCCTTGAGAAGGACGGTCGGGCCGCGGCTGAACGTGACTTCAACCGCGACGGCACGCCTGACCTGCTTTTCGCGTCCGGCGGCACGCTCTACCTCTATGTCAACGACGGGCAGGCCAAGTTCACCGGCACGCCGCTGGAGCTGCCGGACGCCGTCGCAGCCCGTGGGGTGGGGCGGATCGACGTTCTGGACTACAACAACGACGGCTGGGTCGACATCATGCTGGCCAGTGCTGGCGGTGGCGGGCTTTGTCTGATGGCCGGGGCTGGACCGGGACAGTTTCGGGACGTTTCCTCGCCGGTCGGCCTCGACGCCGGCTTCGGCCAGGTCGCCGATTTCGCCATCGGCGATCTGGACGGAGACGGAGACGAGGACATTGTGCTGCTCACCCGTGATCGCGGGCTGCGGCTGCTCCGAAACGACGGCGGCGAAAGAGAGCACTGGGTGAACGTCTGTCTTCTCGGCAAGAAAGTGAACCGCAACGGCTACGGAGCGCTCGTCGAGATTGCATCCGGCGGCCACTATCAGAAGCAGACCGCAAGTGACGGATGGGTCCATTTCGGGCTGGGTGACCTCAACGGCATCGACGTGGTCCGCGTGACCTGGTCCAACGGCCAGGCCCAGAACGTCGTCCGACCTTCGATCAACGGCGACGTGGAGATCGTGCAGTACGTAAAGGTCTCGGCGTCGTGCGGCTTTCTCTATGCCTGCAACGGCACCGGGTTCGAGCTGGTCAATGAGATTCTCGGTATCGGCCCTTTGGGCGTGCCCATGGCCCCCGGGGTCTACTATCCACTCGACAACACGGAACTGACCAAGATCGAATCGCGCCAACTTGCGGCCAGGCACGGGTTCTACGAGCTGCGCCTCACTGAGGAACTGCGTGAAATCACCTATGCAGACCAGATCACTCTGCGGGTCGTGGACCATCCGGCCGAACTTGAGATAATCCCCAACGAGATGTTCAGCGATCCTCCGCCCGAGGATAAGTTCTTTGCCGTGGGCGACCATCGCCCGCCGGTTTCAGCGGTGGACGACCGCGGCGTCGATGTGCTGAACCTCATTCGGGAGCGCGACGGGAGATTCCCCACTTTCCCCCTGGTGCCGCAATACGACGGGCTCGCGGAGCCCCACAGCCTCACGCTCGATCTGGGCGATCTTTCTGGGGCTGAGCGGATCATGCTCTATCTCGACAGTTGGATCTACTGGGCGGAATCGAGCGTGAGCATGGCCATCGGGCAGGATCCCCGGTTTGAGGTGACGCCGCTGACGCTCGAAGTCCGGGACGCCCAAGGCCGATGGCACACCGCCATCGAATCCGTCGGGCTCCCCACGAGCAAGGGGATCGTCGTGCCCGTGGATCTTACCGGGCGCTTCGGGGGTGATGATTATCACGTCCGCTTGTCAACGACGATGCGCGTCTACTTCGATCGCATTTTCGTCTCGACTCGCGACGAGGCGGCCCGCTGCCGAATCACGGAACTGCCCGTTGCCCATGCCGACCTGCACTACCGCGGTTTCTCACGGATGGCACGGGACGAATTCGGGTTCGAGCGGTTCAATTACGCCGACGCGAGCTCGACCGGCTCGTGGAACCCGCCTGAGGGCATGTTCACCCGCTACGGCGGCGTTACCCCGCTACTCGCCCGCCCGGACGACATGTACGTCATTTTCGGGCCCGGCGACGAACTGACCATGCGCTTCGATGCAAGCTCCTTGCCGAACCTGCCTGGAGACTGGGCCCGCAGCTTCATCTTCTACGCCGACGGCTGGGTCAAGGACGGCGATTTGAACACCAAGTTCTCTGGGACCGTCACCCCCCTGCCCTTCCACAGGATGTCCGGGTACCCTTATCCCGCCTCCGAGCACTATCCCGATACGCCCGAACACCGGCTCTACCTCCGCACGTACAACACCCGCCCCAGCCGGCCCACCGTCGGAGCACTTCCTTTGACGTCCCGCCATCCTCGTGTCTTCGTGCCTTCGTGGTGAGCATCTTCATGGATCATGCGGAGGGCCTGTTTCACCGCTCGCTTCCGCTGCCTGTGTGCTCCCCTGTCGTCTGATTCACTCGCTGTCGAATAGTCAGCACCTGATCCGCCGGGACGTTCCGCATGGTCTGTCGCGAGCCGTCCGGCCAGACGACTTCCAGCAGATCGACCTTGCGTTGCTCGCCGAGCCCGAAGTGGATGCGCGGGTCGTGCTGCGACAGATAGCTGCCCGCTGATGCCCGGTGCCGGACGATCGTCCGCCCACCGGTCTCGATCTTGACCACGGCGCCGAGGGCGTCGAGATTGGGTTGGCGGCCGACCAGCCTGACCTGCAGCCAATGTCGCCCCCGCCGGGGGGTGTCGTTGCGCAAGAGGCTCGGCCGGTCGTTCAGGTTGGCAATCAGCAGGTCGAGGTCGCCGTCGTTGTCGAAGTCGCCCCGGGCTATACCTCTGCTGACGAACTCGCCGGTCAGCCCCGCCGCCGGCGCGCCGGATCCGGCGGTGACCGGAACGAAGCTGCCGCGGCCATCGTTGATGAACAGTCTGTTCTCCTGGGCTTCGAGCAGACAGGCGTTGCCGTCGGCGATGCACGCGTCCGGATGGCCGTCGAGGTCGAAATCCGCCAGAATGCCGCCCCAACTGTGGTAGCGGGTCATGACCGCGGCGATACCTGAACGGACCGACACATCCTCGAACAGCCCGCGGCCGAGGTTGTGGTACAGGCAGCAAAGGTTCATGTCCGGACACAGGATGTCGAAGCGTCCGTCGCCGTCGTAGTCGGCGACCTCGACGGCCATGGCGGCGGCGGCATCCCCGCTCTCCCCGAACGCTACCCCTGCCAACAGGGCCTCGTTGCTGAACGTGCCGTCACCGTTGTTGTGGAGCAGGAAGTTCTCCATCGCATCGTTGGAAACAAAGACATCAACCAGGCCATCGTTGTCGTAGTCTATGGTGCCGATGCCCATGGCCCGTCCAACGGGCTGGATTTCGATGCCTGCCTTGCGGGTCGCCTCGGTGAAGGTACCGTCGGCGTTGCCGCGATAGAGCCGGTCCTGCTGCCCTTCGTAGGCAAGTGGGCTGCGCACCCCGTCTGCCAAGTGCCGCCGGCTCGGGTCCGGCACGTAGGTCAGGTAATTGCCCACGTAGAGGTCGAGCCGGCCGTCGCGGTCGTAATCGAAAAACACCGCCCCGACGCTGAAGAGCGGGTCGTCCACACCGGCGGTCCTGGCCACGTCCGTAAAGGTGCCGTCCCCATTATTGCGGTACAGGAAATTGCGCCCGTAGTTGGTCACGTAAATGTCGGGATCGCCGTCGCCATCGTAATCTGACACAACAACGGCCATGCCGTAGCCCGGCCTGGCAAGTCCCGCCTTGGCCGTCACGTCCTCGAAGGTGCCGTCACCGCGGTTGCGGTAGAGCCGGTCCGTCGCCGCGGCCAGTTTGTCGCGTTTCGCGGGATCCAGCGCCGCATCGGAAAGCCCCTTCGTCCAACACCCGTTGACCAGGTATATATCCATCCAGCCGTCGCCGTCGTAATCGAGGAACCCACACCCGACGCCCGTCGATTCGACAATGCTACTCATCACCTCGTCGCCGATGGTCTCAACGAAGTCGATGCCGACGGCGGCGGTAACATCGGCAAACAACACGGGCGGGTCCGACAGCGGCTCGGACGCCGGCCCGACTGCCACCCGCATCACGACCAGTCCGATGATCATTGCCAAACAGAATTTCACGATTCCGGCGCTACCTGGGTCATGGCAGCCCGCGGACAAGCCGCCAGGAATGCTCCCGCGACCGCAACGAACGAGACGATATACGGGCTTTCGCCGGGGAACAAGCGGGGACGTACGAGCGTGTGTCAAGGCCAATCGGGCTCGATGCGTGCGGCAGGGTGCGTGACAGTTCCTGCGGGGACCTTCGGGCGGAGAAGGGGACGGCACCTCGCTTTTCCGAACCCCGACCGTCAGGGAGGGGAGTATCTGCGGATGCGCCAGGGCCGCTTCCTTACGGGCTCGCTACGGAGAGGGGGTCCGCTTCCTTACGGGCGCGGTTCGGAAACACCTGGGGGCGGCGCCTTCCAACAAGCCGCCCAAAGTGTCATGCACCCCGTGCGGCATTACAGCACGGCCCAGGAGCAGCCCGCAGAACAAGGCAGCGGGGCCGGCCGTCGGCCGACCCCGCTGCCGGGTCATCCATCCGCCGAACCCGAATCAGACTACGGACAGCTTGCCGCGTTACCGAGCGCCGACTGGACCAATATCCGGTCAATCATGTTAATGTTGCCATCCGTATTCAGGTCGCAACGGAAGTTCGCCTCATCGATGGGCATGCCAATCTGGCTTTGCACCTCCGCCACGTCCAGCGGGCCAACCTCGCCGTCGCCGTCCAGGTCGCCGAGCAACACCACGATGTGCACATCGTTGTCGCCCTCCAATGGCTCACGATCTGACACCCTGACGATCCCGTCGAGCGTGATTACTAGACAGATTCCATCCGGCACATAGGTGATCTCGATCGTCATCTCATTACCGACGATCTCCACCGAAACCAGATTCCCGTCGGACAAGTGCACCTCCGTCTCATCCGGCACACCGTCCTCGGCTTCGACGTCGCCGCAGAAGGTGAGAATAACCCTGGTCGGACCGTTCTGCCGGCATTCGACGCCGGCGTCCTCAGGCGGATCCAACGGCAACTGCACGTCAAACTCGTCCCCCCCCATTCCGTGCTCCTTCCGCGAAACCGCCCCGATCAGTTGTGGGCCACAACCCGCCGAGTTGCCGTTCAGGCTCTTGACCAGCGCCATGTCGATCAGGTCCACGTTCCCGTCCGTATTCACATCGAACTTCTGATGCGGCGGTACCGTAGAGCCGTTCTTGCTCTTTACGTACGCCATGTCGATCAGGTCCACGTTCTCGTCGCCGTTGACGTCGCCGGTCAAGCCTATGACCATACAGTCGGTGTCGCCGACGATCTCGCAGCTCAGCGTGCCGGCCAGATCGATCTTGTAGCAGGCCTCATCGGGCAGGCCGGGGGTCCATTCGGCGACGAGCGTGTAGGCGTGGTCGCCCGTGCCGATCGGGCCGTTATAGACAAGCGTGGCCGACGCCGTGAACTCCTCGCAGCTACCCACATCCACCGCCACAACATCGCCGGTCAGGGTCATAGACGCAGCCCCGCTGCCGCTGGCGGTGATCTCGACCTCGATCTTCCGGACGCCGTCCCGACGCGTCTCGGTAACCGCGGCACTGCCGCTGGCGGACGCGTCGAGTTCGATGGCAAGCTCACCCGCCGCGCCGTGCATTCGCAGGCTCGCCCAGCCATCAAAGGTGCAGGTGCACGCGCCGGCAGCCTCCACCGCCATCACGACCTTCACCTTGTTATTGACGTGCGAGCTCGGGGGATACCCACACGGGGCGCTCTGGTTGGTGAACTTCAGGTATCCCGAGTAGACGCCCGGCGAATACCCCGTCGAGTCGACGCACACCTGGACCTCGGCGTAGTCATGAGGAGAGGTGTAGGCAACGGACGCGCATGAGAGCCACGGATAGTCGCAGGTCCCGCCGTTGCCGGTGATCTCTTGCACTGTCCACGTGTGCTCGAACTCGCTGTTATTCCCGAGTGCGATTGGGACGCAGACCTGCTCGTCCGGTTCAACTCTGATGATGGGCGGTTCCTCCCACCCCCACCACGGATAGAACAGCCAGTCGTACCATTCCGGTGCGATGTCCAGGGCGTTGAGCTCATCGTTGACGACCAGGCCAAGGTCATTGGCTGAGGCATACAACCAGATGGTCCCGGTGAAATCGGTCCAGAACACGTCCCCTGGCGACAAGGGAGCGGCCCCGGCCATGATGTTCAGGTTGGCGCCCGGGACCAGTGAAGGCGACCCCGCCGCCAGAGAGAACAAGGCCTCGTCCCATAAGAGACCGGGAGGGCTATAGGGATCCAGGGTGCCGTTCGCCCCGTCGTCGTACAGCACCAGGGCGTCGAGGTCGTCACCGGCCAGCAGGCCGATGTCCGCAACACCACGGGCGAAGATGGCGAACGCGAACGGTGGGACCGCAACCCCGGGCGGCGAGGCGATCAGAATATCGTCGGTCGTCACGCCGTCGCCCCCGGCGGCCCAGGCGTCCGAGCCCGTGCACAGACCCGGGAACGGGTCGTCGGTACCCGGAAGCGCGATCGTCGGTGATGCCGGATCGAGCGAGAAGAACACGAACTCACCGGTATTAGGAATACCGTCCATATCAGGATCTACCGTGTCACCGTCGTCAGCTTCCAGGGCGTCCAGGTCATCCTCGGGTGGGCCGAGGGCCGAACCATTCGTATTAAGCGGCGGCGGGCTATCGGCCGGCGCCTGGAGACCCAAGTCGTATTCGTCATAGACCAGGGCGTTCGAGAATGGCATCGCACCGGTCACACCACGCAGAAAGCCCCCGCCCATGCCGACCCACCAGCCGCCCCAGGCCCAAGCCGGCGCGGACATGTAGACATCGCCGGCGGCCTCGTTGCCGGGGTCGCCGAACCAGTTTCTCGGGTAGGGCATAGGGGCCGGCCACCCCAGCGCAGGCGAAAGCAGGGAGTTGAATTCGACCGCCGTGCCCGCCCGGCCCACCGCCGTCGGGTCAACGCTGAACAGGAGGATGAGGCCACCGTCCCGACCGAAGGACAGGGCATTGACGTTATCGCTCGGCACGAGGCCCAGGGTGCCCGTCGGACCGCCCGGCGGGGCCGGCATGGGAATCGGTTGACCCGTGTTCGGATCAAACGGGCCCATGTAGGGGGGCGGCCCAAACGGCGCCGGGCCGACACCCAGCGAGGCCGACATGCGATCCACGTTCGTCATATCCGGACGTGCCCCCAACGGGGACGCCCCCGACGACTGGAACAACTCGCCCTCGGTGGCGTACCCCCAGCTCGACGGGACGTTGGCCAGGCCGGCCGCCCCCAGCGCATACACGTCATTGGGCTCCGGATGTGGCGGGACGCAGGGGTCCGGCACCACCAGTCCTTCCGCCCCGGCGTCCACGGAGAAGACCACCGGGAAGTCCGGGTCGTCGTTGAAACACAGGTGGGTGATATTATAGGAGACGCCGTGCGCTCCCTCCTCCAGCCAACCGACGAAACAACCGGTGACGCAGTCAAACAGCGCGACTTTGCCCCGGATCTTGAAGGAGTGCAGGTAGTCGTCCTGGGCGGGCGGGAAGGCCGTGATCCCCTTGGCCTCCACGAGCAAGGGGGCGAAGTTGCAAACGGTCATCGGGCCGCCGGCCGTGGCCGGGACGTCCACCTCGAAGTACAGGTTGAAGAAGCTGTCCGCCGGGAAACCCGTTCTTGTGATCGGGTTGCGGCTCTCGACCTCGCCGAGGCTGTCCGCCTGACCCGGGGCCGCTTCACCCGCTCGAATAGTCCAGCCACCACCGCTCATCGACAGCCAGCACATCTTGGTGTGGACCTCGTTCACCGTCCCGGACTCGTACCCGACCGGGTGGACCCCGATCTGGGCGTCCGTCACTCCCGGGGCCGGGTCGCCGACGCACGGGCTCGCTCCGCTGCCCATGAGGCCGGAGATATCCCCCACCGCCCCGCCGTCCATGTGCGAGCTGCTCCGCAGAATGACGGTGTTGGGATCCGTGGCGTTTATCGTGAAGACGGCCCCGCCCAGGGCCGGGCTCAGCGTGACCTTGAAGATACCCTTTGAAGGGAACTGGTCATCGCCCCGGGGAGGGAACGGCTGGGCCTGCGCGGCGGGCACTAGCCACCCGCAGCAGAGCACCAGCGCCACCACGCCGGCTAGAACCGGGATCCCATGAGAAGGTCCAGAGTATCCACCAGTGGTTTTTCGTAGCGTCTCCATGACGAGCTCCTTCCTCGATTGAGATGTCACACCAGTGTCAAATAGAAATGCACTTCCCAAGCCTCTCCGCATTCCGGCACAGGCCGGGCACCGCTAACACGTGCGAGCCGTCTCACGCCGGACCGCAAATGCGCGACGGTTCTGCCCCTCCTCCGAATCGCTACGCTGTCGCCGGCTGCCCCGCAGACCGCTCCGAGCATCCGGTGCACAGTCGTTTGCTCCTTCTATCTATCTCACTCACGCTAACCTGCGACGAGTTGGCATCCTTGAACGTCCGGACTTAGAGCGTGAGTATACCGGACCCAAGTGGTTCAGTGCAAGCAGAAAATCGAAGCAATCCTCAAAAAACCGGCCTCGATGGACGGGATGTCATCGAGACGACCTCACTTCTTTGAGGCGAGGCCCGCCAAAATGCAGCCCTACTCCAACCTGACCCTCTGGCCAGCCCGGCATGCACAATGATCCGCCCAAGCCGCCCTATCTTGCCCGCTTGTATCTGCCCGTCATCTCCAGTTTCTTCATCAAGTGCGTCATGTCCGCCCACTCGTCCATGCGCCAGTCGAGCGTATCGTTGTTGATCACCTTCATCTTGTATTGCCCGTAGCTGGTTGTGCCGTCGAGCCCCACGCTCTCGTAGGTCATCTTCCAGCACCTGGACTCCGCATCGTACGTGGCGGTTCCTTCCTGGGGGTAGCCCCAGTTGTTGAACATCCACCAGATGTAGTTTTTCTTCCTGGGGTGCCAGCTCCAGATACCGGCGGCCTCGAATTCGGCACTGGCGCTCTTGGCCGACATCATCCCGTGCAGGCAGCGCTTGTCCAACGTCCATTTCCACTCTGCCTTGCCGGTCCACGCTTTGTCGCCCGCCTCGGCGTTCAGCACCTCCGCCTCCCAGACCCACGAGCCGACGAAGACGTTGTAGGCATCCAGCTCCGCCGCCCGCCCCGGGCGCTCGAGGCTGGAGAAATCGACCTTCGGGGCCGCGCACCCCGATGCCATCCACACGGCGACCGCAGCACCCAACACCACAAGTCTGTACGATCTGTTCATGGCCGTACCTCCCTTTGACATGATATGAACGGTTCCACCCGCCGAACGGGACACAGTATAGTGATGACACCGCCAAAAAGCCAAAAACAGATGACCTGGCGCCCCGAGGGAGAAGCGTGAGAAGGAGGGTGCATGACACTTTGGGCGGCTTGTTGGAAGGCGCCGCCCCCAGGTGTTTCCGAACCGCGCCCGTAAGGAAGCGGACCCCCTCTCCGTAGCGAGCCCGTAAGGAAGCGGCCCTGGCGCATCCGCAGATACTCCCCTCCCTGACGGTCGGGGTTCGGAAAAGCGAGGTGCCGTCCCCTTCTCCGCCCGAAGGTCCCCGCCGGAACTGTCACGCACCCTGAGAAGGATTCCCCATCGTCGGCCGCTTGACAAATCGCGCCCGATCGACGCTTTATAGACACGTAATGAGGTCGCCCCCACGCGAGTCTATCGTCCTCACCGGCTGCGGATGGGTTACGCCTTTTGCCGCCGGCACGATCGGTGACGTGCTGGAAGCCGCCAATGCTGCCCAACCCGGGCCGCCGCCAAGCACCGGATACTGGGCCGTCCCCGACGACCTGCCCGACGAATGCCCCGGTCTGGCCAGGGAACTCAGTAGCGACAGGGGCGCGTGGCTGGCCGCCGTTGCGTTGGAACGGGCACGCCGGCAGGCGGCCCTCCAGCCCGACTCGCTCGAGGCGGAACGAGTGGGAATGGCCCTGGGCTGCGGCCTGGCCGGCCAATTGGGCATGATCAACTTTGCCATCGAGGTCAGAGAGCAGTCGCCCCGATTCGTGAGCCCGATCCACTTCCCACAGACCGTGGGTAACTACGTCGCCGGCGCGCTGGCCCGAGGCTTCGACATCCGGGGCCCCAACGTCACGCTGGCGAGCGGGTCGGCCTCGGGGTTGGATGCCATTGTCGAGGGCTGCGATTTCATTGCCAGCGGCCGGGCGGATGTCGTCTTTGCCGGCGGTTTCGACCCGCTCTCAGGCAAACTGGCTCGAGCCCTGGCCGAGCCGGGTGTAGTCCTCAGCGAAGGTGCGTGTCTGTTCGTGCTGGAGCCGGCTCACCGGGCCGCCGAGCGCGGGGCCCCCTGGCTCGCGATGATCGCTCGCCCCGCTCACCTGGTCTGCGACCGCAAGGCCCTCCCGCCGGCCAGTGAGGCCATCCTCTCCGCCGCTGCCTGCCGCCATCCCGGTGCGATTCTCATTGAGCACTGGGTCGGGCGGTGCCCGGGTGCTTGCGGGGCAGCGGCAGTCGCCGCCGCGATTGGTGCGGCCCACGAGCACGAGGTGCCGGTGGTCGATTCGTCCGATCCCACGAAAGTCGCCGTCGGACGGGTCCCACTTGATCCGTTGCCCCTGACAGATGCAACGGTGCCGGCGGTGGTCTTCACCGGCACCGACGGCCCACATCATAAGACCTTCGAGATTTGTATTCCCAGAAGATAAGTGATCGGCCTTGCCCCGCGCTGCTGGGCAAGGGTGCGTGACAGTTCCGGCGGGGACCTTCGGGCGGAGAAGGGGACGGCACCTCGCTTTTCCGAACCCCGACCGTCAGGGAGGGGAGTATCTGCGGATGCGCCAGGGCCGCTTCCTTACGGGCTCGCTACGGAGAGGGGGTCCGCTTCCTTACGGGCGCGGTTCGGAAACACCTGGGGGCGGCGCCTTCCAACAAGCCGCCCAAAGTGTCATGCACCCGGTTGTCAAAGGCTCACCTTCTCCGGTTTGTATCGCAAGTCCTGATCCCGTAGAATGTTGCCTCATGGTGCGATCAGTTCATTCTGACGCCGGGTCGGGGGAGGGTGCGGATTTTCCCGGCGCCGACCCGAATCTCCAGCCCGAGACCCCCGGCCAGCCGTCACGCATCCTCGTCGTCCTGCCAAACTGGGTGGGCGATCTGGTGCTCGCGACGCCCGCTCTGCGGGCCTTACGCGAGCAGTTTTCCCAGGCCCACATCGCCTTTCTCGTCAAGAGCCATCTGGCCGAAGTCCTCAGCGGCGGCGACTGGATGGACCAGGTGTTCCGTTGGCCCGCCCGCAAGGGTGAGAGCCGACCCAAACGCCGCCGCGGCTTCCTGGGATTGGCAGCCAAGCTCCGCGAACAACAGTTCGACTGGGCGGTCCTGCTCAGCAACTCGTTCCGATCCGCGCTGTTGGTCCGTCTCGCGGGCATCCGCCGGCGGGTAGGGTATGATCGGGATGGCCGGGGCTTGCTGCTGACCGACCGGCTGCTGCCGGAGCGCTACAACGGGAAGTACGTCCCCGTGCCGATGACGCGTTACTACAATGCGATCCCGCGGTATCTGGGTTGCCGCGAGTGCCCGCGCGAGTTGGAATTGTTCACCACGCCGGAGGAGGAAGCGGCGGCGGCCGAGAGAATCGCCGCCGCCGGCATCGAGCCCGGCCAGCCGATCGTCGTGCTCAACCCGGGGGCTTCCTTCGGGCCCGCGAAACGCTGGCTGCCCGAGCGGTTTGCCGAAGTCGCCGACCGACTGGTGGCCCGGCACAATGCCGCCGTGTTCATCTCCTGTGGGCCGAAGGAGATCGAGACTGCCCGCACCGTCGCGGTCCACATGCACCAGGACGTCACCGTGCTCGACAACCCGGTGATGCCCCTCGGGCCGAGCAAGGCCCTCATACGCCGCGCCAGCCTGCTCGTCACCAACGATACCGGACCGCGACATTTCGCCAACGCCGTCGGCACACCGGTCGTCACGATCTTCGGGCCCACCGACCCGGCGTGGACGGCAACCGACAGCCCCCGTGAGCGATCGTTGAGCGTCAATGTCCATTGCGGCCCCTGCATGAAGCGCACGTGCCCGCTCGATCACCGATGCATGACGCGGATCAGCAGTGACATGGTGCTCGAGCAGGCCCGCGTGCTCCTGGCCGACCGAGTGTCCTCAAGCACCGCCTGAGCCGGCGGGGAGATCTCATGGCCAAGGTGATCACCGATCGGGAGGAACTCAAACGCGAGGTGGAAAGGCTGCGGTCCGATGGCAAGACGATCGTCTTCACCAACGGTGCATTTGATATCATCCACGTGGGCCACGTACGCTACCTGCACGGCGCCGCCGCCGAAGGGGATGTCCTCGTCGTCGGCGTGAACACCGACGAATCGATCCGCAGGTACAAGAGCGACGATCGGCCGCTCCAGCCGCTGGCCGCACGAATGGAGATCGTTGCCTCCTTCAGCCCGGTGACGATCGTCACCTGTTTCGACGAGCCGACCTGCGACGCCATCCTCGACCTGATCCGCCCTGACGTCCACGCCAAGGGCCCGGAATACGGGCCGGACAACCTGCCCGAATACCAGACGATCACGCGTCTCGGCATCCGGCTCGCCACCGTCGGGGGGGCGAAAGACAACTCGTCCACCGAACTGATCCGGCGGCTCCAGGAACTCGGCCTGTAAGCCAGCTGTGAGCTCTCAGCTATCAGCCGTCAGCCATGACGAGGAAGTCCAACCTGGGCGCGCTAAGCTGACCGCTGAGAGCCGGAAGCTTGTAGCTTCTGGTCAATCCCACCGGTCGAGCCAGTGACGGACGCGCACGTCGCCGGGACGGATCCTGTGGTCGCTGCGGATCTCGACGGTTCTCGATTCGCCCGGCATCAGGTCGAAGAAGTTGTCGCTGACCAGCACCCCCTGGCCTTCCACCCCGTCGATGCAGACCGTGCGGGCGTAGTTCTCGGCCTTGAGTGAAACCTTCATCACATACTCGTTGCCCCTCAGCGACGGATGGTCGGGCCTGACCTTCTTGGGCTCGCCGACGCGGTACAGCAGCTTCGGGTCCGGCCAGGCCACCTCGCGCCAGGGGCGGTGGAAGAACTGCGTGCCCGCGATCGCGCGTGCCCCTGAACCGAGCTTCGCGAAAAGGTAGGTGTGCCGCTCGCGTTTGACCGTGCTCTTCTTGACGGTGGCGACCAGACGGGCCCGGTTGTCCGCGACCCGCACCGGACGCCGGCGGGCCCAGACCGGCCTGCCGGTAACACGCCCCTGCCCGAAGGTCAGCACCGCCGCAACGGGCTTGAACGTGTCGTTGACCACGTAGACGTCGTACGAGTTCGGCTCATCGATTATCGTCACGAGGATCGGCGCGAAGCCTCGTTTGGCCGCGTAGTACGCCGGCTTGGGCAGCAGGTAGTAATCGACCACGGACCAACTCGCGCAGGGCCAGCAATCGTTGAACATCCAGAACATCGCACCGGAGTTGGCCCACTTGCGGCGGCGATGGTGCTCGATCTCGGCCCGGATCAGTTCTGCGTGGCAAGTCGAAGCACACTTCACGAAACGCTCCGCATCGTCTATGTCACCGATGAGCTTCCGCGCCATGTTGGCCTGGACGTGCACGAACGTCTCGGGAATCGTGTTGTAGGGGTTGTCCTGAACGTGGTACTCCATCGCTTCGCCGATGGGCCATAACTGCTCCCGCGGGACGAACCTCACCATCGACTCGAAGCGCGCCGGACCGTGGTACCCGAACTCGGAGTTGAAGACCGTCCTGAAGCCCCGCAGCTTCTCCCGCCAGCCGGTAATCCCCCCGGCATAGGCCTTCTCATAGCAGCCCCCGTGCGAGTCGCCCGAGGTCTGGTCGTTGCCGAGGTCCGTGTAGCTGTGCGGGCTCGCCGGGCGGTAGACCCGCGTCGGGTCGAGGTCGCCAGCCACGCCCCGGGCGATGACATGGAACAGCCTTTCACCGTAGCTCACCTTGAAGCCCGCCGAGCCGGTCTTCTCGTTCCCGCCGCAGAAGTACACGATGCACGGATGATTGCGAAGACGCCTGACCTGGTACTCCAGTTCCGCAATCACCTCGTCCCCAAAGGCCGGGGCGTCGTCCGGGTAGTCGCTGCAGGCGAACATGAAGTCCTGCCAGACCATGATGCCGAGTTCATCGCAGGCGTCGTAGAAGTGATCGCTCTCGTAGATGCCGCCGCCCCAGACGCGCAGCATGTTGAAGTTGGCCTCGCGGGCGAGCCGGACCAGGTGCCGGTAACGATCCGCCGTCACGGTCCCGGGGAAGCACGACGCCGGCACCCAATTGGCGCCTTTGCAGAAGATCGGCTCGCCGTTGATCTCAAAGCGGAAGCTGAGCCGATCATTGTCCAGCGGTTCTTCGACGAGGCGGACCTCCCGGAACGCGAACCGCCCTTCGATCTGGTGGTGCGTCTTGCCGTCGCGGATCAGACGGATTCGGTAGCGATAGAGCGGTTGCTCGCCCCAGCCGCTGGGCCACCAGAGCTCCGGCTTGGGCAGTTGCAGCGTGCAGAAGTTGTGCTGGCCGACGACTTTCGTCCGGTACCGGACGGGCTTGCCCCGCCGCCTGGTGCGGACGTTGAACGGCCCGGTGACTTCGACCGCCAGGTCGCCGGTCGGGCGGACCATCGTCTCCTGCCCCTTGCTCGAAACCTTCTGATCGAGGTCCTGGCGGTAAGCACGTTCGTCGAGCGTCATGAAGAACGTGACGTGCCCATCGTTTCGCGGCCGGACAGCCGCGTCCATCACCCGTCCCGAGTCGAACGTTTCCAGCCGGACCGACCGCCAGATGCCCAGGGCCGGCAGGTGCGGGGCCCAGTCCCAACTGAACTGGCACTGAGCCTTGCGGGCAAAGATGCGCGG
>CAZOIA010000088.1:0-3467 GCA_964579675.1 uncultured Planctomycetales bacterium | reverse complement strand
CTGCCATGGCTTGGATTCGAGGATCTTGAGCGTCGCTCCGACCCGCACTACCACCGTGTTATGCTGCCCGGGGCGAACGTGACCGGTCACGTCGAACCGCCAGGGCCGGAAGCTGTTGCTCGTCGAACCGAGCTTCTCGCCGTTCAGCCAGATTGTCCCGTACAGGTCGATGCCGTCGAAGACAAGTTCCGCCCGTTGCCGCAGGGAATCCGCCGGCAAGTTGAAGTCCCGCCGGAACCACCACTCGTGCTCGCCCGTCCAGCGGCATTGCTCGACGTTGGTGCCCATGAAGATGTCTTCAGGGAGCCGCCCGCACGCCGACAGCGTCGGGTGGATGTCGCCCGGCACGGGCGTGGTAATCCAGTCGTCCGCCGGTTCGTCGGGATCGAACGGGCGCCGGGCTTCGCCCTGCTCATGGGGATAATCCTTCAGCAACCATTTGCCATCCAGCGAGATCGTGTCGACCGGCATCAGAGTCCTCTTCGGTATTGGCGCACGTTCGTAACCTGAAAGAGCCGCAAGCTTGAAGCCCGCTTCGAGTTACTGAATCAATGCCAGGATTTCCTCGAACGTTTCACAATAGTCACAGCAAAGCTCCCGCGTCCCGCTCTCCATAATGTTGCCGCCGGCCAGGCCGATCGTGGGGAAACCGGCGAGCCGGACCGAGCAGACGCCGGCACCGCTGTCCTCTATGCCCACCACGGAGTTCCGGTCCTCGAAGTCGATTCCAAGGCCCACGCGGCACGCTTCGGCATAGAGCCACGGATGAGGCTTGGGCGAAAGCTCGCCCAGGGTGCCCACCTCGCCCTTATGCAACGGGAAGCCAGCGGTGATGATGGCGTCGTAGAAATCCTTCGGATTGCCCATTCCCAACGTTCGAAACGCCGAGAGGATCTCCGGCCACGCCTTTTGGTAAAGGCCCGACGACACCAGAGCGATCTTGATACCCATCGACTCAAGCTCGCCGAGGAATGCCTTGAGCCCCGGAGCCGGTTTGAACGCGTCCTTCCTGCCCTTGCCCGCGAGGATATTCCCCATCTCACGTCGGGTATGCTCGAAGTAGTGCCCGCGGGCCTCCTCCACCGTCTTGTCCGGGCAGTACTTTCGGATGCAGTATTGCAGATGCTCGGAGACGCTGTGGCCCGAGATGAAGGGCCGGTCAGCCTCGGCCAGCTCGAACGCCGGGTTGTCAAGCAGACTGGCCGTCGTGAGCTGGATGATCCAGACCCAGAACTCCTCGCTGCGAACGCTGGTCCCGTCCAGGTCCATCAGGACCGCCTTGACGGGTTTGGTCAGCTCCACGGGATGGACCGGATAGTAAGCCGGGTACCCCATGCCGGACTTGACGCAGGCCAGGGTATGGCCCTCGAATGCGATGAACTCGACCTTCTTATCGCCGGTGGCGGTGATCGAGACGACCCCGCCGGCGCCGACCCGGAAGTCCCCGTCGCTGCATTCCTGAAGAGGGACGAGACCCGACTCGTCCGAGATCGGACCGATGGCCGGTATATCCACGAGTACGCCCATATTGTGTTTGCTAACGCATTTGTCGGGGCGGCCTGCCACGCTCCAAGAGGTTCAAGGAATCTCAGCCATTCTCCGGTTTGCCCCCGATCACGCCGCCCGGCCACCGCTCGAGCGTCAGCGGGTCGTGGGCAGGAAGGACGAGGTCCGCCAGGGAGCGAATCTTCGCCGTCGCGGCCAGGCACGCCTGCTTGTCGGGGCTGTTGCCGGGGCGGTTCTTTTCGATGTTCTCGTACAGGTAAACCACGTCGCCCGCGAACATTACCGGCCCCATGTGCGTTTGAACGAGGATGCCCTGGCTGCCGTTGGTATGGCAACCCAACGGAACGGCCCGGATGCCGGGCACCACCTCCTCGTCCTCCACCAACTGCAGCACGCCGCCACGCGACGTGATCGCCGTCAGCACGTCCGGCTTGAGGGCGTGGATGCTCTCCTGAAACTCGATCTTGTTCACGACGAACCGGGCGTTGGCAAACGCGCCGAAGTAGTCGTAGTGGTCTGAATGGAGATGGGTCACGATCACGTGGCTCACCTCCGCCGGATCAATCCCGTGACGCTTCAGCGCGACGATGGTGTTCTCCTCCGGCAACTGCCTAATCCCACCCGGGATGTATTTGGCGGTGGCCTGGTTGAATTCCTCGATGTACTTGGGATTGGGCCCGGTCTCGACGAGGATCGGCCTGTCGCCGCCCTCGATGACCCACACGTAAAGGTAGTAGGTACGGGTGTCCTGGCTCTGGCTGCCGTGGAAGGTGATGAAATCGCGGACCTGGCACTCGCCGACCTTGACCGCCCGAATCGTGTACTTGGGGCAGCCTCTCGGCACCGGCGGCCAGCGGTCCAGCGTGCCCGGGTCGTGGCTGGGCAACACGACGTCCGCCCTCTCGCGGATCTTCTGCATGCCCGCCATGCACTCCTGCTCGCTGGTGTTCACCCCGACCGCGATGTTCTTCTCGATGTTGGCCAGCAGCGAGACCGTGTCGCCGGTGAGCACGACCTTGCCGTCGGCGGTATTAACGCGATAAGCCATCGAGCCCGGCGTGTGCCCACCGACCCAGAACGATTCGATGCCCGGCAGGACCTCCTCGTCCCCGAGGAGCACGAGGCGCTGTTTCCACGCCGGGTCGTCGCGCAGCATGAACATGATTCGCCCATGGCCCCAACTGCCCTTGCAGTCATTGGCGGTTGCCAGCTCCCATTCCTTCCTGCCGAGGTAGATCCTGGCATTGGTGAAGTCATCGACCCCGTCCACGTGATCGAAGTGCAGGTGGGTCACGAACACGTGGCCGATGTCCTCCGGCGTCAGGCCGAACTTGCGAAGCTGGGCCCGCGTGGTCTCCTCCGGGCGCTGGGTGATCGGCTCACGAAGGACCTTGGCGGCCCCGCGGTTCATCTCCGCCGCGTTCTTGAGGCCTGCATCGACGAGGATCGGCTTGTCGCCGCCCAGGATCAACCAGATGTATAACGCGTACTGATAGGTTTCAGCTTCGTTGCCGCGCACGAAGGCGTCGTGGCCGCCGACCGCGCACCCGCCGTTGCGAAGTGGATAAATGCGGTACATGGGCGCTCGTTTTGTGCGCGGGCGGGTTTCCCCGGGCCTCGACTCAACGGCCGCCGGGTCTCGCGAACCTGCGTGGACCTCCCGGCCCCCGAGCATGCCGACGGCCAGGGCCCTGCTCAACGTTGCATTGATCTCGCGCCGCGTTACCCGCTTTGGATCCTGATCTGTCATGTTCTGAGGTCTCCGTGCCCGCACCGCATCGAGCCGCGGCATGTCTCGCCGGCAAAGCCGTCCGTTGGGCCTGGTTGGCTCGTTCGCGCCCTTGAGTTTAGCCGATACCGCCCGGTTTGACGAGACACGCTCGTGCCGTTCATTCATGCCGGGTGCGTGACACTTTGGGCGGCTTGTTGGAAGGCGCCGCCCCCAGGTGTTTCCGAACCGC
>CAZOIA010000087.1:0-22881 GCA_964579675.1 uncultured Planctomycetales bacterium | reverse complement strand
ATCGTGGAACAGACGAGCTAGAATCGCGCGTCGTCTTTGGGTTTCATGGAGACCCTCACTTCAATCTCCCTTCCGATCGCGGCGAGGTCCTCTTGGAGTTGACCGACGTCCACGAAGGGCGGCACCTCGACCTCGATCATCATCACGTAGAGCGGCGTGTGGTGATGAATCACCTCGGTGTGCAAATTGGTGATGTTCACGCTTTGCTCGGCCAGGCGGACGGTGATCCGGTGGATGATGCCCTTGCGGTCGGCCCCGTACACGTGGATGAGGTGTTTGGGGTAATCGGAGCGGGTTTCGCTGGCCTCCTCGGGCCGCAGGTCTTCCAGGTGCAGCCGAAGCCCGAGCTGGCGGGCGACACCGGCCAGCCGATCGCCGACCTGCTGACCGACCATGCCCTCGGGCATGCGGATCATGAGCATACAGGCGAAGTTGGGCCCCAGCCGGGCCATCTGAGAATCCTCGATGTTGCAATCGCTTTCCAGCAGAACGCCGGTGATGGCCGACACTATTCCCGGGCGGTCGCTGCCGGTGGCGGTCAACAGTGCATAGTTGGGCATGGATGATTCCTGCATACGTGTTCAGCGTGAAAACCGGGGCGACCCGCGCACCCATCCCTGAAACGCACCGCGAGTATGGGCAAGCAGTCAGCCCGTTCTCGTACGCTGGTTGACCGTAGTGTAGGACGCGGCGTCTTGGCTTGCAACGCCGGGGGGGCTGCGCCGCGCGGCAGAGTCCGGATTATTCACCACGCAGACCGGAGAGCACGGAGAGAACAAGGAAGTCGGTCGGAAACGACCCATGGACTTCGTACATGCCGGCCAAGACAGTGTCGAGATATCCAGCCGGTAGGATTTCACCTAACTTCTTTCCTCCGTGTCCTTTGTGTCTCCGTGGTGAACTCCCTGATGAGCAATCCCGGAGAGGATGGCTTGCGTTCCCGACGGGCGGCGGTCACATCGCCCTGGCAGTGTCGGCTTCGAAGACCTTGGAGAACTCCTCACTTGAAGCGAACTGCGACATTGCTATCAGGCCCTCTGCCATATCCATCTGGCCGGACAGGGCCAGATCCTCGGTCAGCTCAATGCAGGCCCGGACCCCCTGGCCGGCCAGCAGGACCCGCAGTTGAGCCTCGGTCATCAGTCCCATCTCCATCGCGATTTCGCCGAAGTACTTCTGCTCGGTTCTCTGCCGATGGAGAATGTGATCGATGTCCTGCACGGCAAGCAGACCATGGAGGAGAGCCAACCGGCCGATGGGCTCGCGAGACACCCATTCGTCATGCGAGATCGACCGCAGGCGCTGTTCACTCAGGCGACCTGCGGCCAGAAGATAGTCCGCGAAAGGTCGTTTCATGATAACACCCCACCCACGCGAGCGGTGGCACTGGT
This sequence comes from uncultured Planctomycetales bacterium, assembly GCA_964579675.1. Lineage (GTDB taxonomy): Bacteria > Planctomycetota > Phycisphaerae > UBA1845 > PWPN01 > CAZOIA01. Next base: position 21,490 of record CAZOIA010000087.1, on the reverse strand, counting down.
GACAAGAAGAAGCCGATCCAATACATCTAGATCGGTGAAACGACAAGGGTCATTTGAGATAAGTTCACCGAGAACGGCTGAGAATGGCGGGCAGGCGGGTCTCGTCGCATCTCGGGCTACGAGAACCAGGGATCAGCGGATACCAAACACAAGCCTAACATTAGCTTCGAGCCAGAGCTATCGGACCAGGTCTTCCTGCCGGGATGATGTCCTGCCGATAAAACCGCGGGCGACGGATCATCGTCAGCCAGAGAGGAAGGATAACCTTCTAACTGGCTTAGAGTTGGGCGTACCACCCACGAGGGTAATCGGCTTGACGGCTCCGGAGTACACCTTATAATGAGAATGGATTGAGTTGCGCAGAATTGAGCGCTGATATTGTGTGATCCGGGAAGTTGCGGCACATCGCGCCAGTTCCGCGGAGGGGCGGCGTGGCGGAGTGTGTGCGGCGACATCGGGTGTCAGGTCGCCCGGCGTTTGGCCGGCGGCCGCGATCGAAGGAGATTCGTGGTTACCCAATGCACCTCGCAGGCCGCGAGGTCAATCCCTGAAACAGTTTCCCGTTGGGACCGGGGTCGGGGTGTCCCGGGCGTGGTACGAGAAGACTTCGAATGTGTGTCGTAGCCAGGACGAGCATATATGAGACGAAGGATGGCGGCGGTGACGGCTAACGAACAGGGTCAGCGAAATGCGGATGGGCGTTGCCAAGCGGGGGCATTGCTCTAAGAGGATACTGCGGCGCCTCAGACCAGTCGTGGCCAGGACACAACCACCGACACACCAGGGCGAAGAACACGATCCCATCGGAAACAAGACGTACCGGCGGTGGCCGGGCGTTCGGGCATTGAGTCCTCATGCTTGAGGGCCGGTATTGAGTCCCATCTGCGTGGTGGGTTTGCACCCGCGAACTTCCTCCCCGTAATCCCGTCGAGACAACTGTGATCCAACCGCAGGCCACCGGTGGTGCTGGACGGGCACCCGGAGACCGGCAAGGGCCTGGGAGGTTTTTCATGCTTGATAGGAAGGTGAGACATGGGACTGCCCGTGATTCTGGCAGTCTCGTCGGAATGGGCTGCTTTCTTGTTCCTCGGCTTGCTTATTGGGATCGTGGCCACCTACCTGGTGCTGCTGATTCTCGGGAAGCAGCGCCTTGCCCTTGCCCAGCAAGAGGCCAGCCGGATTGCCGACGAGGCGAAGAGCCAAGCTGAAGTCATTGTCAAAGAGGCACAGGTCGATGCAAAGGCGGAATTCATCCAAAGAATGGAGGCGTTCGAGAAGCAAAGCTCGCAGGTTAGAGACGATCTGAAGGAGACGGAAAGGCGGCTGGAAAAACGCGCGGATAACCTCGACAAGAAGCTCGATACGCTGGCGACCAAGGAACGGACGCTCGATCAAGGTGAGGAGCGGCTCAAACGGCGTGAGGCAGATACCAGCAAGAAGGAGCGCGAACTCGAGGAAACACTGGAGCAGCAGCGCGCCCAATTGCATCGGATCAGTGGGATGGGGCCCGATCAGGCCCGTTCGCTGGTGTTGACCGAGGTCCGGCACGAGGTGGAGCACGATGCCGCGGAGATCGTGGCCAAGACCCTGACCGAGGCCCGGGAGACCGCGGAGGCCAAGTCGCGCGAAGTGATCGTGACCGCCATTCAGCGTTACGCGACGGAGCATACGAGCGCCCACACCGTCAGCACGGTGGATGTCCCATCGGACGATATGAAGGGCCGGGTGATTGGCCGCGAGGGCCGAAACATCCGCGCGTTCGAGAAAGCGACCGGCGTGGACGTGATCGTGGATGACACGCCCGGGGTGGTGGTGGTCAGCGCGTTCGATCCGGTGCGGCGTGAGGTGGCCCGGCTGGCCCTGGACAAGCTCGTGCAGGACGGTCGAATTCACCCCTCTCGGATCGAGGAGGTGGTTGAGGCGACCCGGGCGGAGGTAAGCCGGGAGATCCTCGAGCGGGGCAAGAAGGCATCGATCGAAGCTAATGTCGGCGGGCTGAACCGCAAGCTGATCGATCTGCTTGGCCGCCTGAGCTACCGGACCAGCTACGGGCAAAACGTTCTCCAGCACAGCGTCGAGGTGGCGTACCTGTGCCAGATCATGGCGGACGAGTTGGGCTTGAATGGGGCGTTGGCCCGGCGGTGCGGGCTGCTGCACGACGTGGGCAAAGCGGTGGACCATGAGGTCGAGGGTGGTCACCCGCAAATCGGCGCGGATATCTGCAAGCGGTTCAACGAGAAGCCGGCAGTCCTCAACGCGATCGCCGGGCACCATGGCGATGTTGAAGCGACGAGCCCGTACACGCCCCTGGTGGCTGCCTCGGACGCGATCAGTGCGGCCCGGCCCGGGAGTCGACGGGAATCGCTGGAACGCTACATCAAGCGGCTCGAGCAACTCGAAGGCATCGCCAACGCGTTCCCGGGGGTCAAACAGGCGTACGCGGTGCAGGCGGGCCGGGAGGTCCGCGTGATCGTCGATGCCGACAAGATGGAGGACCGCTCTGCCGCCAAGACCGCCTACGACATAGCTAAACAGATCGAGCAGGACATGACCTACCCCGGGGAGGTGAAGGTCACGCTGATTCGCGAGATGCGGGCGGTGGAATACGCGCGGTAGCTTGAAGCCCCGGGCCGCGATCGACGGGCCCAGTGGGGCCTAGATGAACCGGGGGGGCATGGCTTCGGCGGTGGGGGACCCCCAGGCCAACTGCCGCCGCCGCATCACCTCCAGACCACCGAGGCTATTTGCGGGACGTCTGCGGATCAGACAATCGCCCTGGTGACGCCGTCAGACGCTGCTTCTTGGGTTTCATGTTCCCAACACCTTCTGCTACAATTGACCGTAAACGGACCTGTCCAAAGGAAGGTGCGTAAATGGCCCGAACCAAAAAGAAACAAGCCCGAAAGGTCAAGACCCACGCGCGGCAATTCGTGGTGGTGCTCACACCGGAAAACGGTGGCTGGTACTCCGTCACCTGCCCCTCCCTGCCCGGCTGCCACAGCCAGGGTAAGGGGATTGATCGGGCCATGGCCAACATCCGTGAGGCGATCGAACTGACGCTTGAGGACATGGCGGAACACGACGAGCCCCTTCCCACGGGCAACGCCCTGCTGGCGACGGTTCAAGTATGAGCAGGCACCTGCCCGTTGTTTCCGGCCGGCAGATGATTCGCGTGCTCGAAGGTCTCGGATACCAAGTATCGCGCCGCCGGGGAAGCCACGTTCGCCTCCGGCATCCCGATTGCGTAACGCACAGGCCAACCACGGTGCCCCTGCATCGTGAAATTCGCCGAGGAACATTGCTGAGCATCCTGGCGGACGCCGGCCTAACGGTGCATGAACTGCGCGAGCTCCTCTGACGGATCGAGCCCCGATACAGAACGGGCCGCCCGCGGCAACCGGACGGCCCGTGATCGGTGTGCTGTGCTGTACCCCCCAACGGCAAACCGAAGCCGGCCCGAAGACTCGACTCAGCCCAACCGCCGCCGTCGCCGCAACACCGCCAGAACGCTGAGCCCCAGCATTCCGAGCGTGGCCGAGGCAGGTTCGGGGATCAAGAGAAACGCATGCTCGTTGCCCTCCGGGTTGATGCCCATGCCCACGATCCAGCCGGCGTCGTTGATCGCGTAGGCACCGACCAGAATCCATCCTGAATTCGGATCGATCAGGTCATTCAGGTCCCGCATGCCGTTCGTGCTATCCCACAGGAGCGCTCTGACATCCGTGCCCAGCTTGCTTACGCCGACAACCTGGCACACGTTATTCATTCCGTACGCTGCGACGTAATCTGCCGTCCCGCCGTGCAGGTCGCCCAGATCGATGGCGGGGAGGGGCGTGCCATTCGAATCCACATCCCACAGAAGTGCACGCCATCCCGTCGGGCCAAAAGTCAGCTCACCCAATCCAACAGCCTGTCCGGCATTGTTGATATCCAGGGCTTCGGTAACGTCCAGTCCCCCGGGAGGATCGGGTAAGAGCTCGAGACATGCTTGATTGCTCGGATCCGGATTCGGCCGATACAGGTCCAGGTCCCAGCGGCACGCTTGGCCGTGGGCGGTGTCATCCCACGCACCTCCTACGGCCCATCGGCAGTTGTCACTCGCCCCTTCGGCTCGTCCGGCAATCGCACTGGGCGGGAGAGGCAGTTGAGTCCTGACAAGATCAGCGGTCCAATACGCCGGCCGCTCGCCCAAGCGGGTACCGGTATGTCCCACCGCTTGCCGGCAGTCATTGATGTCAAACGGCGTGCCGTCACCTAGGTCCAAGGGTGCGCCGTATGGATCCCACAGGGTAGCTTGGTCACGCCCGCCTATGTTGCTGAATCCCGCGGCTTGGCCGCGATTATTAGCCCCCGTGACGACCGAACGAGAGTAGCCGGGCAGTGGAGGAAGCTCCTCCGGAGGGCCGGATGGGTACGTCCACCGGAAGCCACGGGCTGAGGCCCCACCAGTAAGACCGCTCTCGCCGACGACCACGACGTTCCCTTGTCCATCCGCGCCGATGTCTCTGGCCACGCTCCAATCGGACCAACCCGCCAAGTGGCCCAGATCTATTACGCTGTACTCGTCTCCAAACCCGGTCCCGCACAGAGCCAAACTCATCGCAATGGCCACTATCCAGACTGTTGCGATTCTCATAACACTTCCTCCTCTTTTGTGAATTGCCTGTCTGCCGCTGCGCGACGTGCCCCCGGCCGCTACGCACCGCCAAACAACGCAGAGCACGCCCCGAAAGCGTGTGTCTTCAGATCACGAACGGTTATGTCGCAGAAGGGATGCCGGTTGGAGTTGGCTTTTCCGCTCCTGCTTGTTTCGACCCACGAGTGGGCCCCATTAGGGGCGAATCCTACCCCCCCCCGCAAATATCAACACGAAAATCATTTTTTCTTGCCTTGCTGCCGGAGTTCTCCTTGTCGCCGAAATGCGGTAGGATGAAACGCCTGTCGGGTCCGTGAGAGGGGCGAGCGAGGCGGGCGGTCCTCCGCCCGGTTGATACCCGGCCCGAGGACGGGCCGGCTCGCAGGTGGCAAACCCGGCTCGCAGGTGGCAAACCGGGCTCGCACGCGGGAAACCGGGCTCGCAGGCGGCAAACCGGGCTTCGCACGCGGGCAACCGGGCACGGGGAGGTCGGCAGACCGTAGTAACTCCTTGTCAGCGGCCTAGTTGTCTCCCGGCCGATGCTATCACAGGATGTATCGAGTGTGCCGGGCCGGCGGCCGCAGAGAGCTGGAGGACAGCACGGCAAGTTCTGGAGGTAAACCATGAAAACACTGACCCCGCTTGTGTTCCTGTCTCTGGCCGCCTCGACGCTGGCGGCTCCGCGGCAGCCCAACTTCGTCGTGCTGTTCGCCGACGATCTGGGCTACGGCGATCTCGGCTGCTACGGACATCCCACGATTCGCACGCATGAGTTGGACCGGATGGCGGCCGAGGGTATGCGGTTCACTCAGTTCTACTCGGCGGCCCCGGTGTGCACGCCGAGCCGGGCCGCCCTGCTCACCGGCCGACTGCCGATTCGCAGCGGTCTGTGCGCGGACAAGCCGCGGGTGCTGTTCCCCTTTTCAGCCGGCGGCATCCCCGATAGCGAAATCACGCTCGCCGAGGCACTCAAGAACAAAGGCTATGCCACCATCTGCGTCGGCAAATGGCACCTGGGCCACCTCCCACAATACCTGCCCACCCGGCACGGGTTCGACGCCTACTTCGGTATTCCCTACAGCAACGACATGAAACCCACGCCGCTGATGCGGAACGAGAAGGTGATCGAGGAGACCGCGGTCCAGGAGACCCTGACCCCGCGCTACACCGACGAGGCGATCCGATTCATCAGGAAAAACCACGACAAGCCGTTCCTGGTATACCTGCCCTATACCTTCCCGCACACCCCGCTGCATGCGTCGAAGCTTTTCAGGGACACGAGCCGTCGCGGGTTGTACGGCGACGTGGTGGAGGAGATCGACTGGAGCGTCGGGCAAATCCTGGCGACGTTGAGGGTGCTCGGGCTGGCGGAGCACACCCTGGTGATGTTTACCAGCGACAACGGGCCCTGGTTGGTTCGCAAACAGCACGGCGGGTCGGCCGGTCTGCTGCGGGGCGGCAAGGGCAGTACGTGGGAAGGCGGCGTTCGGGAGCCGGCCATCGCATGGTGGCCCGGAAGAATCGCGGCGGGCGTTGCGAGTCACGCCCTGGCAAGCACGATGGACATCTTTCCCACCTGCCTGGCGCTGGCCGGCGCTGAGCTGCCTACGGACCGGATCATCGACGGCAAGGACCTCAGTCCCGTGTTGTTTGGCCCCGGGGGAGGCGGTCACCCGTTGCTCTTCAATTACCGCGGCACGACGCTGATGGCCGTTCGCAAGGGGCCCTGGAAAGCCCACCTGATCACCGAGCCCGGCTACGGCGGCGGCCGCGAAACCCACGACCCGCCGCTCCTGTTCCACCTCGAGCACGACCCGTCAGAGAAGTACAACGTGGCCAAGGACCATCCCGACGTGATCGCCGACCTGCTGGCCGAGATCGAGCGGCACCGGGCCAACCTGACCCCGGCCGAGTGCCAGTTGACCGCCCGACTGCCCGAGCAGTAGGCTCGCGGGCAACTCGTCTCCGGCAGGGTGGGAAAAGGGGTCAATCATCGCAGTTGGGATCGACGGCGATCGCAGCCCCCCCCACCCGATCAAGGGGTCGCGCAGGCTTCAAGCCCGGTACGTGAATAGCGGCCTCCGACGCGATCGGAGCCGTTGTTCACTCTACACATGTACTAAGTTTGCGGCTCGTTGAGTTGAAATCGGTCCGTTCCAGGAGGTAGGATTCAGGTTCCGGGGGAGGGGGAGATCAGCGGGGAGGCCGATCGTCATGGATACGGATACGGATACGAATACGGATGCGGAACCGGCGGATGATCCGTTGCGGGCGGGCCTGGCCCGGCTTCGGGCCAATATCGACCGCGTGTTCCTGGGCAAGCCGGAAGCGGTCACCCAGGTGCTTGTGGGGCTGATGAGCCGGGGGCACTTATTGATCGAGGACGTGCCGGGGGTCGGCAAGACGGTGCTAGCCCGGGCCCTGGCCCGCAGCCTGGATCTGTCCTTCTCGCGGATTCAGTTGACGCCCGATCTGCTTCCGTCGGACATCATCGGGGTCAGCATCTACGACACCAAGACGGGCTCGTTCGAGTTCAAGCGGGGCCCGGTGTTCGCCAACATCATTCTCGCCGACGAGATCAATCGCACGACGCCTCGAACGCAGTCGGCCCTGCTGGAGGCGATGAACGAGGCCCAGATCAGCGTCGATGGCCGGACCACGCGGCTCGATCAGCCTTTCCTGGTAATCGCCACGCAGAACCCGTTCGAGTTCGAGGGGACCTATTTCCTGCCGGAGAATCAGCTCGACCGGTTCGCGCTGCGGATCCGGATCGGATATCCCTCGCGCGAGGTGGAGGCCCGGATCATCCGCGAGGAGCCGAGCAAGGTCGCCCTTGACTTGCTCGAACCAGTGATGCGCGGGGACGACCTGGTCGCCATCCAGGATCGGGTCCCGAATATCCACGTCGAGAACAAGCTGGTGAATTACGCACTGGACCTGGTGGAGGTGACGCGGGACCACGAGCGTCTGGAGGTGGGGGTCTCTCCGCGAGGGACGATTTCGCTTATCCGGGCGTCCCAGGCGGCGGCGATGCTCGCGGGCCGCGACTACGTGATCCCCGACGACCTGAAGGCACTGTTCGTGCCGGTCTGCGCCCATCGGGTGGTCACGAAGAGCTACCTGCACGAGGGACACACGCTCAGTGCCGAGCAGATGCTGACCGAGATCCTGCGCAACGTGGCCGTGCCGGAATGAGGGCGTGGCCTTGCCTCAATCAGATAGGACGCATCAAGACTACTAATGACGTTGGCAGCGGGAACGAGTTCGATGCCGCCTGGGCAAACGTCGGCTAACCTGAGGATCACGTTCAGCGGGTTGTTGTGCGTGGCGGTTCTCGTACTCGTGGGTCTGGCGGCCCTGAATGGCGAAGCCAATTTGCTCTTTCTGTTGTGCGGGGTCGCGGTAGGTGTAATGGTCTTCAGCGCCGTCGCTCCGGTCCTGATGGTGCGGAAGATTGCGGTGGAGCGGACGGTGCCCGAAGCGGCGGTGGCGGGCCGCCCGTTCACGGTTAGCTACGTGGTTCGGAATCGGCGGGGCTGGGCCCGGGCGTGGTGCCTGGTGATCAGCGAAACGCCGTCGGGCGTAAACGGGGCGGCGTTCCCTCAGGGATTCGTGCCGGTGCTTGCCCCGGGCCAGGAGCAGCGTATTGATCTGGTGGCCCGCTGCGCGAGTCGGGGCCGGCTGACCTTGCGCGGGATCCGGGTGCGGTCACGGTTCCCGTTCGGGCTGTTCTCGTGCGCGGTGGACCTGGAGAGCCCGGCGGAGCTCACCGTTTGGCCCACGGTGGGCGCGTTTCGCCGCGACCCCTTCAAGGACAGTCGCTACGCCAGGTCACCGTCGGCCCGTGGCGGTTTCGAACACCCCGGCCAGGATGAATTCTACGGGGTGAGGGAGTATCGGGAGGGCGACAACTACCGGTGGATTCACTGGCGGCGGTCGGCGCGTACCGGGCAACTGGTGATCCGCGAGATGATGCCCCTGCGCCAGACGCAGTTGATCGTCATGGTGGACGCCTGGCCGGGCGAGGCGGCGGGGGCATCCGGGCGGTCTGTAGACGGTGCATCAGACATCGCGGCCGAGCGGGTGATAAGCGCCGCGGCGACCGCGATCTGCGACGGGCTCGAACGCGGTCATCGGGTCGGGTTGATTTGTCGATCCGCGATCCCGCTCGTGCTTGCACCGGCCGGTGGACGTCCCCACCGGCAGCGCTTGCTCCAAGAACTCGCCTCGATGGAACCCGGTGCCGGGGAAGGACTCGATCAACTCGTTTCTCGCGTCCGGTGGTCCACCGGCTGGCACGCACGGTGCATGATCTGTGCCACCCGTCTCGATGCCACGCATGATCGCGTCGCGCGCCTGCTCGGCGGACGGGTAGAAGCGACGGTCGTTCTCTCACCGCAATCTGAAGGGTTCGACGCGCTGTTCGACGGCGCCAACGAACCGGCGGTCCATGGGAGGAGACTATGAACGATCGGGGCCGCTTGTTCTGGTCCGAAGCAACCATGCTGATCGCGGTGGCGACGCCGCTGGCGTTCGCTGAGGGCGCGTGGTCGTATTTGGCGGCCACGGTCCTGGGAGTTCTCGGCGGGTGGTGGGGAACCATCCGCCGCGGCGGGCCGCTGCTGGGTCCGGTGGCAGGCAGGGTATTCGCCCTGGCCGCCTTCGCCCTGTTGATCGTCGAATACGGGTGGGTCACGTCCGTCCCGGCGGTGCTGGCCCTGTCGCACTTCATGATCCTGGTGTGCATCAGCAAGTTGCTGCAGCAGCGTACCCTTCGCGACGACGCCCAGGTGATCGTGCTGTGCCTTTTGCTGCTGGTGGTGGCAGCTATTGTGAGCGGCAACCTGTTGTTCCCGGCGGCGCTGGCGGTGCACCTGACCGTCGGTCTGCATACCCTGATCCGCTACTACCTGAGTCTGGAAGCGGCCCGGGTGGGTTATCGCAACCGGCGGATTCATCCGGTTCCCCCCCTGGCCGAGAACGCCGGTGGTGGAACCGACCGCCGGGCACTGACCGGTGTGACCGCGCTTGCCGCCATCACCGTCCTGGCAATCGGGGCGGTGGTGTTCATCCTGTTTCCACGGGTCGGTGCAGGCATGTTCGGGGAACTCGGGGCCCGGAGCAGCGGACCTGCCGTCACGGGATTTGCCCACCCACTGCATCTCCACACCTTCGGCCCAATACGGGAATCGGACCGTCCCGTGATGCGGGTCGTAATAGAAAACGAAGACGGCACGTATGCCCAACCCGGTATCGCCCGGTACTTCCGCGGGACGGTGCTGGATCAATACAGCAGCAGCCCCGGGGGCTCCGGGACGGAGCGGAGATGGCGAAGGGGCGAGCGGGGGAATTGCAATTCGCGCCTGATCAGCCTCCAGCCGTCCGGTGGTTCTGACCAAATCGCTTCGTTGCTGGCCGGGCAAGACCCGGGCCACCTCCAGTCCTGCTTGCTCCAGCGGTACTACCTGGAAGCCAACCAAGAGCCCCACCTGTTCACCTGTTATCCTGCAATTGAGATCAGCTCGCGCGATTTCGATGAGGTCATCAAGTGGGTCGAGCATCAGACCCTGCAGGCGGGCAAGCGATCCGGGAAGGTACTCCGGTACACGATCAGGTCGCCCGTGAACGTATCGCGGCGGTTGGCAGAGACGCTGGCCGCGGAGCGCGCGGCCGGGGCTGAGCCAGAGGTACTGCCGCCGGACCCTCCCCTCGATCGCGAAAAGGAGATCCTCGCCCTGATCGACGAGGTCGCAGGAGAGGTCGGGCCGCTTGACGAGCCGGCCAACCGGCTCACCTTCCTGCGCCGGCTTGAGCGCTACCTGTGCTCCGAAGTGTTCAGCTACACCCTCAATCCCCCGCGGGTACCCTCTGGAGCCGAGCCGATCGGGGAGTTCCTGCTGAAGACCCGCAGCGGTCATTGCGAGTACTTCGCGTCCGCATTGGCGGTGATGTGTCAGTTGAAGGGGATACCGGCCCGGGTGGTGAACGGATACCAGACGGGAGACTACAACCCCATTGGCCACTTCTACCTCGTGCGGGCCAAGCACGCCCATGCCTGGGTGGAGGCCTTTATCCCCGGCATGGACTGGGTGACGTTCGATCCCACGCCCGGGGATAATGGCGGGCAGAGGGCCGCGGGCGCCTGGTTGCCGGGGCTTCGCCGATACCTGGACTACTTCCAGTTTCATTGGGCGAACCTGGTGGTCGCATACGATGCCGATGTGCGGGAGGAGATGTTCGAGGAATTCCAGACGTGGCTGCTGCGGCCGGTGCGGGACGAACGGACCGTGGTCGGGGCGGTGGCGGCGTTTGTTCGCGAGCTGTTCGGCTGGCGACTGAAACTGAGGCCTTGGGAACGGCTTGTCTACTGGGTGTTCAGCCTGCTCGTGGTGGCTCTCGTGGCGCTTGTCGGGTATGTGCTCGTCGTCGTATCGTCGTGGGTGATATCAACGGCGGTGCGGTTTTCACAAGCGCAGGGGGCGCTTCGGGAGCATGGGGCTGAGGTGGAGTTCTACGATCGTTTCTGCCGGCGCCTGGAAGCGTTGGGGATTCGCCGCCGGACCGATCAGACGCCGGCTGAGTTCGCGGAGGAACTGGCGGGGCGCTCTGCGGTGCTTCAGGATGCGCCGGAGCTGGTAGGCGCTTATTACGAAGTGGCCTTCGGCCGACGCCGACTCTCCCGGTCCAGGCAGGCCCGCGTCGAAGCATTGCTGCAGCGCCTCCGGCAAGCGAACCCGGCCCTGCTCAATGATATGATCCATACCAGTTAGAGCCTGTCCCACGACCCGGAAACCACCGGTTGGAAACCGGTGCCAGAGGGAGAATTGAGGACGTGGCGCTGGCCCCCGCGGGTGGTTGAGCAGCCGGATGTGAGCCACTACGATTTCCGATCCCGGGGCGCCAGGTTCCGGTCAGGCACCTTGAGCAGAGAGGCGGGTGGACGATGGCGAATGGCTACTGTATCGGCGTGGATCTGGGCGGGACCAACATCAAGGCAGGTCTTCTGGACGCGGAGGCGAACGTCAAGTGCAGTTTCAGCGTGCCGGCGGAGGTGGACCGTGGCGCGGAGCGGGTGATCGCCAACATCGCGGGGGCGGCCCGGCGGGCCATCACCAAAGGGGGCGTGGAACACGGCGAGGTGGTGGGAGTCGGTATTGGCTCTCCGGGTCCGCTGAGCCACCGAAAGGGTCTGGTGATCAACCCGGGTAACTTGCCCTGCCTGAAGGATACACCTCTTCGCGACATTATCGCGGAGCGCACGGGGATCCGAACCACGCTGGAGAACGACGCCAATGCTGCGGCCTGGGGCGAGTTCTGGGCTGGTGCGGGCAAGGGTGTTTCCGACCTGGTGATGTTCACGCTGGGCACGGGGGTTGGCGGGGGCGTAATCAGTGAGGGCAGACTGCTCCGCGGGCACTTCGAGAACGGGGCCGAGTTAGGCCACATCCTGGCGAATCCCGGCGGGCGGAGGTGCTCCTGCGGCCAGCTCGGTTGCGTGGAGGCGTATTCGTCGGCGTACTTTCTGGCCCGGCATGCGGAGGAATTGATCGCCGCCAGCCGGCCGAGCAGTCTAAAGGCCCGCGTAGACGCCGGTGAGACGTTGATGGCTGAGCATGTCGTCGAAGCCGCCAAGGCGGGCGACGACCTGGCCCGGGAAGTCTGGGATGCGGCATGCTACTACCTGAGCGTCGCCATCGTCGTCATGCAGCATGTGACGAACCCCCAGCGGGTCGTGCTGGCGGGGGGCATGATCGCCGCCGGCGACTTTCTGTTGGAGCCCATCCGGCGGTATTCCCGCGAGTTGGCGTGGGAGCTCATGGACGACCGCCCGGAGATTCGTTTCGCCACCCTCGGCAACGACGCAGGCTTCATCGGGGCGGCGGGCTGCGCGTGGGAGGCACACCGTACCGGCGACTGGTGATGGACGGGCAGCGGGTACCGGGCGGCCGCCGGGGCGGCCGATGTCCGACTCGGCCGGGACGACTCGCGTGGAACGCCCGAATGTGAGAAAGGGTGCAGTCACGGGCACCAGCAGTTCTACGCTTCGGGCTCGATCTCCATGCTGATGTCGATGGCGGGCACCGAGTGTGTAATCGCTCCCACGGAGATGCGTTCGACGCCGGTGGCGGCGATCCTGGCGACGGATCCAAGGTCCACGCCGCCGGAGGCCTCCAGTGCGACCTTGCCGGCCAAGCCCCCTGCGTCGCGGCGCTTGACGGCTTCCCGCATCTGAGCGGGTGTGAAGTTGTCCAGCATAACCACGTCGATCCCGGCGACCTTGAGCAGTTCATCGAGCTGCTCGAGCGTGTCCGCTTCGAATCCCACGAAGTGCAGGGGCGGGCTCAACGTGGATGCCTGGCTGATCATCTCGGAGGCGACCGACGCGAGCCGGTTCAACTCCACGTTGGCCAGATGATTGTCCTTAACCAGCAGGGCGTCGTGCAGACCCGTGCGATGGTTGTGCCCGCCGCCGCAACGAACGGCGTACTTGTCGAGCTGCCGCCAGCCGGGGATCGTCTTGCGGGTGTCGTAGAGCTTCGCATCCGTGCCAGCGACGGCGTCCACGTACCGGCGGGTGAGGGTGGCCACGCCGCAAAGCCGCTGGAGGAAGTTGAGCAGCGTTCGTTCGATGCCCAGCAAGCGGCGCATCGGGCCGGCGAGGGTTGCGATCACGGTGCCGGCGTGGAGTAAGTCCCCGTCGCTGACCGCGAGGTCCACCGTGAACCAGGGGGTGTGGGCTTCGCGAAGCAGCTCAAAGATGACCGATCCGGCAAAGACGCCGGCCTCGCGGGCAACGATACGGGCGGTCCCAATCGCCGTCTCGTCCACCGCCGCAAGTGAGGTCACGTCGCGGTCGAAGCCGTCCTCGGACAAGGCGTCTTCCCAGAGCCGGCGGAGCCGTTGGCGATCAAGATGCTGGGGCATGGTCTACATCTCTTGCGATACGGGTTAATCGAAACACGCTCCCCTTCGGGTCGCGGCTAAACAGCCAATCCCTGGAATCCAGGCCCACCGGCGCTGTCGGGATACCCCAGTTCCTAATCCCCAGTGCCCAGTTCCTAATCCCCAGTGCCCAGTTCCCGATCCCTATTCATGATTCCGAGGAGCTCTCGGTTTTCTCCAATGTCGGGGCATCCTGAAGCTCGCTGAGGCGGTCGCGAAGCATTGCCGCCCGCTCGAACTCCAACTTTTCGGCTGCTTCGAGCATTTCCTTCTCAAGGGCGGCGATCAGCTCGCCGCGGTCGTAGTCCTCCTCGCTGGCCCGGACGGCCTGGCGTGCCTTCTTGCGGGCGGAGACCTCCTGCTCGAGCGTGTGGCGGATCGCCTTCTTGACGGTTTCAGGCGTGATCTCGTGGTCCCGGTTGTATTTGAGCTGGATTTCACGGCGGCGACAGGTCTCGTCGATTGCCCGCTGCATGCTCGGGGTTACGCTGTCGGCGTACAGGATGACCTGGGCATTGACGTTGCGGGCGGTTCGGCCGATCGTCTGGACCAGGGACGTTTCGCTTCTCAGGAAGCCCTCCTTATCGGCATCGAGGATCGCCACGAGCGAAACCTCCGGCAGGTCCAATCCCTCCCGCAGCAGGTTCACGCCGACAAGCACGTCGAATGCCCCGCTGCGAAGATCGGTGAGGATCTCCACGCGCTGGAGCGTGTCGATCTCGCTGTGTAGGTACTTTCCGCGGAACCCCTTCTGCTCGATGTATGCGGAAAGGTCCTCCGCCAGTCGTTTGGTCAGGGTGGTGACGAGCACGCGTTCGCCGACGGCGACGCGCTCGCTGATGCGATCGAGCAGGTCCGGGACCTGGCCCCGGGCCGGCTTGACCTCGATCAGCGGATCGACCAGACCCGTGGGCCTGATGATCTGCTCCACCACTTCACCCCGGCACTTCTCGAGTTCATAGGGCGCCGGGGTGGCGCTGACGAACACCACCTGATCCCACATCGCCTCGAACTCCTCGAACCTCAGCGGGCGATTGTCCAGACAGGACGGCAGCCGGAAACCGTGTTCGACGAGCACTTCCTTTCGGCTCCGATCACCGCCGTACATCGCGTGGATCTGCGGCACCGTCACGTGCGACTCGTCGATGATGAGCAGGAAATCCTTCGGGAAATAGTCGATCAACGTGTAGGGCTTGGCTCCGGGAGGCGTGCCGTTGAAGTGGCGGGAGTAGTTCTCGATCCCGCTGCAGTACCCGACCTCCTGGATCATCTCCAGGTCGTAGCGGGTGCGAGCGCTGAGCCGCTGGGCCTCCAGCAACTTGCCCAACCGACGCAATTCCATGAGCCGCTGTTCGAGCTCTTCCTGGATGCTTTTGACCGCCGCCGCTACACGATCCTCGGGCATGACGTAATGGACGGCAGGATAGATGAAGATCACATCCTGCGACGTGATCGTCTCGCTGGTAAGGGGGTCGATCAGGTCGATGCGGTCGATCTGGTCGCCGAAGAACTCGATGCGGTAGGCGAACTGCTCTTCGGCCGGGTGCAGCTCGACCACATCGCCCCGCACGCGGAACTTGCCCCGCCTGAAGTCGACGTCGTTGCGTTCGTACTGGAGGTCTACGAATCGTTTGAGCAGCTCGTCGCGGTCCATGTCGCCGCCGGCCCGGACGGTGATGACGCTTCGCTTGAAGTCCTCAGGCGAGCCGAGGCCGAAGATGCACGACACGCTCGCGACGATCACCACGTCCCGCCGCGACACCAGCGAGGAGGTGGTGCTGAGCCGGAGCCGATCGAGGTCATCGTTGCGCGAGGCGTCTTTCTCGATGTAGATGTCGCGCTGGGGGATGTAGGCTTCGGGCTGGTAGTAATCGTAGTAGCTGACGAAGTACTCGGCGGCATTCTCGGGAAACAGCTCGCTGAACTCCTCGTAGAGCTGGGCGGCGAGGGTCTTGTTGTGGCTGATGACGAGAGCGGGACGGTTCAGGTTGCGGATGACGTGGGCCATGGTGAAGGTTTTGCCCGAGCCGGTGACGCCGAGCAGGCATTGGCATCTCTGTCCAGCCTGGAAGGCGGCGGTGAGCTTCTCGATGGCGGCGGGCTGATCACCCGCGGGCTTAAACGGGCTGTGGATCTTGAACTCGGACATCCGGAGAATGCTCTTGCCCCGCGCCTGGGGCCCCTCACACAGGAGCGACGGCGGGGTGGGCGCGACCACATCATGTTATGCACGGGGTCGGCGGGCTTCAAATCCCGGTGGCGGCTGGCTGTCTCCCCGGCGGCCGGGGCGAGCGGGGCCCGACGAACGCCGCCGATTGTCAGGGAATCGTGAGCGACCGCCTGGGATTCTGTTTGGACGACTGGCTCGCGGGGGCCTATACTAGCGCCCGACCAGTCGCTTCGTGCAACGGCACAGCCGCGGCGGCTTCCCGGTTGCGCCTGAGGCGGCGACTGGGGTTCCGGTTGCGGAGAATGTCAAGTGAACGTTTTCGAGCGTTTCCAGGAATCGCCCTTCGGGCCGCTCAACGCGCACATGGCCAGGGTTAAAGAGTGTGTGGCCCTGGTCGAGCCGATCTTCGAGTGTGTCCGGCAGCAGGATTTCGACGGGCTCAAGCGGTTGAGTGAACAGGTCTTCAAACTCGAGCACGAGGCAGACCAGATCAAGACCGAGATCCGCCGACGGATCCCGAAGTCCTTCTACCTGCCGATCTACCGGGGCGATCTGCTGGCCTATCTGAAGCTGCAGGACGACGTGGCGGACTCCGTGGAGGACGTGGCGGTCGGGTTGACGATCAAGCACCTGACGCTGCCCGCGGCGCTGGCTGACGACGTGCAGGAGTACGTGAAACGCGTCATGCACGTGTGCGAAGTCCTCTTCCAGTGCGGGGACCAGTTGGCGAGCCTGGTCGAGGCGGACTTCGGGGGGACGCGCGTGCAGGAGATCCTCGATCTTGTGGCCGAGGCCGAGCACGCGGAATGGAGAGCGGACAAGGCCCAATTCACCGTCGCCCAGAAGCTGTTCGCCCTTGAGGACGAGCTTCGGGCCACCGACATCATGCTGTGGTCGAACGTTTTTCGAGAGCTGGGCCGACTGGCCAATCACGCCGATAAGACTGCGGAGCGTTTACGCCGGATGCTGGTGAGGTGAACCTCCCTGGGCTGCTCATGAGCCGAACAGACCCCTGAGGACACGGAGCTTCCCGCCGCATGTGGGATTTGCTGATCGCCTCTTCCGATCTGTCACCGGCATTTCTTTATAGCTGCGTGGCGCTGGCCGCGGCCATGATGGCCTGGGACACCGTGGAAGTGGGCCGGAACGACGCGGCGAACCTGGTCAACGCGGTGTTCGGGGCCCGGATCCTGCGTCGGGAGACGGCGGTATGGATCGCCGGGGCGGGCGTGGTGCTCGGGGCAACGCTCGCCTCACCGGTCATCGACACCGCTCGCAAGGGCATCTTTGACCCGATACAACTGACGCTCGCCCAGGCATTTGCCGTCTACACCGCCGTTTACATTGTGGATACCGTGCTTCTGTACGGGTACTCGGCATTCGGGATGCCCATCAGCACGACCGCTTGCCTGGTGTTCGAGTTGCTCGGGGCCTCGTTTGCTCTCGGCGGCTTCGGCATCGTGCACTGGAACATGGCCGGTGCCGTGCTCTCCGGCATCATCTGTTCCATTTCCATCAGCGGTGCGGCCGGTTTTCTCATTCAGCGGGTGGTGCGGGGCGCGATTCGCGACCGGAGTCAGCATCTGGCCACGCTGTTGATGCACGGCAGTTGGGCGGGCGGTGGCATGTTGGCTGCCATCTGCTACTTCATGCTCGTGAAGGGGATGAAAGGAGTAGCCGCGGTTCAGCATTGGCACCACAAGATCGAGGTGGTCTTGGACAACCTGGTGGGTGAATACTCGACGGCGGCCATCGTGTTCGCCCTCTGGGTGTTGTTCGCGATCTTGATCCATGCCTGCCTGGTTGCACTCCGGGAAAAGGCGGCCTACTGGCTGTTTCCGGTTCTGGCCATCATCGGTATGATCGCAATGGGCTTCGCCTTCGGTCAGAACGACCTGGCCAACTGCGCTTCGCCGGGCTTGGCCGCATGGAACCTGTTCAAGTTTAAGGACGTCGCAAGGGCCACAAGGGTCGACGTCGACTGGAGGCTGCTGCTGTGCTGCGGGCTCCTTCTGCTTCTGGGCATGACCACCCGCAACGCCCAGCGGGTCACGCGGGCGGCAGTGCATACGGGGAGCATGGCCCACAATGTCGCGTTGTGGGCGCCTCAGTGGTGTATCGTGCTGGCAAGGATGCTGATGCGGCTTCGGGGCCGGGCTCCAACGCTGGCCCCGCCCCCCGCTCTGACGCCCGCGGGCAAGAAGATGCACTACGATCCGCTTCGGGCGTGCGTGATTCTCACGGTGTCGGCGAGCGTTATCGCAACGGCGTCCAGTCTCGGGCTTCCGGTTTCGACGACCTACGTGGCGTTCGCGGCGGTGGTCGCCACGGGAGCAGCCGACCGCATTCTGCAGCGGGGCGACGCGGACCTGAAGCTGGGCCGGACCATCTGGGTGGTTTTCAGTTGGTTCGCTTCGGCCGCGATCGCCGCGGTCGCAGCGGGCCTTGTCTGTTTGCTCGTCTATCACCTCGGCGTGGGGGGAACGTTGGCCGGCGTCGTGCTGAACCTGCTCCTGCGCCGAAGGCTCAAGAAGGTCGGGGACGCCCAGGAGCAGCGGGTCCGTCAGCAGGCCCACGAGCGCGTCTATCCCGAAGAGTTCACCGAGCCCGAAGGGTAGGTCCAAGTGACCGCCGGCTGGGATCCGGTGGCGTTCCCCCGCACCCCGCCCCGGGCCGCCAACCCAGGCTTCATTGGTTCTCGCTCGGTTGGCGGTCTGCTGTTTTCGCCGGGAACTTTTCCCGGCTGGCGGCGTCTACTACGGGCGAGCAACGATAATCTCTCGGTACCCGCCTCCCCGGGGGGCGGGATCGACGCTAACTTACAGACTGAGTTCTGGAGGATATCCTGATGAACCAGCATTGCGACATTCGAACTGTCGTCCTGGCAGGACTGATAGCGGTCGGGCTGGCAACCCCACCGCAGGCCCTGGCTCGGGTCAAGCTCATCACGCTGCCCAAGCGGGAGCGGGTGGAAATCCAGCTCGATCACCCCAACGTCACGCTGGTGGAGGAGGAGCGAGTAGTACCGCTCCTGAGGGGTGTCAACCAGGTGGATTTCGCCTGGGCCAACACCACGATCGGCCCCGGTAGTATCCAGTTCCGGGCCCTGGCCGACCCGGATCGGGTCAAGGTGCTCTCGGTCAGCTATCCGCCCAACGAAAACGCCCTGGTCTGGAAGGTGGCGGCGGAGGAATCCGGTCCGGCCCGGGTCCGGATCAGCTACATGATCGGGCAGCTCAACAAGAGCTTCGAGTACCGGGCGGTCGCCTCTCACGACGAGAAGACGCTGGTGCTCTCGCAGTACATCCGGCTGCACAACCTGGCCAACGAGGAATTCGGGGAGGCCGGTCTGTGGGCGGGGTTCGGCGACCACTTCGAGCGGCCCATCGGGATCAACGAGACCAAGCAACTCCTGTCGGCCAAGTTCGCCGGCGTGCCGATCCAGAAGACCTACACCTGCGACCCGGTCGAGTTCGACTACCTGGACCGGGGCAAGAACCAGCTCCGCGTCCCGATGCACTACGTGATCAAGAACGACGCCGAGCACCAACTCGGCAAGTTCCCCCTCATGCCGGGCAAGGCCCGGATTTTCCAGGACGACGGCAAGGGCGGGACCGCCTTCGTCGGGGAGGATTGGGGCCGGTTCACGCCCATCGACGACGAGATGAAGCTCTACCTTGGGCTGGCCCGCGACATCGTCGTCATCCGCACCATCGAACGCAACGAGAGGAAACGCCGCGGAGGCAACCTCCACAATCACGATGTGGTCATCAAGTACGAGATCGAGAACTTCAAGGATTCGCCGGCGGTTCTCGACGTGACCGAGTCGCTGCGGCATATTCGCAACGAGGTCCGCGGCGACACCAAGCGGGACGTGGATTGGGAACTGGGCAAGGAGACCACCTTTGCCGAGACGCTCGACAAGGAGAAGAGCACGTTTGACAAGGTGATCTTCCACATCCCGTTGCCGCCCCGGGCCGACGACGGCAGCGCCGAGAAGGTCGTGCATAAACTGCATGTGGTGATCAGGAACGAGTGGTGAAATGAGCGCCCAGGGTCTGGGATTCAGGGTTCAGCCGGGAGTGAGCCGGGCCGTCTCCGGCCCGGGCATCCCGTTTAGCCGCGACTCGAAGGGGAGCGCGCTGGCGTTTAGCCGCGACCCGAAGGGGAGCGCGTTGGTGTTTAGCCGCGACCCGAAGGGGAGCGCGTCTAACAGGCAACGAGGAATAACCATGAAGCACATAACCATCTTAACTCTGCTGCTCGTGGCACCTGCACTGGGGCGGAACATTGACCTGTCCACCGTACCGCCGCGGGACACGGTGCAACTGACGATCTACAACGCGGAGGACCTCACGCTTGTCCGCGAGACCCGGCGGATCACGTTCAAGCAAGGCGTCAACCCGCTCCAATTCTCGTGGGCGAATACGCTGATCGACCCGACGTCGGTGGAGCTTCGCTTCCCCAAGGCGGCGGACAAGCTCGAGCTGCTCGATACGACTTACCCGCACGACAAGCCGCAGATGCTCTACTGGAACGTACAGTCCGAGATCGACGGCGAGGCGGTGGTGGAGATCAGCTACTTCACGAGCGGTCTGACCTGGTCGGCCGACTACATCTGCATCACCGACCCCGAGGAGACGCAGATGGACATCACGGGTTACGTTCGGGTGTCCAACAACTCGGGCGAAGAGTACGAGGACGCTCAGGTCCGGCTCGTGGTCGGCAAGATCAACCTGGTAGAGAAGATTGCGGAATTGGCCCAGCGCCAGTTCGGTAAGCCGGTCGAGAAACTGGAGGCCGCGCAAGTCCATGAGCTCAGAAGAAAGGCCGGCCACATTTTCCTGGCCAATGGCCTTGCGGTGACGGGAGCGGTGCCGTTGGTCGCCGCACCCAAGGAGATCGCGAAGGAGGGTCTGGGCGAGTACTTCATATATACGATCGAGGGCACCGAGACGATCCCCACCGGCTGGAGCAAGCGGCTGCGGTCGTTCGAGGGCGATGACGTGCCGTTCAGGATCCAGTACCGCTACCGCCCCCGCGAGTACGGGGACCAACTGGTCCGGATGTTCCTGCTGGTCAACGACGAGGAATCCAAGCTCGGGACCACCCCCCTGCCCGACGGCGTGGTCCGCCTCTACCGCGACAACGGACGCGACGGGCTGAGCTTTCGCGTCCAGCAGAACATCAAGTACGTCCCCATCGGCGAGGACATCGAGCTGAACCTCGGGCCCGATCCCGAGGTGATCCACGAATGGGTGAAGCTCAAGACCTGGCGGGACAACTTCTGGTTCCATCGGGGCGGCATCGACGTGTACCGCAACCTGGACGGCTCTCACCGGATCGAGATCGACGACACGATGGCGGGCTGGGAGGACCACACGCGGTATGTTGAGCGTATCCGTAACTACCGGGCCAAGCCGATCGAGGTGGAGATTCGCCGGACGTTCGGCGGTCACACGTTCTTCATCAGCCGGCTGGAGCCGACGCTGTACGACTACCAGACTCCGCAGATGACGGCGACCTGCCCGGCAGGCGAGAAGAGCGAACTGGCCTACCACGTTCGCACCCTGCAGAACTACCTCGCCAAACAGCAGAACGTCACACTGGAAAAGGGTGACTGAGGATGAGACGCAGTGCGATCATCGTTGTGCTATTGATCTCCCCTGCACTGGGGCGGAACATCGACCTGTCCACCGTACCGCCGCGGGACACGGTGCAACTGACGATCTACAACGCGG
>CAZOIA010000086.1:0-22994 GCA_964579675.1 uncultured Planctomycetales bacterium | reverse complement strand
GGCGGCGTTTCCCCCCGGACCGCTCAAGCCGCCATGCGACACGGCTCTATCGAGTTGACCATGAACACCTATACCGATCCGCGATTACTCGACGTAGCTGGGGCTCTTGACGTGCTTCCGGCTCTACCGCTCGACAACGACAAGACGGCAGGAGTGACACAGGCGACCGGGACCGATGATGTAGAGGTAATTGGAGATTCGCTTGTACCAATGCTTGTACCAGAACCCGACAAGCGGAGCATATCTGAGTCACGTTCTGGCAAAACCGCCGATCGTCAGGGAAAAGGCTCGCCGTTCGTAAGTGGAGAGAATGACATGCCTTGCGCACCTCAGACACGAATTGTCACAAAGCGGGCGACCGGGCTCGAACCGGCAACATTCAGCTTGGAAGGCTGATGCTCTACCAATTGAGCTACACCCGCAGGACGATGCTCTTGTGGTTCACCATGAACAGTCCGCTGATTCGGCGATTCCGGGCCGGTAGTATCACCTGCGGGGGGGACGGGGGCGATTCTACGCATCGATCCCGCCGATTCCAGCCGGCAGAGGATTCTCAAGATGGCCCGTGACCGACCTCGCCAATGTCTCAGCCTCCGTGTTCCAAGGCAACCGGGGTCTCGTACCTCACGAATCCGGACCCCCGCCGCCAAAAGCACCTCGCCAAGGACCAGGACGAATGCCCGGTCCCCCCGGAACAATGGCTTTCGTAACGAGCCAGGCAACCCGAACGGCAAGCCGCAGGCGATATCGCCCACTCCAGCCCTCACCGGAGGCCCACTGATTCTAGTCTAGCGACGGTCGCCGATGTGTTCAACTTGTACCTCCTGCAGTAGACGATTCCGCAAGTAGGCTGACGAAGTCGGTTCCGAGCAGGATCTGGCGTGGGTTTGGGGTTGGAGCATCTTCGCGTGCCCATTTCGGAGGAGCGACGGGGGTACTGGTGAACCTTGGGAGAGCCGGTGTTGGCGAGCCGGTGCAGGCTGGGTTGACCCTGCGGTTCTTGTTGCCGCAGGCCCGAGAGGCTACGTTATAGAAAACACGCGAGAATGTAATTGCACGTCCGGAGCCTGGCGTGTATAGATAACTATAGTGAGGAACTGACAGGCAAATTGCGAAAGGAAACTGACATGCGGCAATCTAGTCGAATGTTCTGGATGGTGGGCCTGCTGGCCCCGTGTGCGGCGGCGATGGGAGCGGCTCCGAGCCCGTTTACGATGGGCAAGGGCGTACCGGCGGATGTCTACCTGTACATCCATTGTGTGGATAACCCCGAACAAGAGTACCTCAATCAGCACTGGGACCGCGTGGGGAAGGCGTTTGTGGAAAGCGGCGTCGTCGAGGAGGTGCACAAGCTGATCGCCTCCTCGCTGGACGAAGATGCGCGAGGGAAGTTCGAGGCGTTCTGGAAGCGGGCCGACGAGCTGGTCCACGAGTTCGACTGGCAGGCGAAGGTGCACGAATTCGTCTACACCGCCCGGATGGGCTTTCCCTGGCCGGAGTACCTGTTCCTGCTGCGTTGCGATCCGGAGGCGGCGGACAAGAACGCGTCGGTCTTGGCAACCATCCTCAAGGAGATCGCTCAGGCCGTCGGCAACGAGGACAACAAGGTGATGTGCACCTCGGCAAAGGTCCACGGGGCCACCGTGTGGACTTTGGGCATGGATGAGTCCCCTGACTCCCCCATGCCACTTGCCCGTCGCATCTACGTGCGGGTGGCCCATCGCGGCGAGCTGGTGGCGATAGCCTTGGACCGCGAGCTGCTCAGCGACTCCCTGGCCTTGCTGGCTGGTGAAGCGGACAAGCCCGGGTTGACTCAGAGCGCTCGATACCGCCGGGCGATGTCGAGCCTGCCGCCCGCCGAGGACATGTGCTCGTTCCTCGACCTGTCGGCGTTGTTCGGCGGCTTCCGCGCAATTATGGAAACCGACCTCGATGAGCACGGCCGAGACGAGGAGGCCAAGAAGATCCTCGATGCGCTCGGCAAGGGGGTGAATGAGCTGGCCGTGATCGACTACGTGGCGAGCACGGTGCGGACCGACGGATATCGGCAACTGTCCAATACGGTCACCCAGCTATCGCCAGATGCCGAACAGAGCCGCCTGTACAAGGCCATCTGCCGGCAGGAGCCGATCAAACGGTTCGATCGGCACATTCCCAAGGAGGCGACGGGGTACTCGGTGTGGGCCGGTATCAACTGGGACGCGCTGTATGACGCCGTACTGGACTTCATCGGCACGGAAGTGCCTGAGGGCAAAGACCTGCTGACCCGGTGGGACGCGGTGCAGGAGGAGATCGGTTTTCGCCCGAAACGAGACGTGCTCTCGTGGCTGGATGGTCCGATCATCTCGGCCACGATACCGGCGGCGGTGCCCGGGCCCTTCCGTAGCGAGGACTCGGTGTTGCTGATCCAGGTTCGCGACGAGAAGAAAGCGGCCGAGAAGGTCAAGGCCGGCCTGGACAAGCTCAACGACCTGCTCCGCTCGGTGCAACAGCCGCTGGCCAGTCAGCCGGCGGAGGTCAGCGGGGCCGACGGTTTCCGGACGGTGACCCATCCCATGTTGGCCATGTTCCTCCAGCCGGTCTACGGCGTGGCCGACGGCTACCTGATTATCGGCACCTCGCCGCAGGCCGTGGACGCCTGCCTCGCCACCGCTCGCGGCGAGCGGCCCAGTGTGGTCGAGAACGAGCGCGTCGTTAGCGAGGGGCTGATTCCCAAGGGCCCGGTCTACTCAGCGAGCTTCGCGGACATGACCAAGCTGGGGCAGAACATCGCCCAGATGCTCGGGATGATGGGCATGGTATCGGCGATGATACCCCAGCAGCCGGAACTCAAGCCGGTCAAGTCGCTGATCGGGATCGCGGGCAGGCTGGCTCCCGTTGCGATGAAACTCGATTTCTTCGTTTCGCAGTCCGCCGTGTGCACGTTTGACGGCAAGGCATGGCACGTGCGACAGGTGACCAACTACAGTCCGCCGAAGCCGGAAGACTCCGGCCGTCAAGGCGTTGTCAATGAGTAACACTTGCTTTTTCGCTCTACGTTTGCTCACTCCCGGCGAAAAGGTGTAGTTCCAGGTCGGATGCGTTGAATGTAATCGTAGGCCCTGCAGGGGATCGCCCACCGGGGCGAGCGGCAACAGGGTTAATCTGGATTATTCACCACGGATTCACAGAGAGCATAGAGAAGACAAAAAAATCAGTTGAAATCAACCACTCGGGTTCCGACATTACCATCGACACGCCGTCGAAACATCGATCCGCCAGGATTTCACGCAACTTCTTTTCTCCGTGGCCTTTGTGTCTCCGTGGTGAATTCCTCCATGAATAATCCGGGTTAATACCGGTTCGTGTATCTCCGCCCCGTCGAACACTCTGCAACCGGAAAGGCAAACCGCTGCCCGTGCGATCGTCCACACCTCGCAAACCAGCAACTCAACGTCCGAGAACCGAAGACGTTTTAAAACAAGCCCGCCTATCTGGCAAGTTTGTATCGTAGACTGTTAAGTCGGTCAGAGCCGCAAACGATATGCCCTGTACGGGGAATATCGGTCTTCATGCGCGCTGCTGCTGGGGGGCGGCGCGATAAGCTGAGGTCTTTGGATGCGATCACGCTGGCACCGCTGGATAGCCAAGCATGGCGAGGAGATCTCACCATGGGTGGGGCTCTCGTTCGGTGCGCTCTATCTGGCGGCGGTGGCGGCGGTGGGTATTGCCGCGCTGCACGTCCAGCGGTCGGCACTGGTGAACCAGCGCGTGGGCAGCGCGAAACAGGAGACCCATTGGCTGGCGCGATACCTCGCTCAGATCCGGGACGAGGAACCGCAGGCGGCCAGCCGGGAAATCCGCCGGGCCGTCCGGGACGAGAGCATCACCTTCTGCGCGATCGTGTCCGCCCAAGGCACGATCACCGCCCACTCAGACACGACCCTGGTCGGCCAGCACGCCGAGAACGTCATCTGGCTCGACTCGGACCCGGTGGATGTGCGGGTTGGCACCGACCCGAATCGACGGGACGAGACCATCCTGGCCGCCCGGATCATATCCTCGGGCAAAGCGAGCACCGACGAGCTCCGGGTTGGATTGGCCCCCGTCCGCATCCCGTGGGGGCAATCGGACCTGTTGTTCTGGTCCGGTTACGTGCTGCTGGCGGTGCTGGGCCTGTACCTGCTGGCGTACCGCCTGCTGCGCCGAGCGGTTCAGCCCCTGGCGGTCATCCGCCGCAAGCTCATCGGGTGCAGCGAGCCCACCGCCGAGGGCCTGGTGGCCCTGAGGCTCAACGACTCGTTCGATCAGATGTCGGCCTCGTGGAATCGACTGATCGAGTTCGTCAGCGAGATGCAGGAACAGCTCCGGCGCAGCAAGCTCACCACGTACGTCAGCGGGGCCATGGACGGGTATCGCAGCGAACGGTTGACGGACATTCTGATGCAGATTCCCTTTGGCGTACTTGTCATCGACGCCGACAAGACGATCTCGTTCGCCAACCGGGCGGCGACCGGCATGCTGGGCACGCCGGGCGAGCCGCTGGACAACAGCCCGGCCGACGCGATCCTCGACGAATCACTGCGAATGGCCCTGCTGTCGTCGGGCGGCGCCGACCGCTCCGGTCAGGCACCGGCGAGCCGGTGGATCGACCACACGTTCAAGCGGCTGCACGGCGACGTGGTGCTCCGGTTCTGGTCGATCCCCTCCGGCGACGGGAGTGAGCACGTCCTCTTCGTACAGGACGTCACCCAGGCCAAGGAAGCTGAACGCGCCCGGGATCAGTTCCTCTACCACGTCACCCACGAGTTGCGGACGCCGCTCACCAACATCCGCGCCTACGCGGAGACGCTCTCCCAGGGCGTGATCGACGACGAGCAGACGGTCCGCGAATGCTACAACGTCATCATGGGTGAGACCCAGCGGCTAGGCCGGCTCGTCGAGGACATCCTCAACGTTTCGCAGCTCGAGGTCGGGTCTGCACGCCTGGACGTGGGCGAGGTCCACATGGACCAGTTGCTGCGCAAGGTCGTCCAGGACATGCAGGCCAACGCCGACGCCAAGAACATCGATCTCCTGCTGAACCTGCCGGCCAAGATGCCGAACGTCCGCGGCGACAAAGAGAGGCTGGCCGTCGTCTTGAATAACCTGATCGGCAACGCAATCAAATACACTCCGGACGGCGGACGCGTGGATGTCCGTTCTACGGCCGAAAACGGACGCCTGATGATCAGTGTGAGCGATACCGGCATCGGCATCGATCCGGCGGACCAGGAGAAGATCTTCGAGAAGTTCTATCGCGTCGACGACAAGCGAGTGTCGGCGATTCCCGGGACCGGCCTCGGGCTGGCGATTGCAAAGGAAACCATACGCTTGCACGGCGGATCGGTGGGCGTGGACAGCACCCCGGGAAAGGGAACGAAGTTCAGCGTCGTGCTGCCCGCGATCGATATCGACGAGACCGATGCGGGGGCGTCCTCTCACGGCTCCTCCACTGTGGAGAATCGGTAATGGCCAAGATACTGGTTGCTGAAGACGACCGGCACATCAGTCGCGTCATCGCCATGTGGCTCAAGCGCAACGGGCACGACGTGGTCACCGCCTACGACGGCAGCAGCGCGCTGAATACCATTCGCCAAGACCAGCCCGACCTGCTCATCACCGATGTCAACATGCCGGGCATGGACGGACTGGACCTGTTGGAAACCGCGCGGGCCCAGTCGCTCCTTCGCCACAAAGCCATCGTCCTGACTTCCCGCTGCGATCAGCGAGAGATCGAGGCCCGCGCCGACAAACTGGGCGCCCTGGTGCACCCCAAACCATTCAGTCCGCAGCACCTGATGGAGGCGATTGAGTCGGCCCTGCACACGACCTGTGACGCAGGTGATCCCGACACGTTGACGAGGGATTACGTGAGTGCCTGAGATGGCTGACTGCCTGGTGGACAAAACAGCCGGCACCGTGCAGGAGACCTCCTCATCCAAGAGTTGGTCGGTCGGGGTGATCGCGCCGACTTCTCCCCAGTTGCCGCCGGTGTGTCTGGAGCACTGCCTGAGCAACGATCCTGCTCTCGCATCGACCCGCGGTTGCCCCATGGTCACAGGGCTCATCCAAAGGGCACAAGCAGCGGCGGAGGCCTCCCTTGCCGACGGCTCTTCATCCCTCCCGCCCGCGGTCTGCAATCAGGGATACGAGGTGTCATTGCTTGAAGGGGACGGGGTGGGCAATCCCGACGTTATGATTCTCCGTCCGCCCGCCCTCAGCCCTGACGCCGACGAGGCCCTCGCACCCGCCCTCGAAGCCGTCCGGTCAGCCGCCATTGAAGCCTGGCGACTGAATCACGAGAACAACGGGCTCGCCGACGAAGTGCTTCGTAACTACGAACAGATGAACCTCATATTCGACGTCAGTGCCCAGATCGCAACCCTCAACGACGCCGATGAGGTTTGCCGGATGTTGCTTACGAAGCTCAGGGAAATGTTCAATGCCGACGTCGTCTTTCTCATCTTCGCCGACCGGCTCACCGCGATCCGGGTGGACCACAACGGTCACGTCCTGCGCGGATGGGTACCCGACAATATCCGCCTCCGCCCCGAGTCCTCCGAGTCGATCAAGGTCGGTTCCTGGGATTTGCCCCGCGCGAGCACTATCGAGTTGCCTCCTGAATTCGAGCAGGCCAGAGACCGGCTCGCCGAATCGCAGAAAGTATTTGTCGCCACCAAAGGTTCGGGATGCGAGCAAACCGGTCACGGCACGTCCATGTGGGGGGCTCTGGCCGACGCCGAAAAAAGCTTCTCCATCGTCGGGATCCTTCGCCGACACACCCCGTTCACCTCCGGCGACATGCTGGTCCTCGATTCCACCCTCACCTACGGCGGGCACATCCTGCGCAACCTGCAACTGGTGGAACAGCTCAAGCAGACCGGCTTCGAGGTGGTCCGCACCCTCGTCAACGCCATCGACCAGAAGGACAATTATACCAGCGGCCACTCGGAGCGGGTGGGTTTCCTGGCCCGGGCAACGGGTCAGCACATGGGGCTCCCGGGCAAGCAACTGACGGAACTCGAATGGGCCGCCCTGCTCCACGACGTCGGGAAGATCGGTATCCCCGAGCACGTGCTCAACAAACCGGGCCGCCTCACCCCCGAGGAGTACGCGGTCATCAAGGGACATCCGTCGCGAGGCTATGAGATCCTGGACCCCGTCGGCTCACTCGAACCGGTGCTGGAAGGCGTCCTGCACCACCACGAGAACCCGGACGGCACGGGTTACCCCGGTGGGCTGAAGGGCGACCGGATCCCTCTGTTGGCAAGCATCATTCACGTCGTCGATGTCTTTGATGCCCTGACCTCCACGCGCTCCTACCGAAAAGCCTACGAGCCGCAACGGGCGCTGAGCATTATCAAGGACGATGCCGGCACCAAGCTCGATGCCCAGATCGTCGAGAATTTCCTCCGGGCATGGGCCCAGTTGCCAATGACGCATCCGGAGGAGTACGAGCAATGGTTCGGGTCCCGAAAGGAGGCGGTCTCATGAGCCGGTTGGCCAGATCGCACCCGCCCCTGGCGGTCAGCGGCAGTGATTGCGTGGCTCCCGCCATCGGCGAGCTGACCGCCTGGTTCGCCCGCTGGTTCGAGCAGCCCGGCGGCGGCGAAAGTCTTTGGCCGGCATTCGACCGTTGGGTGCGCGATTCGCTCCATCAATTCCTCGGGGCTCGCCGGGTTCGCTGCTTTCGGGTAACCGAGTCAAGCCAGAGGCTCACTTCACTGGCGAGCGAGCTGGACGACGTCTTTCTCGCCGGTCTGTCCTCGCACGGTTTGATCGATCATGTGGTCGCCAGCGGCCGCCGCTACGTCCGCGACGCACCGGGCAACGGCGAACTCATCGAGAGGCTCGCCCACGAGTGGGCGGCGGGCATTGAGGGTCCCGCAAACGCGGCCGGGCTCGCCCGGGCGCCGGACTGGCTCGTCCCCGTCCGCGGCAGAAACCGCACCAACGGATTGATCCTCATCTGTGAACTCCCCGAGGAAAAGCGTCGCGACCTGGTCATGTTGCAGGCCGTCGGCCATCTCCTGGAACTGTTCTGGAACCACGTGGGCCAGGCACAGGCGTTGGCCATCGCCCGCCGCACCGATCAGGCATCGGGGGTCTTGAACCGGATCGATCTGAATTCGCTGGCCGAGAAGGTACTGCACGAATCGGCCGCCGACGGCGAGCCCATCGTCGTCCTCGCCCTGGCCGTCGAGGGCGTCCGCCGTCTGGATGACCAGGGCCAGTGGCAGCTCCGCGACTGGCTGATGAAACAGATCGGCCTGGAAATGCGCCGCAAGTTGCGAAGCGACGATCTCGTCGGACGGTTCAGTGACGATCGATTCGTGGCCGTCCTCCGCCGCCTCGACATGTCGCTCGGACAGTTGATAGCCAAAAAGGTACTCCAGGCGGTCCAGGCCCGGATATCTCGGCAAGCCATCGTCCACGAGATGGTGAACCTCCGGTGCGGATTGGCTGAAAGTTCGTCCGCGGGATTCGAGCAGGTCCTCGTCTGCGCCTTCAGCGCTCTGGAGCAGGCTCGCGTCGAACAACGGGCGGTGGTACCCGCTTCCACCCACGGACCCCGGGACCCAAACCCTGACCGGGAGGACCAGCCGTGAAAATCGACAACCACCGTATGGGCAGTGTCACAATCCTCTCGCCCCGGGGTGCCATCGCCCAGGATGATGTCGATGCCTTCGCCCACTGCGTCGAAGAACATCGTAACCAGACCAACGGCCGAATGGTGCTCGATTGTTCGCAAGTCTCCTTTGTCGATAGCCGGGGCGTGGAGGTGCTCTGGGATCTGGCGGACCGTCAACGCGAGGCCGGCCAGACCGTCAAGCTTGCCGCCGTCCCGGAACTCTTTCGCGAAATCCTCGAGTTGACCGGGATCGCCGGCCATCTCGATCTGTTCGATTCGCCCGAAAGCGCGGTCAGGAGCTTTCTATAGGAGATTGAGGAATGATGAATGCGGAATGATGAACCAGGGGCAGGGCGCTTCGGTCCGCAATTCATCATTCATAATTCATAATTCACAGTCCATCGTTGAGCACACGATGCTTGTCGCACGCACCAAACTCGGGGAGACGCTCGTCGAGGCGGGCCAGATCACGGAGGATGATCTCAACCGCGCCCTCTGCTCCCAGAAGCAGACGGGTGAGAAGCTCGGCGAAACGCTCGTGAGTCTCGGCATTCTGTCGCAGACCGCCCTGGTAAAGGCGCTGGCATCGAAGTTGGGCGTCGCGGGAACGTACCTTCGGCACGGTCTGATCGATCCGACGGTGGCAAAACTCGTGGATCGCGAGGAGGCGGAAAGGCTCAAGGCCCTGCCCATGTTCAAGGTTCGCGGCCGGGTCATCGCCGCCATGGCCGAGCCCCAGAACCTGCCCGCGATCGACCGACTTGCCGCCTTGACCGGATCCGAGGTCCAGCCCGTCCTCGCCCTCGAATCGAACATTCGAGAGTTCGCCCAGAAATACCAGACCGAGGAGGTCGCGGTGGATGACTTCCTCGTCTCGCTCACCGAAAGCGACGTCGAAGTCGTCGAGCGCGAGGGCGCGGACGAATCCCTCATCACCGATCTCGACCGCATGGTCGAGGGCAGCCCGATCATCAATCTGGTCAACCTCGCTCTCCTCTCGGCGATCCGCGACGGGGCGAGTGACATCCACGTCGAGCCCGACCGCAAGAAGACCCGAGTCCGCTACCGGATCGACGGCGTGCTGCGGGAGCTGATGGCCCCACCCGCCGGCATGCACCCCGCCATCATATCCCGCATCAAGGTCATCGGGAAAATGGATATCGCCGAGAAACGCCTCCCCCAGGAGGGACGCGTCCACATCGTCGCCGAGGGACGCGAGATCGACCTCCGCGTCTCGTCCATGCCGACCATACTGGGCGAGAAGATCGTCCTCCGCGTCCTCGACAAGGCCAGTCTCAACACCGAAATGCAGAGGCTCGGCTTCAGGGGTGAATCGCTCGAGGTTTTCCGCCGCATGCTCCTTCGCCCCCACGGGATCGTCCTGGTCACCGGGCCCACCGGCAGCGGCAAGACGACCACGCTCTACTCCGCCCTCGATCTGCTCCGCACCATTGAACGCAACATCGTCACCGTCGAGGACCCGGTCGAGTATCAGCTCGACCTGATCAACCAGATCCAGGTCAACGAAAGTGTCGGGCTGACTTTCGCCCGGTGCCTGCGCTCGATCCTCCGCCAGGACCCGGACGTGATCATGGTGGGCGAGATTCGCGACACCGAGACCGCTCGCGTCGCCATCCAGGCCGCCCTGACCGGACACCTTGTCCTGAGCACTTTGCACACCAACGACTGTCCGAGTTCTCTGACCCGGCTCATGGACATGGGCATTGAACACTACCTGGTAGCATCCGCGGTCAACGGGATCGTCGCCCAGCGGCTCGCCCGAACCATCTGCCCCAGTTGCAAGACAACCTACTATCCGGCCCCGCCCGTCCTCGCCCAGGCCGGCTGGTCCGATACCCGCCCCCGAGCGTTCCAGCGGGGAGAGGGCTGTCGCCAGTGCCACGACTCCGGCTTTCGGGGGCGAAAAGGCATTTACGAGGTAATGGAAATCGACGATGAGATAAGATCGCTGATCGATGCACGAGCCAGCGAGCAGGAGATCCGGAAGTACCTGGCCGGGAAGAGCCACCCGGACCTCCGCCAGGAGGGACTGCTCATCGTCGAGGAAGGTATGAGTACGCTCGAAGAGGTCCTGCGGGTGACGCATCTCGAACAGAAAGCGTCCATCCGCGCGGAACATGGCCCGGCGAAGGTTCCCGCCGCCGAGCGGTCGGAGCCCGAGCTCGAACCCGTTCCCGCATAACGGAGTAACTGGACGTGGCGTTTCGGTATCAGGCCGTCGATTCCGCGGGACAGACGTTGGTGAACACCGTCAACGCCAACTCCCAGCGCGAAGCCGCCGATCTCCTCCGCCAGCGCGGGCTGTTCGTCACCCGGATCGACCCCGTAGACGACGACCCCCATGCCGCCGCCGCGCCCGCCGACGACAAGAAACCCGGCGGCAAACTCAAGGAAGTCGTCTTCTTCACCCAGCAGATGTCCATGCTCATCCGGGCCGGGTCCCGCGTCGTCCAGGCCCTCGAGGCCGTCGAAGAGCAGGCCTATCGCCCCGCGTGGCGAGCAACCATTCACGCCATTCGCCTGGACGTCGAGGAGGGCAGACCGTTGAGCGAGGCTTTGGCACGCTTCCCAAACCTCTTCACCGGAATCTACACCAGCATGGTCGCTGCCGGTGAAGCCTCCGGCGACATGGGGCTAGCGTTCGAGCGACTCTCTACCCTCACCCGACAGCAGCAGGAGATCAAGAGCCGCGTCATCGGTGCCCTCGCTTATCCCGCCGTACTCATGCTGCTCTGCGTCGCGGTCCTGGTGACCATGTTCATCTTCGTGTTGCCCCGGTTCGCCGAGATGTTTTACGCAATGGACGTGGAGCTTCCGGCCTCGACGGCTGTCTTGATTTCTACTTCCGACACGCTGCAGACCCATTGGCCTTACGCGATTGGAGCGGTGGCGGCCGCTGCCGGGTCAGCGGTCATGTTCCTGCGCAGCGCGACCGGGCGGCGGTTCTTCTCGCGCTTCTCGGTCCGTGTCCCACTGTTCGGGAGCCTTGTCCGCAGGATCATCCTGGCTCGCGTTTGCCGCGTATTGGGGCAGCTTATCGACAGCAAGGTCGGGCTGCTCGATGCCGTCCGTTTGACGCAACAGGGCACCGCCAATCTCGATTTCCGGGAAATGCTCGACGACATCGAACAAACCATCACGGAAGGAAACGCCATCGGCCCGGGGCTCAGGAAGTCCTGGCTCCTGCCGACCACGTTCGCCGCCGCCATCATCACCGGTGAGGAAAGCGGCAGGCTGTCCGACTCGCTGCTCTTCGTCGCCTCCTGCCTGGAAGACGAGAACTCCCAGGTGCTGGCCTCGTTGGCCCGGGTCATCGAGCCCATCATGCTCACCGTAATGGGCGTCGTCGTCGGAACCGTGGCCATTTCGCTGTTCCTGCCGATGTTCGACATGGCCACCATCACGGGAGGATAAAACCCGTTTAGCGGCAATGCGAAGGAGAGCGCGCAGGCGAAGCCGCAAGTGGACCGACAGGCGTAGAACCTCGACCTGACGTAAGAGTGGATCGGAGAACGCCGTGCTTGGACTGATGACCAGGACAACAACGTCGCTGATCGGTGTCGATTTCGGCACCTGCTCGCTCCGCGCGGTGCAGCTCAAGCGCAAGGGCGACGGTTGGCACATCCACCATTTTGTCAACGTCGAGACCGAGCCGACCACGCCTGAGCCGCCCGACCTCGACTACCAGGCCCAGATGCAACTGGCGTTCGGACCCGCGACGTTCACGGGCAACCGAACCGCCCTGGTATTGAGTCCCCCTGATGTGGAATACCAGTTGCTCGACGTGCCTTCTGCCCTGATCGACAAGCCGCCCGCGGAACTCCGCTCCGCCTTGGGATTCGAGCTCGATCGGCAAATGCCCTGGCCCGCAGCAGAGTCGGAAATCGCAGCCTGGCCCGTCAAGCCGGGACAAACCGGCAATACCAAGGCTATGGTCGTGGCCGCCCGCATCTCCAGCGTCCAGCGATGGCTGAGCCTCCTCGAAAGCCAACAACTCGCCTGCCTCCACGCCGACGTCGTGCCCAACGCGATGATCCACGTCTGCTCCCCGCAGCTCGACGCCGCCACCTCACCCCCCGACTCCACTCTATGGGGCATCATCGACATTGGATTCCAGTCCGCCCGGCTCTACCTGATCAATGCCGGCCGTCCCGTCTACGCCCGCGTCGTCAGAGGTGGGGGACGGGAACTTACCGAGACCCTCGCCGCTGCTCTGCACGTCGATTTTCGGATCGCCGAGCAGTACAAGCGGATCTACGGCATCCGGAAAAGCGACCGCGGCTTCCGGTCCGTGGCCGGCGGACTCACGCGAATCGATGAGCAACAGTTGCCCGCCGTGCTCTACGCCATCGTCCGTCGCACCCTCGAGGAAATGGCCAAGGAGATCGAACGCTCCTGTCAATTCGCCTTGGGCCAGTTACCGGGGGTGTCGGCGGGGCCCATTTTCCTCATCGGCGGCGGTGCACGGCTCGGTGGCCTGCTCGACATCCTGAGCGACCATCTCGGCGTACCCGTTTCGCTTCCCGATCCCGTGCCCGCTCTCGCGACCGCGCCGGCAGACGGCTCCGGCAAGGGTAGTCCAGCCTGCAACCGGGCCAACTTCCCCGTGCTCGCCGCCTGTGCCGGCTTGGCCATGACTCAGGAGGACGCATCATGACGGTGAAAGTCGATCTCCTCCCCGCATCCTACCGCCGAGCCTGGCGCCGCCATCGGCGGGGCCGCCTGATCATGACCGTCGCCGCAGCCCTGCTGATCGGTGAACTGGGCGTCGGCGTCGTGCTCCATACGCGGTCCGCAAGAACGCGGAACCTGCTTGCCGAAACTTCAGACACGCATGAGGCCACCGAGACCGTCACGCAGCAGATTGAAGAGCCGGCACGCGAAGTTGCCCTGCTTACACAACAGGTCACGCTGGCAACCCAATTGCGGACCACGCATCGATGGAGCCGACTGCTTGGCATGCTGAGCACCACCACCCCCGAGAAAGTCGTCCTCACCACTCTTGCCACCAATCCCCCACGGTGGACGCCCGACCGAAGACAGACCCCCAAGGAAGAGCCAAGGCAAAAGTCGAAGCAGGAGGACCAGGTTAAGCCCTTGATTAACGGGATCGTCATGAACGGCTACGCGGTTGATCATGGCGACCTCTCCATGTTCGTGGAGGCGCTCCAGGCATCGGGAGCCTTCGCTTCGATTGATCTCAAGGACGCCCGACGGAGTGAGTTCCTCTCACGGGACGCCATCGCATTCGAGCTTAGATGTCACTGGTAGCCACAGATGAAGGTGCGACTCGACAACATTCTGACACCGAAAGAAGGGGCCACTCTCGCCGGCGGGCTCCTGGCCGCAGGCCTGATCTATGGACTCCTGATCCACCCGTCGCTGCAGTTGTTTGCCGACCTCGACCAGGCCCGCGAGGCCAAGCACGAGGCCAAGAGCGAACTTGAGCAGGCCCACGCCAAGTTCGAACTGCTCGAGCGGCAAATCACCAACGCCAGGAAGAAACTGGCGGAGCTCGGGGGGCCCCCGCCCCACGAAAACGAGAAGGACCGACAGATCGCCCGCCTCACGACGCTGGCCCACGGTTGCGGCGTTACGATCGACCAGTATTCCCCTATCGACACGGTAGACGACGGAGACTACCGGGCCTTCTTCGTTCAGTTCGTCGGGCGGGGTGAGTTCAAGTCCATCCAGGAATACTTCGGCCGGATCGAATCCGAAATCGATTTCGTCGATCTGACACACTTTACGATCTCACCGGGCCCGGCGGGTCCCCAGGGGCTCTGTTCGGTTGCCTGGTCCTGCCAGATCAACGGGATGCGGACCGATGCCGTCGAGCCGGCGCAATCGGCTCAACACGCACGGGAACGCCCCGCGCCGATGGAGGTTGCCTTGCATGGACCGTAAAAAACTGATCTACCTGGGATTGCTCCTCGCAGCGGGCGGCGCGTTCATGGTCGATCGTCTGTTCCTGGGCGAACCGGAACCCGCAACCGCCGAGATGATCCGCGGACCGGGCGCGGCAAGGAGAACACCTCGCCCCACCCGACCCTCAAAGACAGACTCCCAAGAGGGTTCTGACCCTTCTCTCACCTGGCTCGATCATCTCGAGGAGCGACAGGCAGACCGCGACGTCTTCTCCCCGTCTACCGGCATGCTGACCTACTACAGCTTGCTTAAGCGCGCAGAGGAGGAAAAGGACCAACAGGCCGGACCCAAGCCGGGATCACCCCAGGCGTTCGAGAACGGACACCAACTCCAGGGCACATTCGTCAGCGAGGGTGTCATGTTGGCCGTCGTCAACGGCCGGGTGCTCTGCCTCGGTGACACCATCGACGGTTTCCGCCTCATCAGGATCGAGCCCTACCGCGCCGAGTTCCGCCGCGGCCGCCACCGCGCCTCGCTCCAGATCCCTGTACCCGCCCTGCCCGAATGATCTTCCCCTCGTTCCGAATCGCCCGCCGTCTCCGTCTCTCTATCCCCCCATCTGCCCATCACTTCTTCTTGGCCACTCTACGCCGCAGCTCCGCCTCGATGAAGAGCTGAAGGTCACCGTCGAGCACGCGCTCGGGGTTGCCCGTCTCCTCACCCGTGCGATGGTCCTTGACCCGGCGGTCGTCCAGCACGTAGCTGCGAATCTGGTTGCCCCAGGCGACCTCACCCTTGTCCCCGTAGAGACGCTGCAATTCCTGGTCGCGCTGCTCCTGCCTTATCCGTTCGACCTTGGATTGCAGGATCGCCAAGGCCACCCGTTTGTTCTGCTGCTGGCTCCGCTCGTTCACACACTCGACCGCGACACCAGTGGGGATATGCTTGACTCGGACGGCGGTCGCCACCTTGTTGACGTTTTGCCCCCCCGCCCCTGAGGCCCGCCGGAAGAAGACGAGGCCGAGCTCATCCTCCTTGAGTTCGACGTCCAGGTCGTCCAGGACCGGCAACACATCAACCGCGGCAAAACTCGTGTGCCGGCGCTTGTTGGCGTCGAACGGACTGATCCGCACGAGCCGATGTACTCCGCGCTCGCACGAGAGGTAGCCTGTCGCATAGAAGCCCGCCACCTTCAGCGTGATGCTGCGAATGCCCGCCTCTTCGCCCTCGGTTCGGGCCAGCTCCTCGACCTTGTAATCGTTCCGCTCGAAGTAGCGCAGGTACATCCTCAGCAGCATCTCCGCCCAGTCGCACGCCTCCGTCCCTCCGGCACCCGCCTGGATGCTGAAAAAACAGTCCCGGGCGTCATTCTTGCCCGACAGCAACGTCATCAACTCGACCCGCGAGAGCTGATCCTGGATCCCCACCAGCTCCTGGTCCAGTTCCGCGAAGCTGTCGGCGTCATCCTCTTCCCGGGCCAGCTCCAGCAACGCGCCCGCATCCTCCGACCGGGCGCGCACGCTCTCCATCGGCTCAATCACACCCTTGAGCCCCTTCAGTTCCGCCACCACCTCGCGGGCCCGCTCCGGGTTGTCCCAGAAGCCCGCCTCAGACATCAACGTGTCGAGCTCTTTGCGACGGGAAATCTTGCCCGGCAAGTTAAAGAGAGTCCCGGATCGCGACAATCCGGGTGGTCAGATCCGCCAGCGTACGGGCAGGGTCTTCAAAGTGCATCGCTTGGCTCCTTCGCGTCATGGCGCTTCCGCTCGCCCGCCATCTCTTCTGTACTATACCCTCTTGGCGACGACTGGGCAACCCGTTCACCCCCGACTTGCAGCCACCCGGCCGTCGCTCAGTAATAGCGGTACTTGATCAGGAAGAAGTTGAACTTGTCCGCAGCCATCTTACCGGCATGAGACCCGGCGATCGTACCGTCGCACCTGAGCACGAAAAACGTCGGCAGCCGCTCGACGCCCATTTGCTCGGCCAGCTTGCGGTTGAGCTGGCAATCCAACCGAATCGGAACGAATCCCTCCAACTGCTGCTGGACCTCGGAATCCGTGAAGACCTGGCGCTCCATTTCGAGGCAATCGCCGTTGAGGGCCGAATAGAACTGCACGAGCGCCGGACGTTGCCCTTGCGCCGCCTTCGCCAGACCCGATTCGAGGCTGGATTCCCATCTAATGAAGCTGCATCCGCCGGCCAGGGGAATCAATGCCACTGCGGACAATGCTGCGAACCCAACAGGCCTGGCGTCAGTCGGCATCGCGAATCCGATCCCCCAGCGGCAACAGAACGCACCAACCGCACTGCCGCCATTTTGCCAGATTCCCCCGGCGATGCAAGCAGACGCCCGCCCGCCAGGACGTGAAGGGTGCGCGACAGTGCCGGCGGGGAGCTTCGGGCGGAGAAAGGGGAGGGTGCCTCGCTTCTCCGAACCCCGACCGTCAGGGAGGGGATTATTTGCGGATGCGCCAGGGCCGCTTCCTTGCGCGCGCCCTGCGGAGACGGTGTCCGCTTCCTTACCGCCTCGCTACGGAAAGGGGGTCCGCTTCCTTACGGGCGCGGTTCGGAAACACCTGGGGGCGGTGCCCCCCAACAAGCTGCCCAAAGTGTCGCGCACCGGGACGTGAAATCTCCGGCGGTTTGACTACAATGGCCGCCCCGGGCACCAGGACCGGATTGAAGGAACCTGATAACAAAAAGGTGAGAACGCCATGATCGACATTCTGGTAGCGGATCCCCTGGCCGAAGCGGGGATGAAGAAGATCACCGAGACCGAAGGAGTCGAGGCCGACGTGAAGACTGGTCTCAGCGAGGACGAGCTGGCCGCCCTCGTCGGCGGCTACGACGGGATGATCATCCGCTCCGGCGTGAAGATCACCGCCAAGGTGCTCGCCAATCCGGGCAAGCTCCGCGTGATCACCCGGGCCGGCGTCGGAGTGGACAATGTCGATCTCAAGGCCGCCACCAACGCCGGTATCCTCGTCATGAACACTCCCGACGCCAACACCGTCAGCACCGCCGAGCAGACCATAAACCTGATGCTGGCCATGTCCAGGCACACTGCCCGGGGTGACGCCCACGTCCGGGCGAAGGAGTGGAATCGCAAGGCCTTCGTCGGCACGCAGCTCGCGGGCAAGACGCTCGGCATCATCGGTCTGGGGCGCGTCGGGCAGGCGGTCGCCCAGCGGGCCCTCGGCTTCGACATGAAGGTCATCGCCTACGACCCGTTCTACTCCGGCGAAACCGCCCTGGAAGGCAGAGTCACGATGGCCAAAACCCGCGATGAGGTCTTCGCCCAGGCCGACTACCTCACCCTCCACACCAAGCTCAGCGACGAAACCCGCGAGATGATCAACAAAGAGAACATCGCGAAAATGAAGAACACCGTCCGGATCGTCAACAGCTCGCGGGGCGGCGTGATCAATGATGCCGACCTTGCCGAGGCCCTCGCTGAGGGTAAGGTCGCCGCCGCCGCCGTTGACGTGTACGTCACCGAACCGCCGGCAAAGGACAACCCGCTCCTGACCGCCCCCAACGTGGTGCTCGCCCCCCACCTCGGCGCTTCGACCAAAGAGGCCCAACTGGCGGTCACCCTTGACGCTGTCGACGCCCTGCTCAGCTACCTGATCAAGGGCGAGATCCGCTGCGCGGTCAACGTCGCCGGTCTACCTCCACAACTCACTACTCGCGACAAGGCCTACCTGGACCTGGCCCAGCGAATGGGGACGATCCTGTCCCACGTCGGCTCCGGCGTCGTCGAGGCGGTCGGTGTCACCGCCCACGGCGAGTCGCTCGAATCGCTTCTGGGCACCATCCAGAAGCAGGTCGTCATCGACCTGCTCAGCCCCCACTTCACGACCCGCCTCAATATGATCAATGTGGACGGGTTCGTGGCCGAACGCGGCATCAAGGTCGAGCAGACCACCGATCTGGCCATCAGCGCCATCACCGACAGCATCACCGTCCGCATCGCTACCAAGGACGGGGGAAAGCACGACATCGTCGGCGAGGTATTCCTGGACGGCCGGCCGAGGATCATGGCCGTCGACGGTTACCAGATGAACCTCGAACCCGAAGGCGAGATGGTCATGATCTTCAACGACGACCAGCCCGGTGTTATCGGGCTCGTCGGCACCATCTTCGGCGATCACAACGTCAACATCGCCGACATGATGCTGTCCCGCAAGGAGAAGACCGCACTCATGGTGCTCAAACTCGACGCGCCCATACCAGCCGGGGCCATGGATGCTCTGCGGTCCAAGAAGCCCCCGATTCAGAAAGTGCTCCCGGTCACGCTGCCGGCCATTGGATCGTAGACCTGCCTGCAGAAGGGACGTGCCGATGAACGTGCCCACGCCAGCCTGCGTCGCCGCCACCGCGCTGTCTGCCTGCCTGCTGGCCGGCTGCGGCCCCCGCCGCGACTGCATGTACATGCCGCGTATCGACGGCGACTGGTGGCAGGTCGCCGGTAATCCGGACCTGGGTGACTTGAACGGCCCACCCGTGGCCAATCCGCGCCTTCCCCAACAGCCGGTCGATTTCTCGGTCTGGCAGGCCGCCGACGACACCTGGCAACTGTGGTCCTGCATCCGCAACACCAACTGCGGCGGTAACACCCGGCTCTTCTACCGTTGGGAAGGCACCCGGCTCTTCGACGGCGATTGGACGCCCATGGGCATTGCCATGCAGGCCGACTGCCCGAGGTATGAGACCAACGTCGGGGGCCTGCAGGCACCCCACGTCGTCAAAGACGGCGACACGTACTGCATGATCTACGGCGACTGGGATTACATCTGTATCCAGCGAAGCAACGACGGCAAGCACTTCGAGCGATGGCTGTACGACAACGGCAAGCCGGGCATGTTCACGGAGGGTAAGGGCTGTAACACACGCGACCCGATGCTCATCAGGATCGGCGATAAGTGGCACTGCTACTACACCGCCTTCCCGAAGGTGGACGGCCGCCCGACCGGCGGCGTCTACTGTCGCACGTCGGTGGACCTGCGCACGTGGAGCGACTCGAAGCTTGTCGCCCGCGGCGGTATGACCGGCAGTAGTCCCAGTTCGTCCGAGTGCCCGCACGTGGCCCAAATCGGTGACTACTTCTACCTGTTCCGCACGCAGCGCTGCGCCGGCCCGCCCACCACCAGCGTCTACCGATCGAAGGATCCGATGGACTTCGGCATCGACGATCGGGCCGACCGCAAGCTCGTCTGCCTGCTCGAAGTCGCCGCCCCCGAGATCATCTTCTACAACAGGGGCTTCTACATCGCTGCCCTCATGCCCGACATCCAGGGCATCCGCGTCGCGCGGCTGACCTGGGTACTCGACCTGCTGGATCAGAGGGGCCACAGCCTGGTGTGGGAACCGAACAGGTACCTGGACAGCCTCTTCTACCAAGACTTCCGCGGCGACGTGCCCGACGTTGAGTGAATGGAGGATAGAATGGCGCGTTTCAACGGGCTCGGATTGCATCTCGGTAACCTGTCTAGACTATCAGACGCCAAGACGCGATCGATCAGCGCGGAGAACTTCACCGGCGAAAAGGGCAAGGCCGGCATGGCCACCGACGGCTTGGCCAAGAATGCCGCCCGCGACCTCGGCCGGGGATGGAAAATATCACCCGCGATCCAGATCGACGCCGGCCAGGAGCGCGAGATCGCCAACATCGAAGGCCCCGGCGCCATTCAGCAGATCTGGATGACCCCCACCGGCCACTGGCGGTTCAGCATTCTGCGAATCTACTGGGACGATCAGCAGACCCCGTCCGTCGAGTGCCCGGTCGGTGACTTCTTCGCCTGCGGCTGGGGCAAATACGCTCAAGTCACCTCGCTGCCGGTCTGCGTCAACCCGGGCAGCGCGTTCAACTGTTACTGGGAGATGCCGTTCCGAAAACGCTGCCGGATCACGTTCACCAACATCGACGAAAAGGAAATGGTCCTCTTCTATCAGGTCAACTATACCTTGACCGAGGTCCCGGACGATGCCGCTTATTTCCACGCCCAGTTCCGCCGCACCAACCCCCTGCCCTACAAGACCGACTACACCATCGTGGACGGCATCGAGGGTAAGGGGCATTACGTCGGCACCTACATGGCCTGGGGCGTCAACAACAACGGCTGGTGGGGCGAGGGCGAGATCAAGTTCTTCATGGACGGTGACAAGCAGTGGCCCACCATTTGCGGCACCGGCACCGAGGACTACTTCTGCGGGTCCTACTGCTTCATCGTCAACCAGGGCGTCGGCGATCCGCGGGCCGGCAAGGGCGACCAGTACCGAGAGTACAACACCCCCTACGCCGGCATGCCGCAGGTCATCCGCCCCGACGGCACGTTCAGCGCCAACATGCGCTTCGGCCTGTACCGCTGGCACATCGTGGACCCGGTCCGTTTCGCCCGCGACCTCCGCGTCACCATACAGGCCCTCGGCTGGCGCAGCGGCGGACGCTACCTTCCTATGCAGGACGACATCGCCTCCGTCGCCTACTGGTACCAGACCCTTCCGACGGCCCCCTTCCCGACCCTACCGGACAAGGATTACCTGGAAGTGATATAGCAACTCCAATAGGACCCCTCAAACCGCCGCAGGCTCCAGCCTGCGCGGTGTTTCAGAGGCGACTGTGGCCACCTGCATAGCAGCACGGCCGCGCGGGCTGAAGCCCGCAGCTCTTTGGAGTTATGATTATCCGGGCAACAGACGATTACGGCCCTCATCCTACCCGATCCGTCAAACCCTGCCAGAGTGCCCCTGAATTGTCCAGATTCGCCCTCTGGCGAGCGTTG
Source organism: uncultured Planctomycetales bacterium (assembly GCA_964579675.1). Classification (GTDB taxonomy): domain Bacteria; phylum Planctomycetota; class Phycisphaerae; order UBA1845; family PWPN01; genus CAZOIA01. The sequence continues at coordinate 1,664 of CAZOIA010000086.1, read as the reverse complement.
GGGCGTTGGCGGTAGCCGGGGGGGGCCGGGGAGCCCACATGAGCTGGCAAGAGCACCGGGGACTCATCGGTGGGCATGCCTCATTGGTCTTGGGCGGTAGGTTGACATTCCTGGTATACTGTCTGGAAAGGGGGTATACTTTTGTCGTGGGGCGGGAAGCTGCATTTCCGCCCTATCGGCTCACCTGCAACGCAGGAGGTCAAGTCATGTTGAAACGGGGCTTACTTGGAGCGGTTCTTTTTCTATTCCCCTCTACGCTCCTGGTTGCGGAGCAACCCGGGCAGCTTCCCGATTACCTGCTTTTGGAGTTGGCGGGAAGGACGTTGACTGGCCTGCGCATCGAGGGACCAGACGAGGTTCCTGAAGGTTTCAATGAGTTCTATACGATCATCGCCGAGTTTGATGATGATTTTGAATTCGACGTGACCTACTCCGCCGCCAAGTGGCTCGCGCCAGGCGCCTACGCCGGGCTCGATGTGTTTGCCGAGTTCACTGCCCTGGAAGTTCCCAGCGATCAGGTAGAGACCATTTACGCCCAATTCAGCTTTGGAGGGGATACTGAGACGGCGACGAAGGACGTGATCGTCAAGAACATCGGCCCCGCGGGTTTTGCCCTCGAGTTTGATGGGATGGATGATTACGTGAAAGTTGTTGAGAGCGGCGGCAGTTTGAATCTTCTAAGCACGTTCACCGTGGAGGCATGGGTCAACCCAGATGATGTTACCGATTATCATAACATTCTATCCAACCAATCCAGCAGCGGTTATGGTTACGCTCTGGGCGGCAGCAGTGATGCAGGTTTCGTATTCAACGCTCTGGGCGTGAGACAGTACAGAACTGTCGGGGTCTATCTCTCTCCGGGAGTGTGGACCCACATTGCCGCAGTTTTTACGGCGTCATATGACGTGGACTTCTATGTCAACGGGCAGTTTGCCGAGACTGTGACGGGATCAAGCCCGGTTAGATCGAGCACGGAACCCGTCAACATTGGCAGGCATCCCCGAAACGCGCCGCGCTACTGGGATGGGAAGATAGACGAGGTACGGATCTGGAACATAGAGCGGACTGCTGGAGAAATCTGCCGGGACGCCTATAGAAGCCTTGCTCAAGGTGAATTCGGGCTCGTTGCCTGCTGGCGTTTAGATGAGGGCGTGGGGCAGGACGTGAGCGATTCCTCATTTAGGACGAATGATGCGATTCTCGGAGCGGACGACGATCCACTCGGTGATGCCAGCGATCCGGCATGGGTACTCTCTGATGCTTTTGACGCGCTCGATCCTGGTGATGATCTTGATGGCGATGATGTGATTGACACCTGCGACAATTGCCCGTCTACGTCAAATCCCGATCAGGCTGATGCGGACCAGGACGGAAATGGTGATGCGTGTGACGTGGATGCAGACAATGACGGTATAGGAAACGATCTCGACAACTGCCCGCTTGCTCACAACTCCGGTCAGGAAGACCCGGACGAAGATGACTTAGGGAGCGCCTGCGACAACTGCCCGGACAACTACAACCCCAACCAAGAGGACAGTGACGGAGATGGTACTGGTGATGTTTGCGATAGTCTGATTGCCATCCATGTTGACGACTTCGAGGAGCCAATGGCGACCTCGTGGTCGGACCCCTTTCCAGGCAAAACACCGAGTGGCAGAGGATAC
>CAZOIA010000085.1:0-23122 GCA_964579675.1 uncultured Planctomycetales bacterium | reverse complement strand
TTCGGTGGTGTCCAGCTCGACAACCACGGTGAAGAACGATCCCGGTAAGACACTCACCGAGTTGGGATCGCCGTAGGCGTCCGTGATGGTTGCCGTCACACTGGCAAAAACCGGCAGTGCCCATGACGTCACAACCCCGATCGTGATCGCACAAACAAGTGACCTTCTCATCATTCCCGCGCTCCTGTTATCGGATCCTTACTGTTATCTCCTCTGTATCCTCTCTTGCCAGGCATTAATCGCCCGGTCAGTCCAGGCGCCTCTGCCCCGAGCCGCTTATGGGGCCGAGTTGCCGTTCAGGCTCTTGACCAGTGCCGCGTCTACCAGGTTGATCCGGCCGCTGACGTTCACGTCGTCCCCGGCGTTGGCAACGTCTACCGACTCGCGGTTCTTGCTCTTGACTCTCGCCATGTCGATCAGGTTCATGTCGCCGTCGCCGTTCACATCTCCCACCAGGCTGCGAATCTCGCAGTCCGTATCGCCGCCGAGCACCACGCCGTTGGCCACACTCTTGAAATAGCCGTTCAGCTCGATGGTGTAACGCTCCTCGTTGGGCAGAACGCCGGCATCGAAGTTGATCTCCAGCGTCAGGCCGCCATTGACCAACGCCACCGAGGTCGGCGTGTACGGGGTGGCGCCGGAATCGCTCACATCAACGTCATTGACGTCCAGGGAGCCGTCCTCCGCCTCGACCGCTTCGCTGAAGCCGACCACGATCTGCTGAATCCCGTCCCGGCGGGGCTCAGACAGCGGATTGGTGACTTCGGCCGGATCGAGCGTGATACTCAAATCACCCACGCCGTTGCCGTGCGTCCGCACGCTCTCCCAGGACGTCGCCTCGGGCGGCTCGCATGCATCGCCAATGCCGTCCTGGTCGGTATCCTCCTGCCCCGGGTTGTAGTGCTCCGGGCAGTTGTCGCAGTCATCGATCACGCCGTCGTCGTCGCTGTCTGTCTCACACTCATCCGGCACGCCGTTGGCATTGCAGTCGTCGCTTGTTGGCAACGTCAGGGCTAGACTGTGCCAGTGACCTGCGGCGAGGGTCATGAAATCGTTGCCGGCAGGTGGTGCGGCCTGACCATGGTTGTTGTTGCCCCAGGCGACGACCGAACGGTCGGCCTTGAGGGCCAGACTGTGCAATCCGCCCGCGGCGATGGCGATGAAGTCGGTACCCGCGGGTGGCGTAGCCTGACCATCGTTGTCTCTACCCCAGCCGACGATGGAGCCGTCGGGCTGGAGGGCGAGACCGTGCTCCCCGCCGGCACTGATGGTGACGAAGTCGTTGCCCGCGGGCGGCGTCGCCTGACCAGACGAATCGTTTCCCCAGCCGACGATGGAACCATCGGCCTTGAGGGCCAGACTGTGCAGCACGCCCGCGGCGATGGCGACGAAGTCGTTGCCCGCGGGCGGCGTGGCCTGACCATAGCTGTCTCTGCCCCAGCCGACGACGGAACCATCGGCCTTGAGGGCTAAGCTGTGGTAGTACCCCGCGGCGATGGCGACGAAGTCGTTGCCCGCGGGCGGCGTGGCCTGACCATAGTCGTTTCTGCCCCAGCCGACAATGGAATCGTCGGCTTTGAGGGCTAGACTGTGCTCTCCGCCGGCGGCGATGGCGACAAAGTCGTTGCCGGCGGGCGGCGTGGCCTGGCCATCGTTGTTGTAGCCCCAGCCCAGGACGGAGCCGTCGGCCTGGAGCGCCAGACTATGGGCTCCGCCGGCGGCGATGGCGATGAAGTCGTTGCTGGCAGGCGGCGAGGCCTGACCATAGTCGTTTCTGCCCCAGCCGAGAATCGAGCCGCCGACGTCACACTCGTCCGGCACGCCGTTGGCGTTACAATCTGACGAGAACGTGACCGCCGACTGGTAGAGCCGATGCATTTCCGCCACGCTCAGGGCGCGGTTGTAAACAGCCAGCTCATCAACTTGACCGTAGAGTTGGCGCGTACCGTTAATATCCCTTCCCACATACAGGACCTCTGGCGTATCGAGGGCGTTCCGGGCTGGCTCCGTGGCTGAATACAGGGTATTGTCCAGGCAGGCACGGAGCGTCGTCCCGTCCCAACTCAGCGCCAGATGATGCCAGTTCAGATCCGAGACGGGAGCATCCACAAATGTTGTCGCCTCGTTATCCGTCTTGACATAGAGGCGAGCTGCACTGAAAGAGGGATAGTAGGCCCCGCCGAAGATATACCTCCAGGATTCATTTGCCTGATAACCGACCAGTTTTTGAACGTCACCGGTCAAAGTGTTCAGCCTGAACCAGAAGCTCATGGAGATTTCGGTCCAGCCGCCGACGTTATAGTCCGGCATGGTCACATGCTGATCCGTATCACCGAACTCAGGTGCGTTGTTGTCGGAATCGAATCCATCGAACCCGCCGGCGGGCCGGGGTCCCGGCTGGCCGAGAGACGGCGAATTCATATATGTACCATCATTGGTGCCGACGGCGTCGTAAGCGGTAGGCCCTGCTGTTTCGTCGAGGTGCCAGTAGTGCACAAGGCCAGAGGTGCTCTGGACGGTGTCCACATAGCCAACGACATCGCACTCGTCGGGGATGCCGTTGGCGTTGCAGTCCTGGCTGGCCCCTGTGTCGAGATCACACTCGTCCGGCACGCCGTTGGCATTGCAGTCCTGGCTGGCCCCTGTGTCGAGATCACACTCGTCGGGGATACCGTTGCCGTTACAGTCAGTCTCACACTCGTCCGGCACGCCGTTGTTATTGCAGTCGCTCGACTCACCCCGTTGCATCGCCGCTCGATAGAGAAGTCCCATCTGCGGCTCAGTGAGAGCACGATCGTAGACCGCAAGTTCATCCACCAGGCCGTAGAGTTGCCGGCTGGCGTTGATGTCTTTGCCCACAAACAGGGCTTCGGGAGCGGCCAGCCCGCCCGTGGCGGGCCCGGTGACGGATTTCAGAACATCGTCCATAGATACCTTGAACGTGCTCCCATCCCAGGTCATGACCACATGATGCCAGTCCGTGTCGGCCAGGGGAAGGAATGTCCAGATGTACTCGTTGTTGCTGGTCGTGACGTAGAACCGCACCTGACCGACGCTCGGGTAGTATGCCCCGCCTAAGATGTACTTGGCCGAATGATCCCGCTGGTAGCCCGCCAGCTTCTGAACGTCACCGGTCAAAGTATTCAGCCTGAACCAGAAGCTCATCGAGACATCCGTCCAGCCGCCGACGTTGTAGTCAGGCATGGTCACATGCTTATCCGTATCACCGAACTCGGGTGCGTTGTTGTCGGAATCCAATCCATCGAACCCGTCCGCGGGCCGGGGTCCCGGCTGGCCCAGAGACGGCGAGTTCATGTATGTACCATCATTGGTGCCGACGGTGTCGTAGGCGGTAGTGCCTTGCGTCTCTTCGAACCGCCAGTAGTGAACCACACCCGGCATGTCCACGACGGCGTTTTCATAGGTCAGGAGATCGCACTCATCCGGCACGCTGTTGGCGTTGCAGTCGGCGCTGGTACCTGTGTCGATATCGCACTCGTCGGGGACACCGTTGCCGTTGCAGTCCTGGCTGTAAGGTTGAAAAACGTACGCCGAGCCGGATTCACCGCCCCCGTCATCGTCCAGGTAAGCCCCAATCACGGCCACGTCACCGCTGATCGAAACCGATCCCCCGAAGGCGTCGAGTGCCGCGGCGTCGGATGCGGTCAGCTTGGATTCCTGTAGCCAACCGGCTCCGTCCCAGCGGAAGACATACGCCGAACCAGAACGATCGCCCCCGTCATCGTCCCCGTTAGCCCCAATCACGGCCACGCTGCCGCTGATAGAAACCGAATAGCCGAACTCGTCACCTACCCCGGCGTCGGAGGCGGTCAGCTTGACCTCCTGTAGCCAACTGGCTCCGTTCCAGCGGAACACGTATGCCGAGCCGGAAAGACTGCCCGCGTGCCCGTCCCTGTGAGCCCCAATCACCGCCTCGTCGCCGCTGGTCGAAACCGACCAGCCGAAGTTGTCACCTGCCGCGGCGTCGGAGGCGGTCAGCTTGGCCTCCTGTAACCAACTGGCTCCGTTCCACCGGAACACGTACGCCGAGCCGGAATACAAGCCCGCGTCACCGTCCAGGTAAGCCCCGATCACCGCCACGTTTCCGTTGATCGAAACCGATTGCCCGAACTCGTCAAATGCCGCGGCGTCGGAGGCGGTCAGCTTGGCCTCCTGCGACCAAGTGGCTCCGTCCCAGCGGAATACATACGCCGAGCCGGACTTACTGCCCGCGTCATCGTCCAGGTAAGCCCCGATCAATGCCACGTCGCCGCTGATAGAAACTGAATAGCCGAAGCGGTCACCTGCCGCGGCGTCGGAGGCGGTCAGCTTGGCTTCCTGCGACCAAGTGGAGCCGTTCCAGCGGAATACGTACGCCGAGCCGGATTCGCTGCCAGCGCCATCGCTGAAGGGTGCCCCGATCACGGCCACGCTGCCGCTGATAGAAACCGAATAGCCGAAGAATTCATATGCCGCGGCGTCGGAGGCAGTCAACTTGGATTCCTGAATCCAACTGGCTCCGTCCCAGCGGAAGACATACGCCGAACCAGAAAGATCGCCCGCGTCATCGTCCTGGGGAGCCCCGATCAACGCCACGTCGCCGCTGATCGAAACCGAATGGCCGAAGTTGTCACCCCCCGCGGCGTCGGAGGCGGTCAGCTTGGATTGTTCTATCAGGTTCTGTATATCGCATTCATCCGGCACGCCGTTGGCGTTGCAGTCTTCCGCCGATGCCGGGCTAGCCAGAACGCCGGCGATTGCCACCACAAAAGCCGCTGACACCACCACAGATAGACGGCACAGAACGCGGCTTTTCCTCATCTTTTGACTCCTTCGCGTTTTGAGAGGGCCGCCCGCAGGCTGTGATACTCAAAGACCAGCCTTACGGCCTTCATTTGTCCTCCTTGCTGCCGGAACCCGGTGTGTTCCGCAGCAGCCAGGCACCTCTGCCCCGAGCCGCTCATGGGGCCGAGTTGCCGTTCAGGCTCCTGACCAGTGCCATATCGACCAGGTTGATCCGGCCGCTGACGTTCACGTCGTCCCCGGCGTTGGTGACGTCTACCGCCTCGCGGTTCTTGCTTTTGACTCTCGCCATGTCGATCAGGTCCGTGTTGCCGTCGCCGTTGACATCTCCCACCAGGCTGCGAATCTCGCAGTCCGTATCCCCGCCGAGCAGCACACTCGTGCCTGTCTTCTTGAACTTGTTCGCCAATACCTCGAAGGTGTAGCGCTTCTGGTCCGGCAGGACGCCAGCATCGAACAGGGCCTGGAGTTTGGTGCCGCCTTCAACCAGGGCCAGCGAGGTCGCCGTGTAGGGGTTCGAATCCGAATCGCTGATCGAAACGTCGTTGTCATCCAACGTGCCGTCAACCGGTTCGACCGCTTCACTGAACTGCACCACCACCTTCTGAATCCCGTACCGGCGAGGCTCGGTAACGACGTTATCACGATCGAGCGTGATGGCCAGCTCACCCACCCCGTTGTCGTGCTCTCTGATACTCCAACCGCCCGTCATCTCCGGGTTGATTGCCAGGGTGGCCGCGTCCGAGGTTACACTGCCGCACTCCGCCGACACCTGGCAGCGGTACGACCCGGTGTCGGACTCCTCCACGTCCGTGATTACCAGGGTCGAGGAAGTCTCGCCGGTCAACGTCTGGTACCCCGCTCCGGTATCCGCCTCCCACTGGTACGTCAGGGTGCCCTCACCCGTGGCCGACACCTCGAACGTCGCCGTCCCGCCCTCGAGGACCGTCTGGTCCTGCGGATGCCCGGTGATCGTGGTGGCGGCCTTCACGGTCAGCGTCGCGGCGTCCGAGGTCTCGCTGCCGCAATCGCCACCGACCACGCAGGTGTAATCTCCCGCGTCATCGCTGGTGATGCCGCCCAATGTCAACAGGCAGGACGTCTCACCCCCAAGCTCACCGCCGTCCTTCTTCCACTGGTAGCTCAGATTCGTGCCCACCGCCTGCACGCTGAACTCCACGTTGCTGCCGGGACACTCGCTCTGCGAGACCGGATGCTGCGTAATCTGGGTGGCCTGGTTCATGGTCAGGATGGCTGCACTCGAGGTCTCGCTCCCGCAATCGCCGGTCACCACGCAACGATACTGGTTCCCATTGTCGCCGGCGGCCAGGCTCGGCGTGGTGTAGGACGAGTCGGTGGCCCCGGAAATACCTCCGAACCCGCCCCCGCTGTCCAACTCCCACTGGTAGCTCAGGTTCGAGCCGTCCGCGGTCACGCTGAACGTCGCCGTCTCACCCGGGCACTTCGTCGCATCGGCCGGGTGGGCGGTGATCGACGTCGTCTCGTTCACCGTCAGCGTCGCGGCGTCCGAGGTGTCGCTGCCGCAACTGTTGCTGACTACGCAATCGTAGCTGCCCGCATGGCCGGTGGTTACCGAAGCGATGGTGTAACTGGTGCCCGTCGCCCCTCCGATGCTCTCGCCGCCCTTACGCCACTGGTAACTCAGCGGTTCCGTGCCAGACGCGCTCACTGAGAACGTCACCGATTCGCCCGCGCACTTCGTCTGGCTCGTCGGGTGGGTCGTGATCGACGGGGCAGTGTTCACCGTCAGCGTCGCCGCGTTCGAGGTGTCGCTGCCGCAACTGTTCGTGACCACGCAGTCATAGTTGGCCGCATCGCCGGTGGTTACCGGAGCGATGGTGTAACTGATGCCCGTCGCCCCTCCGATGTTGCCGCCGTTCTTGCGCCACTGGTAGCTCAGCGGGGCCGTACCCGAGGCGGTCACTGAGAACGTCACCGACTCGCCCGCGCACTTGGTCTGGCTCGTCGGGTGGGCCGTGATCGACGGAGGCGTGCAGCAGGGACTGGTGGAGTTCTGGCCGGTGCTGCTCCAGTTTGTGGCGACGCCGTCCCCGTTCTTGGCCCGGGTGTCGAACGTGTAGGTGGTTCCGCAGGTCAGACCAGAGACGGTTACGCCAGACGCCCCTCCCCACTGTGCGTAGGTCTGGAAGACCTCGCTGCCGCCGACCGTCCCGTCCGACTGGACGTACTGACTACCGTCGATGCGGATGGAATACGTGGTGTTGGAGGGGTTGCCGTTCTGGCTGATGGTGACCTCGAGTGTGGTTTCCGAGGGGTTGTCCACCGTCGGCGCGCCGGGCACGTTGGCCAATGTGTACTTGGAGAAGTTCGAGGTCTTGGCACTGTCGCAATAACCGTTGGTGGCCGCCACCTGGAAGGAATGCTGCGTGTTGGCGCTCAGGCCGGTGTAGCCGTTCCACGATTCCGCGTTCGCTGCCGTCGTCGTCCGCAGGGTGGCCGGCGCCCCGGACCCGGGATCGGCGTACACCTTGAAGCCCGTCTCGTCGGTGGAGTTATCGGTCCAGGTCCAGGTGATTGCCGACGTGGTGATTCCGGTGGCTCCGGGATTGCTGGGCGCATCGGGCGGCGTGCACTCGATCAGCGTCAAGTCGCCGAAGTCCTCCGGTCCCACGTGGTGCACATTTCCCGTATCGTAGGCCTCGAGCTCGACATTGACGGCATTATTGTCGTATCTCGTGATCAGCGTGATCTTGATGTTCAACGTCAGGTCATTCCCACTGCCGGTCATGGAACTCGTATCGCAATTCACGGACACGTAGCCATTGTTCAACGTGCCGCCCGAGCCGAAGTACCCGTAGAGAAAGCCGCCGGTCTGATAGAGTCCCAAAAGCCCATCGTCTTCTCGCCAGTGGATCAGGCACTCTCCTATGCCCCACGTGTCCTGCAAACCGAAATAGCCATAATTGACGTCTGCGTATCCATCCTGATCCCGAACCACGCAGGTAAAGGTTTTCTCCTCCCCCACGGCCCAGGTGCCGGAGTTTGGAGTCACTGAGATATTGACCAGATTGGGTGGGAGCGTGAAGTACGACTCGGTCGTATACGAGTTGGACCCCGGCGGGGATATGATCCTCAAACGCTCGATTCCGCTGTTGACATAGTAGACGTTGCCCGCGGCGTCAAAGGCCACGTCGCGATTGTAACTGCTGACAGACAATGTCGTCTCAAGACCCGGGCTGCTGGGGTTGCTGATGCTAAGGACATACACGCCATAGCCGGACCGGGCGCCGACCGCCACGCGATTTCGTGCGTTGTCGATGGCAACACTTCCGTAACCACAATGCAGGCTACCGGATTCCCATGAAGGTGACGTCGCACCATCGTTCCAATGCGATAGTGCCGGACAGCTTGTGCCGTCGGTGTACCGATACTGGGCAAGCCACCAGCTTCCGTCCTCGTCGCGCGCCAGGTCCATTTTGCCGTTCTGGATGTAGTTGGGGTCGTCGTGGACGACCGCCGTTGGGTTCGCGCTGTAGCTTGAGGAGGTTGTGCCGATGTCATACCTTTGGACATCCCCCCTCTGCCCGTAATCCTCGTCCATCGTGTACATCTTGCGTTGCGATTCCGTCCCCTCGAGCCAAATGCCGGCGACGCTGCCGTGGTTCGCATTGCCCGGTACCAGCAACTCACTGAAGTTGCCCGACAGCTCCGCGTTGGCGATCCACACGCCCGGATGCGAGTCGGACCAGTCTGCGATGAAGACATGATTATCCGGCGCTACAGTGACCTTATAGGGACTGGCACCGTACCAATTCGAGTTGTCGCCTCCAGTGTCCCAACTCACGCCACCGGTCCGGCCAGAGGCCACCTCTGATTGGTCGGCTTTGAGAGCGTAGAGACCGTCAACCGTTGTGCGACCACCGGAGGTCGGGCCCCCAATGCCTTCCGACACGTAGACCCAACCGAAATACTTGCTGCCCGGATTCCTGTTGACGTCCACACCGACCGGGAAATAGAACTTGAGCAAGCCGTTGTTGTCATCGCTGATCGGGGTCCAGTCTCCGTAGCCGTCCTTGGACGCGATGATCTTCACCGTGTATTCCTGGCCGAATGAGCCCCCCATCCCGTCCCAGCCCCACGTATGGGTGCCCGTCGTCGTGTAGTCGCTGTCGGTCTTAGTCTCTTCATCGACCTTGCCTCCGTCCACCTGCCACACCTCGAACTTCACACTGCTGGCATTCTCGTTGAGGACATACCTGACCGTGTCGTCATCGACCTTCTCCAAGCCGGAGGCATAGACATTGGCCCAGGCGGGGCTGGCTGCCCCGGCCACCACAAACGCCGCTGACACCACCACCGGTAGACGGCACAGAACGTCGCTTTTTCTCATCTTTTGACTCCTTCCCGTCTTGAAAGGGCCGCCCGCAAGCTCTGATATTCAAAGACCAGCCTTACGGCTCTCTGGTTGTCCTTCCTGCTCCTGGAACCCAGTGTATTCCGCAGCCGCCAGGCCCGGGCGTAAGGCCAATCAAGAAAACAAACGACCACTGCCGGACAACGAGGCGATCTGCTATTCCGAACTGCCAAAATGACGGAGGGGAATCGGGATCTCAAGTCAGAATTGCGTCTACGTCCGGGGGTCGCCCCAAGTCCTCTCCAAAGCCATGCTGTCACAGCACCCCCCGCTCACTGCCGAGACGGCACGTCAATGCCCGCCCGGAGGCTATGTGAAACGGCCCACCGCTATTCCAACCCGCATGATAACCCTGCAGGGCTGGTGTTGTCAACAAGAATCTGCGGCGAACCATACCCTCAAATCGTCTCACCGCGCACACGGAAGGACCCGCGCCTTACCGGACCCGGCTGCGAGCATTTCAGGGCCACTCGCCATCGGGAGCTGGCCGGCGATCGACCGCGAGTTCGGCAAGCGTTGCGAGCCCTCTCAAGCGCGCTGTCAGACACGTTTTTGTACACTACTACGGCAATAGCGGCTGTGGCACTGCATGTTCCTTGTAGGCCGCCCGATGGGCATGAGCGACGCGAATCGCATTCTGGTCTTGCCCGTTTCTTCTCGGCTTCGTGATCCCGGCGACCTATGGGGCTCGATTTGAGAGCCGGCCGGGCCCCCACATGCTTCTCGGTGCTCCGGAGCAAGAGCGGCCGGCATCGTGTATAATCTGGGGTGGCTAGGGCACTTGCCCTTCTCTTGTAGCGGTGTCGAGGCGGAAGACCCCCACGAACAGGTGCTTTTCGGGCGGGAAACCGCTACACCCAAACGTGAAGTGCTATAACGCTTCGCAGGGGCAGATTTGTCGAATGTACGGGGTCCGTATCAATGCCCGGCGGCGAAAAAGGCAAAACCATCCGCCCCACGATTCAGGCGATTGCCAAGAGGGCGGGCGTCTCGCGCTCCACCGTCTCGCTCATCCTGGCGAATCGGAAGGATATGGTGAGCCGATTCAAGCCCCAGACCGTCGCCCGGGTGCGGGAGACGGCCCGGGAGATGGGCTATCGGGCGAACCTGATGGCGATCAGCCTCCGTAGTCCGCATCCATCCTTCTTCGGCTTGATACTCCGTGGCGGGGGCAGAGCGGACGCGATCTCGTGGCATCACCAGGCATTCGAGGGCCAGTTTCTGGCTGGCGCCCTGGAAGCGTCGCGCGCATTGCGCCTGTACCCAGTGCTGGCGACGCAGGATTCGCCGGACCCGGAGGGCGCCCTGCGTCGGGTGCGGGGTGTTCTGGATGGCGGGGTGTTTGGGGCGGTGTTGAGGACACCGGTGCCCGTTCTTGACAGTCCGATGCGGCGTCAGATCGAACAGGGCCTGCCGGTGGTGATCGTCTTCCCGGAGCATCCGACCACGTGTCCCTCGAACGCGATCGACATGGACAACGTGTCCGCAGGCCGGCTGGCGGGCAAGCTGCTTCATGACGCCGGCCGGCGTCGGTGGGCGGTGGTCCGCGAGGAGCTGTTGTGGGAGCCGATCCGCCTTCGAGAGGAGGGCGTCCTCGCCGCCGCCACCGAGGCTGGGGCCAGTCTCGAAATCCTGGCCGTACCTTCCGGCATCGCGGAGAAGGAAGTGATGGCGTGGCTGTCGCCGAAGCTTAGAGACCTCCAACCGGACGGGATCTATGCGTCGTCTTCGGTCATGGGAGTCGGAACTTTGCTCGCGTGTCAGGCCGCCGGGCTGCGGGTGCCGGAGCAGACCTGTCTGGTGGGTTGCGACGCCTCCCTCTGGCGGGCGCCGGGCTGTCCCGGCATCACCTCGATCGACGCCTCGTGGTACGCGGCGGGCGAGTTGGCGGTCCGCAAGATGGCCGAGCTCAGCGAAAGGGAAGAGTCCGTCTTCGACAACATCGTCCTGCCGCCCACCGTACGCAAGGGCGACAGTTGTCCCGGCGGGGACGAGAAGCCGGCACCAGTTACCGCCCATTGACCCTGACACGAACCGCTCACATCTGGGCCGGTCGTCTGCGAGTTTGAACCCTGGGAGAGGCCTTGACAAACGCATATAATATGTGCATACTTATGTGCATGAGGACTACTCTGAACATCGACGAATCCACGCTATCGCGGGCCTCTGAACTGACCGGGGTGCGAGAGAAAACCGCCCTGGTAAGGATGGGCCTGGAGGCGCTCATAGCCCGCGAGAGTGCGGCCCGCTTGGCTGCACTGGGAGGCACGGAGAAGAAGCTCAAGCCCATCCCCCGTCGCAGGAACCCATCACGTGATCCTCATTGACACCTCGGTGTGGGTGGACCACCTGCGGGAAACCGACGACGATCTGGTGGAGCTGCTGCAGGCTGGCGAGGTGGCGTGTCATCCGTTTGTGGTGGGCGAACTGGCCTGCGGGGACATCCAGAACCGCGACGAGTTCCTGACCTTATTGTCCGCTCTGCCGGTCCTGGCGAAAGTCGAGGATGCGGAAGTGCTCGACTTCATCGACCGTCACCGACTGATGGGCGAAGGGCTTGGCTTGATCGACGTCCATCTTCTGGCTTCGTGCATGCTGGCAGACGTTCCGCTTTGGACCCGCGACAAGAACCTGGCGGGAGCCGCTACCCAGCTCGGAGTTGCCCTGGCCCTCTGAGGCGACCTGAGACGGGCGGTTTGGCGGCCCGATCGACCTCATCATTACGGACTTCCACCCAGCCATCGGCACAGGTGCAGGATGGCCGGCGCGGGCGGATGCAGAAGCATTCTGAACGTGCGGCCCGAGGGCCTCGGACGGTTCGAAGCTCCGACAGTCGCCCCGATGAAACTGGCAGGAAGCCGCCGGAACTCCGGCGGTTTCCTGCACTTATGAGCCGTTCAAAGTTCGGCCAGTCGCCTCTGAGTTTGAACCGTTGATCTCGATGGACGAAGATAGGAGAATCTCGTGCAGCATCGGGCCGTCCATCACGTTCCCCTGGTTGGCCCGCAAATGAGCGGAGCCAGGTTACATTGCATGAACGAAATCTTTCGGGCACATGTCGAGTCACTCCATCCCGCATTCGAACGGCTGATGGCCATGCCCCCTGTCAAGCCATGCTCTCTTCCGATCAATATGCCAAGCCGCGGTATCTACCTCTTCACGGAGACGGGGATTCATCTTTACGTCGGCCGCACGAACCGAATGAGACAGCGACTACGGGAGCACTGCCGAGCGAGTTCCACTCACAACAGCGCGCCGTTCGCTTTTCTCCTGGCCCGGGAAGCCACAGGGCAGACCGTCGCGACGTACCAAGTGCGTGGGTCTCGCGCACAGCTCGAGCAGGACCCCGTGTTTCGCCAAGCGTTTACGGCTGCAAAAGCGCGTGTGTCGAATATGGACGTGCGAGTTGTGGAGGAGGGCGATCCGCTTCGCCAGGCACTACTTGAGATGTATGTTTCGATCGCGCTGCAGACACCGCACAACAGCTTCGAGAATCACTGATGCAAGATGACCACGAGTTGCTGTTGGCCGGCCCCGCGAAAACGGGCTATTGGCGGCTCGGGCGATAGGCCGACTCGCGCATCGTGCTGGTGATGCGAAGGATGTACGGCTCCGGCGGGTGCAGAAACGTCGCAACGTACGGCCCGACAGCCTCGGACGGTTCAAAGTTCCGACAGTCGCCCCGCCCTCATGGGGGAGTCTACAAGAACGGGTCTGGGGTGCTTCTCGCAAGGCGCTTGGGCGCGTTTCCGTAGGATGAGCCTGAGAAACACGCACCGAGGAGAATACACGGGCTGCAGTGACTATTGAGTCTTCACCCAGGCGCACAACCCGGGTCCGCCGGTACGTTGGGTCCGCTGATGCAGGCCTCAAAAATGGCCCAGTCGTTGGGATCCACATCTCGGTCCCCGTCGAGTCGGGCGTCGAGACATGCGGGGTCCATTTGGGGCTGTCCCGATCCGGTGAGGCACGCCTGGAGGTGCCCGAAGTCTTCCTGATCCACGTCGCTGTCCAGGTCGAAGTCGCCGGGAATGATGGGGGTGATGTCGATGTAGGCGAGCAGGTTGTCCGCCCGCGTCCCGTGGATGTTGCTGTCGGTGGCAAAGAACTCGTGGTACCCGAGGCCGAAGTAGCCGCGATCGTGCGTCGTGTCGGTCACACTGACAATCACGTCGTCGTCGAGGTGGTACCTGATCGTTGAGCCCTCGCAGTGGATGCGGAACCGGTACCACGCCGACGCCGGGCGATACAGCGGATCGCCGGCGAGGAAGTCCGTCAGCGTGCCGTCAACATACTTGCCCGCCCGAATCCGTCCGTCATTGGAATCGAAGGTCATCGCGTAGCAGTTTCCGCCGCCGTAGTCGGACAGGCCGAACGCGCCGGTCCCGCTGTCGCGGGCGAACAGCCCGCAGCGCTCGAACCCGTCGCCGGCGACACCGGACCGGTACTCGCAGTAGATGTCCGCCTCCACGGCGTAGTCAGTGTCGCCGAAGTTGCCCCGGCGTACCGTCTCCGCGCCGCCGTCGGGGTCGGCTACCACGATCACGTAGCCGTCGCCGCCCGGAGCAGACGGCGAGAATGCCGTCACCGCGTTGTAGGTGAACTTGTCATCCCAGCCCGGCAATCGACCGCTGGCCGCCAGCGGGTCCGAAAACGGGAACGTGGTGGCGGTCTCTTCCTTGACCAGCATGACGGCATTGGCGACGTATCGCTCGCTGCCATCGGAGGGCACGTTCCGCACGGTGCCGTTGACCACCATGGTGGACGATCCGCCTCCGTCGAGGTTGATCGCGTCGGTTGCACCGAGGGTGCTGGTCAGGAAGTTGGCCATCTCCGAGAACGTCATACCCACACTGACCGGCGACCGCCCGTCGCAGACGACCATGAACAGGTAATTGTCGCTCCAGCCCAGGGCGGTCCGGGGGTTCCGGCTATAGGGTGCCGCCGCGCCCCGGTTCGCCCAGTTGCCCGTGTAGGGCACGCCGTTGTGGATGATCCAGCCGATGCCGGTGATGGCGAAGTCCGCGTTGTTGTACTCCTCAACCGCGGTGGCGAAACGCATTCGCAAGCGGTCCCCGACCGCGGTATTGGCGACAATGGTGGTCTTGGGGATTCCCCAGGCGGTGAGGACCATGCCCCCGTCCGGAATCGCATTGTTCTCGGCCGCCGAGCCGGTCTGGATCGCGGTCACGATCCCGGAGACCTCCTTGTCGCCCCGCATCGGGTAGCTGACGTCACTCAGGATCACCTCCACCGCCAGTGAAGGACTGATGAAATCGGAGCGGGTGGAACTGTCCCAGCCCGGCGTATAGGCGGTGACGTTGTGAATAGGCGGGTTGGGCCGATTGTAATACCCGAGCGGGATGCTGGTCCCGTTGGCAAAGGTCAGCGTGCCGGCGGCGTGGGTGATCTCGGCCCGGATCGCCGGTTGCCGAGAGGGCCCGAAGAGGTACGTGTCGTTTTCCCCGTCGGGCTCCTCGACGATCTCGCCGAACGTGGTCGCGGTTCCGATAATCGTGGGCAGGTTGACCGGGTCGAAGAAGGCGCCGTTGGTAGCCGCCAACACGTCATTGTCCGGCGGATCGTCATAAAGACTAGCGATCGTGCTCGTGCGGGCCTTACTGGTGAAGTTGCGTTTCTGCTGCGGCCAACCGACCTTGAGCTTGTATTCCGATCGCAGGCGGTCGATGGCGACGACGTGGACGACGTTCGGCGTGCCCAGGTAGTAGACCGCGTGGGTGACGCCGGGGGCGATTTCCTCCGCCCGGCCGATGCCCGTTACCATGAAGATCAGGAGACCCGCAAGACTGATCGGGGCCCACCTCGCTAACATGCCATTCGCCTCCACAGTCATAGCGTGGCCTCCGGCCACAACCAAACGAGTAGGAAAAAGCTGCGCCCCCTGAGCAGGATCTTGTCAGAAAAACAAGAAACAGCACTTGTGCTGCACAATGAGCCCGTCATCAAGGGGGCAGGGTGTCGTCACACGCCGGATCGGCCGAGATCGCCGGACCTGAGGCGCACGCTTCAAACGCCTCGAGGTCGTTCTGGTCCACGTCGAGGTCATCGTCGGCGTCCATACGCCAACACGCGAAGCGATCGTACGGGTGGTCCTGGCCGGCGTAACATTCCTGGAACTCCCCGAAATCCGCCTGATCCACGTCGCCGTCACCGTCCGCATCGAACCGCACGAAGTCGTCCGGCGGCAGGGTGCCGGTGACGACCACATCGTCGTACCAGAAGTGATCGTAGCTCTTGAAGTTCAGGCCCAGACGGACGTACGGCAGGTCCACGCCGCCGCGGTAGGACATGCAGACCACCTCATCGTCAATGAGGAACCGGACCTGGCCGCCGTCGGCGACGGCATCCACCGCGATGGCAAGCTTCGTCCAGCCCACCTTGCGGGGCACGCCCGTGTCCACGTATGCATGACCACCGATAGAGGCGCGGTCGTCACGGTGCTTTGTCCTGATGGAGTAGGTCTCGGTCAGGCCGTCGGGGTCATACCAGGCCACCACGCCGAGCTGCAGGTAATCGGTGTAATTCCATCCATTCGGTTCCACCGGGTTGCCGGCGATCAGGGCCAGCATATTGGAGACCGGCCGATCGTAGTTTGTGCCATCATCATGCACGGTATCCCACACATACACCTCGGCATAGATCGCGCCGGAGGTGGCGCCGAAGTCGGCATAGGAGCAGTACCCGGCGGGGTCGTGCTCGCGGGCCCTGGCCGAATGCGAGGGACTGATCGTGTGGCCGGCTCCATCACATTCCAGCGGCACCGTGATCCACCCCGGGTCCGGACCGGCCCGCTCGGGCCACACTTGCCAGTTGCCCATGCAACTGGGATTCTCGAAATCGTCGAAGAAGCTCGGCTGGGCCAGTGCGGGCCCGACCAGCAGGGCCGATACAACACATGCGATTGGACAACGCTTCATGGCTCCACCTCACATGACGTCAGCACGGCAAAGACACACTGGATTCTAGCCCCGCAAGCCCCCATTCTCCAATATTGACCTTGGTCCCCGTTCAGCCGTCACGGCGGTGGCGGCTCGTCGCAATCAGGGTCGGCAGCCATCCCGGGCCCGGAAGCGCACCCCTCAAACACGTCGTAGTCATCCTCATCGACGTCGAAGTCCCAATCGGCATCCATGCAACGGCAGGTCGGCATGTCAAACACACCCAATGGATCGTCTGGGCCCGTGTAGCATGACTGGAACAGCCCGAAATCCTGCTGATCCACGTCGCCGTCGTTGTCCGTATCGAACAGCAATTCCGGATTGATACAAGGCGAACGGGTAGGCGGTTCCACCGTGAGGGCGACCTCGTCGTACCAGAACTCCTCGAAGGTGTTCGTCAGGTGGCTCTCGGTGATCAGGGCCGGGTCACCACCCAGCCGCAGCCATTCCACGTCAACGCCGTTGCCCGTCCCGGGATCCCGGCGTCCCTGAGCCACCACCACGTCATCCACCAGGAACTCCACGTCGCCCACGACCCCGGCGTACGGATGAACAAGAATCTCCATCTTCCGCCATCCGGTCACCCGGGCGAGCGACGTCGTGTTCCACCCATCCGTCTTGGTGGCCCATACCAGGTGCGTCCAGCTCTTCTTCGAGTTGACGCCGAGCACGTAGTACTCGGTCCGGTACGGATTGGTCAGGACCAGCCAGCCGTGGACGTCGAAATTGGGCCGGGAAGGAGGCCCCCACGGATCGCAGTCGCAGAGAATGTCCGCGAAGTCATGCTGCCAGACCTTGAGCCGAAGGTCGGCGACCTCCGTCGGCGGGTCGAAGGGGTGGAGAATCGCCCCCCAATACGGGTCCCATATCGGCTGCCGCCCCGAGCGCTGGCCGGAGAACACCGTCCCCCCGTGGGTGAGATCGGGCCAGCTTTCGAACTTGAGCGGGCCGTACCTCGCGCTGCATTCCTCAGGCGGATCGCACATCGGCAACATCGGATCGTCCGGACAATAGGGATCCCCGCCGCAGGTATCGCATGCCTGCCACTCCGCCTGCCAGTCCCAATGGTCGGGGCTCGGCTCGAAGTACTCGTAGAAAGGCAGCTCGTAGGTAATCGCAGCAGCGTTGCCGCCGGCGGCCAGCACCCCTGCCGTCGCCGCTATCTTCACCAGCGCACCGAAACAAACGTCGTTCAACCTCGACATACCCGGAGGCCCCTTTGTCGCCGGCCCGATCACGGGGGCGCGAGCCCGTCGTCGCAGCTTTCCTCGGCCTGGATCCCCGGCCCCGAACCGCACGCCTCAAACGGGCCGTAGTCGTCTTCGTCAATGTCCTGGTCGCCGTCGGAGTTCATGCACCGGCAGGCCTGACAATCGTAGACCTCATACGGGTCGTCAGTGCCCGTCAGGCACGCCTGGAATACCGCGAAGTCATCCTGGTCCACGTCACCGTCGTTGTCTGCATCGAATCGCAGCTCCTCGTTGAGACAGGGGGATCCGCTCCAAGGTTCCACGCTAAGCTCTATATCGTCAAACCAGAAGTGTTCATACGAGAAGGGTGGTCGGTAGGCCAAGGCATCCGCCACTTCCGGGAACCGGGTGCCCATCTGAATCCTGCGGAACTCCACCCCCTGGCAGTGGGCTCCGGCAACCCGGTGCCCTTCACCCACTACTTGGTCGTCAATGATGAACTCGATGTCACCCGCCCGGCCGCTGTACGGATATACCACGATCTCCACGTGCCGCCAGGTCTGGGCTCCGTGGCAGACGTAATCGACCTTCCGGGGAACATTGGTCAGGTTCCAGCCGTCGGTCTTCGTCCGCCACTGGTAGAACTTCTGCGGCGGGTCGTTCGGGTCGTTGGACACCGGCGATTCGACCCCGATAAACGCGAAATCGTCGTACGGATAGATCTCATTGGGATGGTTTGGCACCGGGGCGGGGTCCGGCAGCATGTCGCCCGGCACCGAGGTCAGTCCCACCATGCCGCGAACAGGCCAGGTGGACTGCACGCACAAGGGGCGCTCGGCATCCTCCCAGACCCAGGCGCTCAGTCGAAGGGTTCCCTCCTGAGCGTCGAATTCATGTTGGGAGGCATACCCGTACGGATTAGCGTCCACCTCGAACGCGGTGCCGCCGACCAGGGGCAAGGGGTTGGTGTGGTTCTTCTGATGGCCGGGATCGCTTCCCGCCATCGCATGAAGCGGAAAACCGTAGATCTTGCCGGGAACGGACACGGGGATCGAGCCCACCATGACGTAGGGCCAATTGTCGATCGAGACGTCACCCCACTCCCAGGGCGGGTCGATGTTGCCGCCGTCGAAGTCATCACTGAACACCACCGTCTGAGCGAAACCAGGACCCGGCGGGATCATGAGAGCCGCCCCCACCGGGATCAGCAGTGCCAGCAGGTGCAAACTAGTGGGCTTCATAATCGGATTCCTCCTTTCAGGTTCTTTTCCCCGTCCGGGCGACCGAGAGTATCTCGGCCTAAATGACCGTGCAGGATTGTGCGACAATAAAGAGCGGCGGGCTTCAGCCCGCGCGGCTGCTCGCCCGCCTGGCCGTCCCAGAATCGTGCACGGTCATTTAGACAACAGGCAGAGCGGGAAGCTCGAAGTATCCCCGCTCTGCCTTGGTCCTTCGTACGCTCATGTCACAAACGACGTACGGTATGGGTCTCTTACCGACGTTTCCGGCGCAGCAGGACCGGTGCACCGAGCAGCAGCAACAACGCGCTGGCCGGCTCGGGCGTGATCTGGGTAATGCGAATGCAGTCCCAGCACCGGGTGATGGGCCAGCCGAAGTCCCACTTGGCATACAGGACACTTCCGGCCTTGACGAAGGGCGCGGAACCAGCACCGTCCGGATGCACCTGCGGACCCGGGCCCGTCGGGTTCCACTCACAGTTGGCGTACCCGTCGCTGCCGATCCACTCGTGGTTCGTGCCAAACTGGCCTGCCCACGGGATCTCGGGATCGATCGGCCAGTTGACCGGGCCGTGGTACCCGTTGATCTGCACCTGGATCGGCTGCCAGTCCTGACCACACTCGGGGCAGCAGCAGCCCCACGCCTCGATCGTGAACTCTTCGAGCGTGGCCGGCATCGCCGCGCCGGAGGACTCTTTGACGTTCTCCGTGTTCCACCAGATCCGGCGGACGCCATCCATGCCGCTGCCTTCATAGCAGTCCGTCCCATCGTACCCGCACCCCGGCCGCACGGTGAAGTCGCCGTCCATTCGATCGGGGCAGAGAATCCACCAGTCGCCGATCGCACCTAGTGCCGGCGTGGCGACCATCGCCAGCACCGCCAAACTCAACAGTGTCTTTCGCATAAACACCTCCTTCTTCCTTCTTGTTCCCGTTTTCCTCCCCCAACGCCAGGGTGGTACGCCCACCCGCGATGTGGATCCCATCGGGAAGTCCAGTACTCTGAAGCGGACACACCGTCCACTATTCGGACCATTCAGGGGGAAGCCCGCCTACTCTTGCGTGAACTACCTTCCCCGTCCCTCACTCCCTTGGAATTGAACGAGTCAGCCGTCGCACCCTCATCCTGCCCGGCACGGCCAAGACGAGTCGGAACTGCCGACCTCCGTTATGTTACCGTGACGGGTGCATCCGTGTCAAGACGAATACCGACCGTAAATCCTTTATTTCAAGGGTTTTTTGCGCCTCGCGGGTCTTGTGAGTATTAGCGCGATTTAACCCGCCGGCCGATTCTGCATACCGGTGCTGTTCTCGAGAGAAGTGCGAGGCGCCCGGGCAGAATCACCTTTGCAACGTGACTTTCTCCGCTCGCAGGAAACTGAGGCTCACTTTGGGGGCAAGAAGGAGCGAGAGTGCCGATTGGCGGCAGTTAGCTCGATTTAACGGGTCCGGGCGAGTTGATTCGGGTGCGACTCGCACTCTGGTGGCCCGCCATTGCCGAGACTGCGGGGCGTCCGGGCCGACGTCTGGTAAGTGCTTAGCGTGGGTAACGGTTCGGACTCGGGGTCCGCGAGCCGTGCGTGTTCAGCGTCCCGATTTGACCCCTCTCGCTTGCGCTCGGGGCTCTGACTCGCCAGCCTGTTCGTCCTGATCAGAGCCCAGAGCGCCAGCGATGGGGTTCTGTGCCATCCCACTCCAGGAGACGCTGAACAAGCACCGGGGCAAAGCCCCGCCTTGGGGGTGAGGGCGAAGCCCTGCTGTACAAGTACCAGGCTTGAAGCCTGCGCGGGCCTGCAAACGCAGAGGGCTCAGGCCAGCCGGTGTCCCTCACCGGGGCGGGTGTAACCTCAAGGTCCGCGGTAATTCACTGCCGCAAACCCTGGTATGGTTGGCCGGGGCGGCAACGAGACGCCGTGGTCCTTGACCATGACTCTTTACACTGTCGTTCTTCGCCTCTCATTGGCAAGTCGGGCAGCCTGCGTCGATGGGCCAATCGCTTCGATTGGATCATACCTAAGGTCTCGGGTATCTTGCCCCCTGCGATGCGAAAGGGACTCTTGGGCGTACTGCGGGACTTCCCGGCGCGATGGCTGCCCGTCCTGGCGGCCATCGGCCTCATCGGCTGCAAGGACAGCCGGCCGGTCGGCCCGGGCGGCGAACACAAGGAGATCACGCCAACGCTCTACTGGGAGCTTCCCCCCCGCAAGCAGGCCGCCATCCGCACCACCAAGATCTACATCCCCGAGAAAGCGGGGTTCACGGACGAGCAGGCTGCCCGGGGCCCCTGGGCCTCAACCCTCGAACGCGAAGTGCATCAAGGCGAGACCGACTACTTCGTCTGGCAGTTGGCCCGGACCATGTTCGAGTTCGAGCACCCCACGATCATGCTCGAGGGAATCGCCTTTGACATGTGGAGCCCAGACCTCAAAGCCATCCTGGGCACCTCGCTCCACAGCCGGCGCAGCCCTGCCATGTACATCGCGCGATCGCTGCCCGAGAGCATGATCGATGGCTGGTACGCCGACATCACCGATTACCTCGACGATTGGCCCGAAGCCCGTGACCATCCGATCACCAGGGCCCTGGGCACCTTCGACGGGCGAATCTACTGCCTCGCCGACAACTCCACCCGCTGGCCGGCCATCGCCTATCGAAAGGACTACTTCGCCGAGGCGGGCATTCGCAACGAGTTCGGCGAGCCGGGTCCCCCGGCCAATTGGACCTGGTCCGACTTCCGCAAGTACGCCGGAATGCTCACCAAGGACACCGACGGCGACGGGAAGATCGACCGGTGGGGGTTTGTCACGGAGCAGCACCGCTTCGACCTCTACTACACCTACTGCAACGGACTGGAATACCGCCTCTACACCCCGGACAGGACCGGCCGGTATGTCTGGCGGTTCAACCCCGACGAACCCAAGCTCCTGGCGGGCATCCGGAAGTTCCGTGAGATGTACTGGGTAGACCGGTCGGTGCTCACCGGCGTGCACTACACCTGGCTCGTCAAGGAGCGGGAGTTCGCCAGCGACAAGGTGGCGATGGCGATGATCGGCTCCGGCCACCCGCCCGAGTGGGCCTTGACCAAGCCCTTCATGTTTGGCGGCAAGATCAACACCATCGACGTGCTCGGCATGGTGCCCGTTCCCCGGGCCGACCCGGTCCCGCCGGACGAGGAGAGCTTCCTTTACCGCGAGGCGGGCTGCAACATGTTCGGGTTCAACCCGCTCTACTCGCCCGAGCAGCTCAAGGCCGCGATCGACTGGTTCAAGTCCTGGACCTGCGGCTACTTCAACTTCCTCTACCTTTCCTCGATGCGCCACAAGAACCAGGCCTGGAACCGGCCCGACCCGTTCCCGCCCTATGACCTGACCAAGACCTACGAGCCGAAGGTCGCCCTCCCTCCCGCGAAGGGCCGAGAGGTCTACCCCAGGGATTGGATCAACGTCTACGACGTCTACAACTCCCTGGAGCTGTTCCCGACGCCGCAGATGTTCGGCCTGCTCAAACCCGTCCAGTTCAACGACGCGCTGAACAACATGTTCAGTGAGTTGCTCTTCGCCAAGCCCAAGCTGGACAAGGACGGAAACCCGGATCCGGCGGCGGAGGAGGCCCTGATCAAGGCCATCCTGGCCGAGCACACCGGCAAGATCAACGCCCGCTGCATGAACGCCGAGTTGAAGAGCGACGAGGAGGTGCACGAGATACGCGACAAGATGAAGCGCTACTACTCGGCGCTTGTGGATTTCGCCCGCCGCAATCTGCCCCCCGCCGCCGCCGGACAGGTCGCCGAGTTCGTCGAGACCAGGTGCAAATGCTGGTGAGAACGGCATTCCGGGATAAGCGAATCGGCCGCGTCAGCGCCTGGCTGATGTCCCTGCCGGCCATCGTCGTCCACACCATGTTCGCCTGGCTGCCGATCGCCCTGGCGTTCCTGGTGGCGACCCAGAAGTACTATCCCGCAGCCCCGCCCGAACCCGTCGGCATCCAGAACTTCGTCAACGTCTTCAACGACCCGATGACCTTGACCGCCTTCAAGAACACCTTCATCTACGCGGGCCTGGCCCTGCTGCTGACGTTCCTGCCGCCGATCATCGTGTCGATCATGCTCATGGAGCTTTCCAAGCGAGCGATCCGCATCCTCATGCTGCTGTGGTTCCTGCCCGTGGCCAACACCGCGGGTATCGTCATCTGGCAGTACTTCTACAACCAGGAGCTGGGGCTGTTCAACGCCGTCCTGGAAAGCCTGTTCGGGATTCGGCTGGGCTGGCTGAACGACGCCAACCTGGCGATGCTGTGCCTGGTGTTGCCGGGTTTCATCATGTTCGGCCCAAGCCTGATTTACATCTCTGTGCTCAAGAGCGTTCCGGATGACTTCTACGAGGCGGCCGAGCTCGACGGCGCCGGCTTCTGGCGAAAGATCTGGCACATCACCCTGCCCCGACTCCGCCCGGTCATCGCCATGATGCTGATCTTCTCGCTCATCTGGTCGCTCCAGGTGTTCGATCAGCCTTTCATCATGACCGGCGGCGGCCCCGG
>CAZOIA010000084.1:0-23247 GCA_964579675.1 uncultured Planctomycetales bacterium | reverse complement strand
GCCGAGTCAGCGCCGTTTTGGCCTGTTTATCCGTATGCAATCGTCTGACCGAAAGCGGCACTAGCAGGGCGATAGGCGCGGTCCGTGGTTTTCAATATACTGGCGAGCAACTCAAGCTGACCGATCGCTGACAATTGCTGGAGCCGGAGACCAAACCAGTGGCTAAGTTCTCGCTTCGCCGTTACGACAATCAGGCACGTGTGAGTATCGTCGTTTCGCTGGCCTCGGTGGTGACCCTGCTCGGGCTGGTCCTGGTCGTGTTCAGGAACGTAGACTGGTCGGAGCAAGTCATCTACTACGGCAAGAACCGCAAGTTGGCCGTTTACGGGGCCACCGCCCTGACCTTGCTCCTGTCGACGATCGGGTTCGGCATGGGGCTCAGTAGTGCCGGCCAGCGGCGGAATGATAAACAGCAGCTTTCCTGGATCGGCTTTTTCGTGGGCGCAGGCGTCCTCTGCCTGGCGCTCATTGTGTTCTTCATTTTCCAGAAGCGGGGGGAATCGGTCATTGGCTGACGGCTCTGGCCGCCTCGCCGACGGCACGTGACGCCTTGTTGGTGAGTCCCGCCGCACCGTTGGACTGAACGCCCCGGTTATTGTGCATGCAAATCTCGCTTTTCGTCACCTGCCTGACCGATCTGTTCTATCCGGAAGTGGCGGAGTGTGTCGTCCGCGTCCTTCGACGGCTCGGTCATCAGGTTGATTGTCCGGCCAAGCAGACCTGCTGCGGCCAGCCGGCGCTCAACAGCGGTTTTCTCGACGAGGCCCGTTCCGTCGCCGCTCGCATGATCGACGTCTTCGAGGACGCCGAGACCGTGGTGACGCCCTCCGGCTCCTGCTGCTCGATCGTCCGCGAGTATTTCCCCCACCTGTTCGAGCATGATCCCGCCATGCACGCCCGGGCGGTGGCGACCGCAAGCAAGACGTTCGAGTTCGTCGAGTTCCTGCAGAAGAAGCTCAAGGTCGATTGGTCAAAGTGGGATCTGCCCTATCCGGCGGTGGCGACCTTCCACTACAGTTGCCACAACCGCGGCATCGGCATGACCCCCGAGGATATCGTCGGGCTCATCGAGCAGTTCCGCGATCTGGAGTACCGGCCTCTGGAGAAGATGGAACAGTGCTGCGGGTTCGGGGGGACGTTCAGCGTCAAGCATGGGAACATCTCCGGGGCGATGGTGCGTGACAAGGTGGCCTGCATCCGCGCCACGGGGGCCGACCTGCTGGTCTGCAACGACGCCGGATGCTCGATGAACATCGGCGGCGCCGCCCGCCGCGAGGGGCTGGACATCGAGATCCGGCACGTGGCCCAGATGCTGGACGAGGCGATGGGCAACGGCAACGGCGATCCCGAGGCGGAGGCGATGCAGTGAGCGGGTCCCGGACGACGCAACCGGCGGCGCCTGATTTCAAGCGTAGCGCCGCCGCCGCCCTGGCGGATGAACGGATCGGCATCATCTTCGACAGGTCCACCCGCCTGAATGACGATGCGCGGCGGGCGATCATGCCGGAACTGGGCGACCCGCTGGCCATCGGCGAGCTGGCCGCCCGCATCAAAGACCACACCCTGCAGAACCTGGACCGCTACCTGGCCCAACTCGTGGACAAGGTCCGCTCGTGCGGCGGGCACGTGCATTTCGCCGAGACCGGGGAGGACGCCCGCGAGATCATCACCGGGATCGGCCGCCGCGCCGGGGCCAATCTGGTCGTCAAGAGCAAGTCCATGGTCAGCGAGGAGATCGAACTCAACCGCCAGCTCGAGCGGGCCGGCCTGGATGTGCTGGAAACCGACTTGGGCGAGTACATTCTCCAACTCGCCGGCGAAAAGCCCTCGCACATCGTCACCCCGGTCGCCCACAAGAGCAAGGAGGAAGTCGGGGAGCTGTTCGTCGAGAAGATCGGCATCGAGTACACCTCCGATCCGCCTACGCTGACCAAGGCGGCCCGCCGCGTGCTTCGGGCGAAGTTTAAGGCTGCGGATATGGGTATCATCGGGGCCAACTTCGCCGTGGCCGAGACCGGCACCATCTGCATCGTCACCAACGAGGGGAACGGGCGGTTCTGTTCGTCCCGGCCGCGGGTGCTCGTCTGCCTGATGGGGATCGAGAAGGTGATCCCGCAGATGAAGCACCTGGCCGTCTTCCTGAAGCTGCTGGGCAAGAGCGGGACCGGCCAGCGGATCACCTGCTACACCAACCTGATCACCGGGCCGAAGCGCGAGGGCGACTTCGACGGGCCCCAGGAGTTCCACCTGGTGCTGATGGACCGGGGCCGCTCGGGAATCCTCGCCAGTGATTACCGCCAGGCGCTGCGCTGTATCCGGTGCGGAGCGTGTTTGAACGCCTGTCCCGTCTATCGCAAGATCGGCGGGCACGCCTACGAGAGCACGTACCCCGGCCCGATCGGCTCGGTCATCACGCCGCTGCTGGAGTCATTGGAGACCTACGAGTGTTTGCCTGCCGCGTCGAGCCTGTGCCACGCGTGCCTGGAGGCATGCCCGGTGCGGATCGACATCCCGACGATGTTGATCCACCTGCGGTACGATCTGCTGAAATGCGGTCGCGCGCCGCTCATGTGGCGGATCGGCTTCAAGTTCTGGCGAATGGGGATGCACTCGAAGTTCCTTTATAGCTGGGGGGCGAGGATGGCCCGGTGGTACCTGGCCCTCAAGGCCCGCAACGGGTGGATCCGCAAGCTGCCCCTGGACGGGAAGGCCTGGACGAATGAGCGGGACTTCCCCATCCTGGCCAAGACGCCGTTCCACAGGCGCTGGCCCAGACTGAAATCGCAAATCGACGCTGAGGAGCAGGAGTGATGCCCGCCGAGTCGCAGCAAAGCTTCTTCGCCAGAATCCGGGACGCCCTCGCCGAGCGGGGCAAGCCGGTCGATCTGCCGGACGATCTTCAAGCCGCCCGGGTCATCTCGTCGGACCAGGATATCGTCGAAGTCTTCGCGACCCGCGTAGACGAATCCGGCATGCACGCCCATCGCGTGGGAGATGAGCCAGCGATGCTGGAGAAGATTGTGGAGCTGATCGGGGCCGCCGGCGGCAAGAGTGCCATCGTGCCCGAGGAAGAGATGCCCGCCCGTGAGAAGATCGTGTCCCGGCTCGAAGAGAGGGGCATCGACTTGCTGAGCCCCGACGATCCCGACGCCTCCTTTGACGCGGACTTCGGCATCACCGGTGTCGTCTCGGCGGTGGCGGAGACGGCGTCGCTGTGCGTGATCAGCGGCGGCGGTCGTCGGCGATTGGCCAGCCTGGCCGTCCCCAACCACATCGCCATCGTCCGGGCCGGCCAAATCCTCCCTGACCTTCTCGACTTCGTTGCCGGCGCCCCGGACGACATGCCCGCCAATGCCGTGCTCATCTCCGCCCCCAGCAAGACCGCCGACATCGAAATGACACTGGTCGCCGGCGTCCATGGGCCCGGCAACGTGCACGTCATTATCGTCGGCTGAGCCGGTCGAGTTCATTCATTGCGAAGACATAGAGGAACGGGGTGGTGCCGCGGGCCCTTTCACGTCCCGGGGGTCAAATCGCTTCACAGACCTCGGTGCGAACCCAGCACCGCGCGTGTGAGGGCAGTTCGACCTGCATCCATTCCCGGCGGGACTCGACGACTTTGACCTCCTGGCCGGAGGCCATCCGGTCCACCACGACGGAGTATCCTTCGCCGTCACCGGCGTACCCTGTCGTTTCTTCGAGCACCACCGCCCACTGGTCACCGGGGGCCATGGCCGCTACCACGTCGGAGGCTCCGATCACGCCGCCGATGAGCAGCAACGCAACGCCGACCCGCAGCCAGAGCGATCGTCGCTGCCTCAGCAGGCAGACGATCACCATGATCCAGCCGGCCGGGTAGCTCGCCAGCAGCATGGTCTGCTTTGTTCGGCGACTGAGGTCGTAGTGCCAGAACATCAGCACTCGGCCAATCGACGTGTGCCCGGGCGGCCAGAGGTCGGCCTTACAGATGCGCCGCAGGGCCGCCAGGCCGGCCCGCGTTTCCGGTGTGTTAGCGAGGTGCGATGCCCGCAGATACCAGAGCAGCGCCCGGGCGTCGTCGCCGGCGAAGTGATAGGCGTTCCCGGTGTTGACGTAAAGGTTCACGCTGACGACACCATCGTCGGCCAAGGCGGCGAATCGGGCTGCCGCCTCGTGGAATCCGCACCGCGCCTCGACGGAATCCGGGCCGTCAACCTCCAGCTTCCTCTTGGCGGCGTCGAAACGGGCCTGAGCTTCGGCAAACCGTTGTTCCGGCGATGCACCGGCGTCCCCGACGAGAGCACCTAGGACAGAGGCACAGGTCAGGCAGCATCGCAACGAGAAGCTCATTTCACACCACGATCCAGCCTGGCCAGCAGCTCTCGAGTTCGATGAATAAGCCGCGCCTTTTCGGCATCGTCCACCGCACCGGCCGCGAACCGCCCAGCGTCGCACTGAGCCAGCAGCTCTTGGGCCTCGCGCCGCAGGTCGTCACTTGCGGAGTGCTCCTGGAAAGCTCGGGCGAGCAGGTTTGTGGACAGCTCGCCCGGCGGGAGATCGAACGTCAGACGCAGATACGATTGCAGCGTCTCGGCAAGGGCTGCGTGAAAGTGATCCGCGCCGGCGACCCGGTCCAGATCGGCAATCAGTTTCCTGCGCCGTTGTCGGACCTCCGCCACCGGCCGCTGCCGCTGGTACACTTGCCGACCCGCCCGGACCAGCACGATGCTCACCGGGCCCGCGATCAGGATCGCCAGGATTCCGACCGGGCCGATCGGCTTGCCCGTGGCGACGTCCCCCAGCGTGGTATGGTTCGCACCGAGCGACACCGCCGGGGTAGTCGGGGCTTCGTGTCCGGCGGCGGCATCGCCAGCGTGCGCGTCCTCGAGTGACGTGACTTCCATCGCACCGGCTCCGACTAGGCTCCCCGGGGTCACGTCGATCGGAATGGGCAGGCTGTAGACCGTGTCGTACACCTTTCTCTCGTAGTCGTAGTAGACGAGGGGAAGGGCGGGTAGTTCGGTGACGGCTTCACTGCGCGGCCGAACGACCTGCGTGAACGTGATCGTGCTGTCCGTTACCTCTCCGCCGCCGACCGTCGGGGAGACGTCGAAATCGCGGGTCAGCTCCGGAACCTCCGTAAGGGGGAGTGGTGCGAACTGCGGCCCCACGCTCTCACCGGTGATCTTCATGGTGAGGGTCAGGGGCGACATGGCCGTTGCCTTCGTGCGGTCGAGCTTGGTGGCGAACGTGAAGGATGTCCCGACCGCGCCGCGGTAACCCGAGGGGGCAGTCTTGCCGGGCGGATCAATGACCCGATGCGGGGGAACCTCAGCCAGCCGTTCGTATTGTTCCGATCGCGAGCTAGTAGTAACGGAGAACGCCGTCCGCTGTTCCTCCTTGATCTGAAGCAGCAGCAGCACGCGCAGGCCGTCCAGCGACAACTCGCCGGCGGCCAGGGGTGTGATCCTCAGGGCAAACCGCAACAACTGTTCCTTCTGCCCGTTGAACTCGCCGCTGCCCGAAAGCATGACCGCCCGGCCCTGGCCGAACCGGACCTGGATCGGCTGACCGGAGAAGCCCGGATAGGTCAGATCGTTGACCGGCTGAACCTTGATATAGGGCTTATTGGCAAAATCGGCCCCGGCCGGGTCAATCCCCGCAGCGCGAAGGTCACCGCGGAAGAATACTTCGTAATCGACTACGAACGGCTCGCCGATAACCGTCTGGTCGGTTCGAGGTTTGCCCCGGCATGCGAGGATTCCGCCCTCACCGCTTTGCCGGACGGATAGTGAGATCGGTTGTGCGAGCGCGATTTGCCGGCCTTCGGGCAGTTGCAGCGCGGTGATGGTTGGCGTCCCCGGCTCAGTTGCGGTGACATCGAACGAGAACACCGTGGTGCCCGGGGGCCCGCGGTACGCCTGCCTGGCGGGCACGACTCTCAGCCCGGCCGGCGCAACGGGCTCGAGACCGGCCGATTCCGGCAATCCCCTCACCACGATGTGGACGATCGTCTGGCCGCCGACGACCAGTGAACTCGCTCCCACCTGCGTGCGTACGACCACGAACGACGAGACGATCAGCGCGACCGCGTCGGCCGGCACGCCGTCGAGCGAGAGCCCCTTGATCTGATAGTCCCCGAGTCGGGCCGCTCTCACGTTGAACTCGTAGGAGCTG
Organism: uncultured Planctomycetales bacterium; assembly: GCA_964579675.1. GTDB lineage: Bacteria > Planctomycetota > Phycisphaerae > UBA1845 > PWPN01 > CAZOIA01. The sequence goes on along the minus strand of CAZOIA010000084.1, from coordinate 17,091 downwards.
ATCGGAATCCCCTCCCGCCGGGTCACCTGCACCCGGGGCGAACCCGTCAGGCGGATCGACAGCCCCGGAACCTCCGGCACGACCGGCACCTTCCCCGGCCGAACGCCCTGGTAGGAGACTGTCAGCTTCGCCGTCTCGCCGACCAGGATCTCGCCCGGTTCGATCTCCACTGCGTGGAATTTGAGCGGCAACTCCACCACCCGAAGCGTGAACGGGCCCCGCTTGAGGAACTCTCCGTCCGCCGTCAGCGACACCGACGAGATCCGGAACACCCCCGCTTTCTCAGGGGCAACCATGAAGCGATAAGACCGGCGAATCGTCCCCCGGAACAGGTCCCGGATAACGCCAGGTGAGCCATAGGGGGTGATTCTCAGTCCTTCCACCGGTTCGACCACGGGCCAGTCCGCGCTTCGCGCGTTGCTCACCTCCACTACCAGCAGCGTGCTCGTGCCGGAGTAGATGGTGTCCCGTTCGAGTCCGGCGGTCATCTCGGCGCCGCGGCTGGCCGGCGGGCTGGCTGACAGGCAGCCAAGCACGATCGCGCCAAGCAAGAACCATTCGGGGCGGTTTGTGAACATCCGGGCTACCAATCCTTGATAACCGTGCGGGGGCGTTTCTGGTAGAGTTCCTGCATCGCCCGTTCCCGTTCCCTATCCAGCCGATCGACCTCTCGTTGAACGTCCTGGTTGTCCTGCCGCTGCTGTTGCTGCCGGTCTTGCTGATCCTGCCCGTTTTCCTGCGGCTGATTCTCGGGCGGCTGCAGGGCGGCCAGGGCCCTGACCAGTTCCTCCAGGGCACGGGTCTGGGCGGTCTGGACCGGTCCGTCGGCACGCATCGGTCTGGACGAGTTCTCGACAACTGCCTTGTCGAAGCCTCTGATGGCGGCACCCATTTCAGTATCGGCGTCGGCCAGGTGTTTGCTCGCCTCGATGTAGGCCTGCACCTGCGGCGATTGCGTCCCGGCTGGCGGCGGAGACGCGCCGGGCTGGGTCGTGGTCCCGCTGGGAATCTGCTGCCTGATCTCATCGTTGACGCCGGTGGTCTCGCTTTGGATGTCTTCCTGCTGTCCGCGCAGCATCCTGGCCCCCTCGCCCGCGGGAGTATCGAACAGCTTCGATTTGAGCCGGGCCGCCCACTTCCTGATCTTCTGCAGCGGCGAGACGCTCTCGTTGCCCGCATCAGGATTCGCTTCGCCGACCTCGGCCTTGACCTCCTCGTTCAAACGCGCTTGCCGGACGATCAGCTCGGCAATGCGTTGCTCGATCGTTTTGGGCAGCAGCTCCAGGGCGGCGTCGATGATCTCGAGCATCTTCGCCTGGGCCGCCAGCGCTGCGTCCTTGTCCTTTGCGGCGATGGCGCTCAGGCAAGGTTCTCTCAACTCATCCGCCCCCGCCAGCACTTCCGCCAGCCTGGCGTTGAGCTCAGGGTCCAGCAGGGGGTTTTCCTGCTCCGAGGCAGGCGCGGGCTCGTTCGCCGGCTGGGACATCGCGGCGATATACTGGCACTGGAGGTGCAGGAGCGCAAGGACGTTGCTGATCTGCAATTGGCGGTAGTGGATTGCCGTCTTATCGGGTTCCCACTCAGCGTCGTCGGGTATCGTCGCCTCGGCCAGCAAGGGGTCGCGCAGCCAGTCCTTGTCCGACTCGATCGTCTCGACGAGTTCCTTGAGTTGGGCCTGCCCGGTCCGCGCCTTGACCAGGGTCTGGGCCGGATTCAGCGGGAACAGGTAGAGCGCCGCGTGCATCTCGTCGAGGGCGGTGAACTGCTTATCGTGGGCCTCATTCACCTCGCCGTCGAGCAGGAACGCGCAGGCGTCGCGTTGCGACACGATGGCCGCCTTGTCGAGTTGGCCAGCCGCCGCGTGATAGATCGTCTCTCGCGGCGTCTTGTCCGCGGGCTGGGTGGCCGGCGGAGTCGGGGATTCCTCCGTGACCTCGCGGAACTGGGCCAGGTTGTCCGCCAGCATGGCCGTACGCTCCATGATCTTCCGCTGCAGGCGGACCGCCGCCCGCCGTGCCGCCCTCGACCGGGCCGGTTCTGCCGGTGGATTCAGCACCAGATACCGCGTCAGGCCGACTTGCCGGTACTGCTCGAAGATCAGGGCTTCCAGATACGCCCGCGGGTCGTCGAGCATATCCTGCTTTTCCTTCTCCTCCATCGCCTGTCGCAGCAAACCCAGGACATTGCGCCGGGTGATCCGGGCGGCGCGGATGTTGTGCTCCGTCTCGTCGCCCGGCTCGATCGCTTTCGACTCCTTGAGGGCCGCAATCGCTCGGAGCAGATCGTCCGCGATTTGCTGCAGTTTCTCGATGTTTGCCGGCGCGTCCGGCGGCACCTGGTCCGCCGGTCGGCTTGCCGGCGCGAGGAGCCCGTTCAAACGCTCCCGGGCTCCCGACGCCCGGACAAGCCCGATGTTGTAGAAGGCGTCCCGCCGCAATCGCCGACTCACCCCCGCCTGGCTGGCAACACGCTCAAACTGCTGCATCGCCTTCTCGGCGTCGCCCAGGTTCAAGTGGCACAGTCCGATGTTGTAGGCGACGGCAGCGTGTCCCGGCTCCGCCTCGTCCGCCTGCTTGTACAGCTTCAGCGCCTGCTCATGGTGCCCCTGCTCGAATTGTTCCTGCGCATCGACCAGGGTGGACCGGATCTCTGCACTCACCGCCGTCCCGCCCGGCACCAGGTACATCGCGCCAAGAACAATCGTTCTTATGAAGGCTCTCATCGCGCACCTGCCCCGCGCCCCGCCGGCCGCTGCTCACTGATCAGGCTCGACAACACAACCAGGACCACGCCAATCCCCACGAACAGTTGAAACTTCTCCTGCCACACGGTGAAACGCAGCTTCTTGGTCTCCAACTCCTGCTGCGAGACCACCCGCCGGTAAACATCGACAAGATCGACGTTGGACGCACCGGCGGCCAGATAACCGCACCGACCCGGTAAAGACTCGATCACGCCTCGCAGGGAGGCATCGTCGAATCGGGTAATGACCTCTTCACCCTTGTACTTCAGCGTCGTCGTTTCTCCATTCACTTCGATGGGGATGGGAGCACCGGCCTCGGTTCCCAATCCGATGATGAAAATGGCCACCCCCAGCCCGTGCGCCTCCTGCGCCATCTCGCGGGCATAACCTTCGTGACTCTCGCCGTCGGTCAGGATGATCAACACGTTGGCGTTTGCGTCTTCGTCCGGCCGCTCGGCCTTGATGGCCGTCTCGCCCGCCGCTTGCTGCTCCGCATCCGCCGCTTGCGGCTTCGCGTCTTCTTGCTCTTCTTTTTTTCCTTTCTCCTTTTCGTCGCTCGCCGCCGGTGTCTCGTCCGACAGCCCGAACACGTCGCGGGTCGCCTTGGAAATGGCGTCGCCGAGGTTCGACCCGCCGACGTCCACGCTGTTGTAGGTGACGCGCTGGAGGACCGAGAAAAAGTGCTGATAATTCGGCGTGAGCGGGCACTTGAGCTCCGCGCTGCCCGCGTACGCGAGCAAACCGACGTGATTGCCGGCCGGCAACTCGTTCATCAGCGTCCGGATCGCCGCCTTGGCCGCCTCCAATCGCGAGGGATCGACATCCCGGGCCCGCATGCTGTTCGACACGTCCAGGCAGAACAGCAGGTTCTGGCCCCGCTGCTCCAGTTGGATCTGCTCGGGATCCCAGCGCGGCCGGGCCAACGCAAAGATCAGCGAGGCCATACCGGCCAGGATCAGGGCGAACTTGAAGATCGGCCTTCCCAGCGAACGTCTGGGACTCACGTCGCCCAGCAGTGATTGCGACACGAACAGGTGAAGCACCCGCTGCCGCCGGCGCAGGTCGAGCCCGAACAGGATCGCCAGCAGCACCAGTGCCCAGAGCCACTGCAACCGCTCGGGGTTGTTCAGGTTGAAGAATGCGTCAGACACCGCTACGGCGCCCTCCTCAACCACGTGAGGCCGAGCAGCAGCTCGGCCGCGAGCATCGCCAGGGCGGCCAGGAGATAGGGGTGGTACCGCTCCTCGTACGAGAAGACCGTGCGACCGCCCACGTCCGACCGTTCCAGCTCGTCGATCCGCTTGTAGACCTCCTTGAGCTGGTCTCCGCTGGTGGCGAGGAAATGCTCGCCCCCCGTCCGCCGGGCCAGCCGCCGCGCTTCCTCGATCGCCCGGTTGACCAGCGTCGTTTCCTTATCAGCTTGCAGTTGGGCGAAGAAACCTCCGCGACGCGGCCTGATCACCTCCACCGTACCGTCCGGCCGCTCATGGTACCGCTCGCGAGCGAGGATCTGGATGAAGTAGACCCTGATGCCGGCCTCGGTCAGCTTCTCGACCGTCTGCTCGTCGGGGTAGTCGGGGGATCGCCGGGCGTCGGCCACGGTCGGCTCCCCGTCGGTGAGCAGAACCATCACCTTGCTCTTGAGGTCGTACTTGCGCAGCCCGCCCGAGGGTCGTCCGAGGTCCTGTTCGAGCAGGCGCAGCTTGTCCGCGGTGTATTCAATCGCTTTCTTGAGGTCCGTGAACTGCATCGGGTTGGTTCGCGGTGCCATCCGCCCGAAGGGATCGCGGAGGACCCGGCCGTGCTCGTCAGTCTGCGGGGCCGCCTGCTTCAGGTCGTCGGTGGGGCGTCCCAGCTTGTCGAGGAACGGCTTCTCCGCCGACATCTTCTCGGCCACCCCGGTCAGCGAGATGTGATCCGAGCTGAACGGGTGATCGGTCTGGGGATGCGTCGCAAACGTGAACAGCCCGACGTAGTCGTTGGGCCTGCCTTTCAACTCCTTCCCGTCGCCCTCGATGAACTTCTCGCAAACGTCCTTGGCTACGTCGAAGCGGAGCCTCAACTCCTCTTCGTACATGAGCTTGCCGTTCGGATCGCCCATGCTGCCCGACCGGTCCAGCAGCATGGCGATGGCGATACCTTTGCTGGGCTGCTCCCGGCCCCCGAGCCCTTTCAACGGCCGGGCCAGCACGACCACCAGCAGCAGCAGGCCCACCGCCCGAAGCAGCGGCAGCACGAACCGGCACCGCTGGCGGAAACTCTTTGGCAGGCGCTTCAGGTGGCGGACGGAAGGATAGCGGACCGTTGCCGTCGTCAGCCGCCACCTCGTGCCGAGCAGGTACACGGGCACGAGCAACGCCAGCCACAGGGCGTGGGGGTTGTTGAACTCGATGCCCATCACCCGGTGCCCCCCAGCCCCGCCGACTGTTTCACGAAGTTCTCCGCGGTATCGAACGCGCGTTGCATCGCCGCCTTCTCGGGAGCCAGGCAGGCGAACTTCACTTCGTCGGCGGCCGCCAGGAAAGGTGCCAGAACGTCCCGGTGCCGGGCTACCGCCGGGGCGGTCACCATGCGGGCAAGGAACTCCTCCGTCGTCTGTTCCGGAGCACGGACCCCGAACGCCTGCTCGATGTAGTCGCGGACGATCGCGGTGACCTCCACGAAGAACGGCTCCGCCAGATCCGCGGCGATCAGGCCCCTGTCCGCCAGTTTCTCCAGCCTCTCCAGCGCGATCTCATGGGCGGGCCTCGGTGGCGGCGCCGCTCGCGGGCGACGAACCAGGTACGCAACGAGCACCATCAGCACCCCCAGCGCCAACCCGCTCCCCAGAACCCAAGGCCAGATGCGACGCCGCTGGGCCTCGATCTGTTCCACCGTCACCAGACCTCGAACCGGCCTGAAGGCAAGGGCCTCCGCGGTCTCCGGCGCGGCTTGCACCACGACCTCGATCGGCTCGGTCGCGAAGAAACCCTCCTTCACCTCGCCCGTCTTGTGGTAATACACCTCCATCGTCGGCAGCTTCAACGTGCCTTCGTATTCCGGTTCCAGCTCGTATTCGCAGATCTCAAGCCGGCGGTTCCCGTCCGTCTGCTCGCGCTCGTCCAAATCGGTCAGGATCGCTCCCGGCACGTCTTCGGGAAACACCAGGTCCGGGAACTCCGCCTCGTATCCTTCCGCCACGTTCAGCGTCATGCGGCAAACCAGGGCGTCGGCGGTGGTTATCGACTTGGCTGACAATTCGACCGTGAACTTCACCGGGCCGGCCCCGAAGCTCTTGCGCACCTCGAAGCCGTCGCCCACACCAGCATCGCCCCCCGACGGGGATTCATCCTTGCCGCACGAACCCACCGCCGCGGTAACCAGGGCACCGAGCATCAACTGTGAGAAGAACCGATACATCGTCCGTTGCGGGCTTGTCCCCTCGTGGTCGTCGATCCCCCCGACTTTCCGTCGTTCAGTGCCTCATCCGGCGCTCGCGCCGGTGGAAGAAGCCCAGCAGGTCCTTCATGTACGGCCGGCCCGTCGAAACGTCGAGTGATTCCGCTCCGATCGACCGCATCAACCCGGACAGGGATTGGACCTGGCTGCGCCCGGTTGCGGCAAACGCGTCGCGGACCCGCCGCCGCCGCGTGTCCACCAGCACCCGCTCGTGGGTTTCGGCATCCTCCAGCTCGATCAGGCCCACGTCCGGCAGCGCCGCCTCCCGCGGGTCGGAGATTCGCACCGGGATCAGGTCGTGCCGGCTGCGGGTCAGGGCAAGATCGCGTTCAAACTCCGTGTCGATGAAGTCAGAGACCAGGAATATGACGGCCTTGCGCTTCAACACTTTGTTGAGGAACTCCAGGGCGCCGGCCACGTCGGTCCCGCCGGCGCTCGGCTCGAAGCTCAACAGCTCCCGGATCACCCGCAGCACGTGCCGCTTGCCTTTCTTGGCCGGGATGTACATCTCCACCTGATCGGTGAAGATCAACAGTCCGATCTTGTCGTTGTTCTTGATGGCCGAGAACGCGAGCACCGCGCTGATCTCGGTGGCCAGGTCAACCTTGAGCTGATGTCCGCTGCCGAACCGGCCCGACAGGCTCAGGTCAACCAGCAGAACCGCCGTCATCTCGCGCTCCTCGACGTACCGCTTGACGTGGGCGGTCCCCGTGCGGGCCGTCACGTTCCAGTCGATGGCCCGGATGTCGTCGCCCGCGACGTACTCCCGTACCTCCTCGAACTCCATCCCCCGCCCCTTGAACACCGACCGATACTCGCCCACGATTACGTCGTTCACCAGCCGGTCCACCCGCACCTGGATCCGCCGCACCTTGCGGAGCAGTTCGCGCGTCCTCTGGACATCATCCTGTCGTTCAGGCATAAGCTCGACCGAATCCCCCGCCAGACCGGTTTAGCCGCGACCCGAAGGGGATCGCATCCATGTTTAGCCGCGACCCGAAGGGGAGCGCGCTCTCACAATCATCATTACCGGCCTTCCTCTGGCCCGGTCACGGCACGCGGATGGAATCGAACACCTTCTGCAGGACGTCCTCCGGCCCCATCTCCTCGGCTTCGGCTTCGTAGGTGAGGATCACGCGGTGGCGTAGGACGTCCATGCCGATCGACTTGACGTCCTGGGGCGTCACGTACCCGCGGCCCTCCATGAAGGCGTGTGCCTTGCCCGCCAGCGTCAGGGCGATGGACGCCCGCGGCGACGCCCCATACTCGATCAGGTTCGCCAGGTCCCGCAGGCCGTGAGCCTCCGGGTTGCGCGTGGCGAAGACGATCTCGATGATGTAGTCGCGGATCTTGTCGTCCACGTAAATCTCGTCAACGATCTCGCGGACCCGCAGGATGTCTTCCGGCTTGATCACCGGATTGACCTGCCCATCCGGATGTGTCACCGACATGCGATCGACGATCTTGCGTTCCTCGTCCTTGCTCGGGTAGTCGATCTTGAGTTTCAGCAGGAAACGATCCACCTGGGCCTCGGGCAGGGGATACGTGCCCTCCTGCTCCAGGGGGTTCTGCGTGGCCAATACCAGGAACGGGTCCTCGAGAGGGAAGGTCTCCTCGCCGATGGAGACCTGCCGTTCCTGCATCGCCTCAAGCAGGGCCGACTGCACCTTGGCCGGGGCCCGGTTCACCTCGTCGGCCAGGATGATATTGGCGAAGATTGGCCCCTTGCGCACGGTGAACTCGCCGCTCCGCTGGTTGTAGATCTGGGTCCCCATCAGGTCCGCCGGGAGCAGGTCGGGCGTGAACTGGATCCGCCGCGACTTGGCCTGAATGGCCCGGCCCAGGGTCGTGACGGTGAGGCTCTTGGCCAGTCCCGGCACGCCCTCCAGCAGCACGTGCCCGTTGGCCAGCAGCCCGATAACCAGCCGCTCCACCATGTACTTCTGACCCACGATCACCTTGCCGACCTCGTCGATCAGCGATCTGATCGGGGCACTCTCGGCCGCTACCAGTTCTCCGATTCGCTTGACGTCAGTCGCCATCATTCCACCTTTCGACAGCTTCGGCACCGACAACAATTAGGCCGCCCCTGCGGCCGCCGGAACCGGGCAATTTACCCAATCCAGCCAGTCTTTTTCAAGATCGTACGAGCCTGCCGGGGCTGTGGTTCGCCCTGCCGCGTTCGCAGGAAACCGTCTCGCCCAAAACCACGCCAAATGACCGTGCGGGATCGTGCGACAACAAAGAGCCGCGGGCTTCAGCCCGCGCGGCCGCTCGCCCGCCTGGCTGTCCCGGAATCGTGCACGGTCGTCTAACCCGTGGGTTCTCGTGCCGGTGACGTCCCGGCAGCGGGCAAACCGACCCAACGCCGATAGAGTTTCTCGATCTGCGATGGGCCGGCGGTGCCGTCCCAGACCGCCACCCCGTACCGGAGTTCAAGTGGTTTGCCCGGTGCCACCGTCAGCGGCTGCTTGGCGAGCTCCAGCGTGCCGGCCAGGTAGGCGAACGGCGTTTCCATGGTGAACCATGTCGCTGGATGCCGGATGTTGACGGGGTGGTCGAACATCGCGACGGTGACCCGCTTGCCATCCGCTTGGGCTGTGTACGCGCACCACGCCGACCGGGCTTCGTTCGTGCCGTCAACCCCGGTCTTGCCGTTCGCATTCACGAACGCCCCGCCGGTGTCCATTGACTGAACGAACCGCACCCCCAGGCCGAAGTACCGGCTGCCGGTGATCGCGGCCGATGCCTTGCCCGCCGGCAGCGTGAAGCGCCCCCGCCAGGTCATCAATGACGCTTCGAGATCCGTGCCCTGGTAGACTTCGATCATGCGTTGTTCCTGCAACACCACCTTGTCGTCTCGGGGACTGACCCAGTCGATATGTTCCGTGAAACCGGCCCGGTGCAGGCCGTTCTGCGCGTCGATACGCACGTCGGTCAGGGCTCGATGGGCCTGCCGGCCGGACGCTTCCTGCTCTTCCCAGAAGTTGATCCCGTCAACGGCGACGGCAAACATCAGGGCGTGATGATGCTTGTGGTCGTGGGGGGAATCGCGGAGGATACTGACCCCGCCCGGCGACGGAAACCGCTCCACGTACGGTTTGTAGGGCACCTCGGCGTATCGGTATTGCAGGAGGGGCCGGTCTCCGGCGTGAACGGTGACCCGGGTCGCATCCGCCGTGATTCGCAACGGGTTCCGGGCGCCTCCAAACGTCGCCCCTGCGACCAACGCCGGGCAAAGTGCAACCGCGGCGACCCATAGCTTCCCACGATGCCAACTCCGGGATTCGAGCTTGTGTGACACAACGATGCTCCTTTGGATAAAAGGTTATGCCTATACAACCTGGTCCGCCCGCGACTTCGCACGACCGCTTGCGGCTTCGCGTGTCTTCACCTTCGCGCCTTCCCCTTCTTCCCTTCAGCCCTTCCCGTGCAGCTTCTCCCATTTCTCCTCTGCCTCCGGCCGGCGGATGTAGAGGGGCACCAGGTCGCCCGGCGCGGTGAACCACCCCGCGCGGGCGAGTTCGATCCCCACCCGAACGACGTTCTCCGCCCGCGCGGGCCAGCACTCCGGCTCGAGCACGGTCGCCCCGCTCTCGTCGATGGCCTGCCGGTGATAGTCAATGCCCTCACCCAGGACAGCCAGCGGCCTGGGGCAACGGGACAGGAACTCCCGCGGGTCCGCCAGGTCGGCGTCCACCGTCTTCGTGCAGACGCCGTCGTGCAGGTCGAAAGCGGCAGTGTAAATATGAGAACGTTTCGCGTCGAGGATGACGGCCACGTGCGGCGGCGGAGGGGTAACGGCTAGCGCGTTGCGAGCCAGGCAATCCACGGTCGGGACCGCGACGATCCGTGCTCCAATCGACCACCCCAGCGTCCGCGCGACCGTGACGCCAATACGAAGCCCGGTGAAGCTGCCCGGACCGATCGAGACGAAGACGTCGGTGATCGAGTCGCCGGGCCAGCCCTGCTCGGCCAGCAGTTGAGCCACCACGGGCATCAGCTCGGACGCATGTCTCATGTCGCCGGACAACCGTCCCACGGCGACCGCGTCGCCACCGGGCGCGCCACCCGCCCCAGACCTGGTGTCTGCACCAGCGGTGATGCCCCCGCCGGTGGCGATGCCTGCATCGGTGGCCAGGGCGACACTACCTGTTCGCCCTGAGGTCTCAAGAGCCAGAATCCGACCGGGCCGCTTCAGCATCGGGGCGATTGTAACGCATCGCGCCGCAACTGGCACCGCCACGAACCCGCAGGACAGCAGCCAGCAGGGGGGGTAAACCAAGGACGACAATGTTTCTGCGTTCCCATCAGGACAGTACCCCGTGACCGGCCCTCCTGAATATGCCTGATCTAACCACATGATATTAAAGCACTTATGGTCGAGACAGCCCGTCGTGATGTGTGCTTGGTCCTGCCGCCGCGCAGGAGCCTCCGGTTCTAGTGCGCGAAAAAACTTGTCAAAGATTTGAAACCGCACCATTCTGGTGCTATACTATATGGGACCGAAAGGGTGCTATAACAGAAGAACCACGAGGGCGTGACAAACGTAAATGCCATGGCCAAGAAAAAAAGACCAATGAAAGGGCGAATTGCCAGGTTGCCGTCTTCTGCGGGCGTCGATCCCGAGCAGCTCTGGTATGTGCCCGATCGGCGTGTCAAGACGAAGTCGGCAGCCGCCGACGCAATCCGGATCGCCGAGCAGATCGCGTATGGCAGCCAGGGTGAGAAGGAGCCTGAGGAACAGGAGCTGTTTGTGGCCCTGCATACCTGTGCCTACCGGGCTGTCCGGCGCTCCAGGGGTAAGGACGTGCCGGTCGCGGAGCGGATCGAATGGGTCCGGCGATGGCGGTTGACCCGCGAGCACATCGTGGAAAAGAACATCGGCCTGGTCTACTCGACGATCAGCCGTCTCGGATTGAGGCAGTTTGACGAGGATGACCTGTTGAGCGACGCCATGCTGGGCCTGACGCGGGCAGTGGACCGGTTCAACCCATGGAAGGGATATCGATTCAGCACGTACGCCTGCAATGTCATCGCCAGGGCCTTGATACATCGGGGCACGCGCGAGCGCCGTTACCGGGAACTGTTTCCGGTGCAGTTTGACGTTTCGTTCGAGCGGCCGGATACCGAGGCCGATACCCGAACGGAGTTGTACGTTGAGCGTCTCCAACGCGTGCTGGACGGCAATCTGGGTGAACTGACATGCCTGGAGTCGAAGGTTCTGGCCCAGCGGTTTCCCGGTGATCACGGTTCGCGATTAACGTTTAAGCAGATCGGCAGCACGGTCGGCATAAGCAAGGAGCGCGTCCGGCAGATTCAGAACGTTGCCCTGCGCAAGCTCCGCAGCGTGCTGGCCGAGGACCCGATCTTGCAGTGACTGCGGCTTTGGACGGGAAGCTGGCCCAACAAGGCCGGGCGCGGGGTCGGCTAGGCAGGTCATTGTCATGGGGGGTTTAGCCGCGACCCGAAGGGGAGTTCCCTCTATCCCTCCGTCTCTGGAGCGTCCTCCGTCGTTTCGGGGTGAGGTACGGGTTGCTCCGTCCGCGACTCGATCTTCGAAGCGATCGGAGCGCCCTGCGTGCAGCGGAGCAGGATGCCCAGGGGCAACACGCGTCCCAGCAGCATGGCGAGGATGAGCACGGAGCGGCCCTGTGCGGAGAGCTGGTTCGTCAGAGGAGTGGAGAACCCGACGTTGCAGCACGCGCTGACGGCCTCAAACGCCACGGCCTCCAGCGAACCGGCCTGGCGATAGACCAGCGTAAAGGCCGTCAGGCCGATAAGCGTGAACATCGAAGCAGTGACGGCAACCGCGCTGAGAATCGCGCGCTGGCGGGTGGCTGCACGGGCTGAAGCCCGCGGCTCTTTGGCGTTCGTTCCGCAGCCCGTGATGGCAACGATCAGGAGCACCCACACGAGGATACGCAGTCCGCCCGCCGACCCGCCCACCGCACCACCGATCAGCATCCAAGCCATGAGCACCAGGCGACTGGCAGGGGACAATGACGATTCGTCGAGGCGTGCCGTGTGCATCCCGCCCGTGCGGGCGGTGATACTGTGGAAGACGGCGGCGGCCAGGCGCTGGGGCGGGCTCATGGTTCGCATCCGCTCGGACCGGGCGCGATCGGAACCATCGGCGGAAAAGACGATCGAACCGTCGGCACCCTGACTGGCGGGGAGCATGAGGCGTCCGGGCGTGTCATCGCGCGGGTAACGAAGCTGCCAGTAGGTCGTGCTTTCAATGGCAAACAGCAAACCCGCCCCTGCGACGATAAGGACGAGCGTCGCAAGCAGGGTGACGGAGGTGTCTTTCGAGAGCGCGCGGAGGCCGTGGCCGCCCCGGCGGGCCAGCCGCCGGCACAACTCATAGACCACGGGCCCCCCGATGCTGCCGAGCACCATCAGCGGCAGGAGACCCGCGTAGAGTCCCACGTGATGGCGGTAGGGGATCAAGCTGTCCCGCGACAGGGTAAGCCCGACATTGCAGAACGCGCTGACGGCGTGGAACAGGCTGGCCAGGAGCCGGGCCTCGTCATACCTGCCGGCAACGAGTGGGACCTTCTCAATCACGCCGGCGAGGAGTTCATCCCGGTCCGGGGCCGCCTTGAAGCTTGGATCGATTTCGCCGTCCCAGGTGCGATAGACTACCGCGGTGCCCGCCAGCTCGATCACCAAGGCGGCGACGCAGACAAAACGGATCACCCGGCGCAGGCCCGCGGACGACACGTCGTCATCAACACCTCGCCAGCCGATCATCTGCCGCAGCCGCCACCCGACGGCCGTCCCCGTGATCAGGATCGCCAGCCCGCCGATCTGCATCAGCAGCAGGATGACGATGTGCCCCAGGCGGCTGAACTGGTACCCGATATCGCAAGTGGCCAGACCGGTGCCGGTAATGGCGGCGGTTGCGGTGAAGAGGCAATCGAGCCCGTGGCGGGCAAGCTGGCAGTAGGTGGACGGATGATCCACCTGGACCGGGTATGGGCCTGCCCAGCAGACGGGCAGGCACAGGACCGCCCCGCCCGCCAGGGCCACGCCCGCTGCGGCGATGAACAACCAGCGGACGGGCGATGCGATCGGCCGATCGGTCCCGCTCTCGGTCAGCCGGCGGATGCCGGCCCGGGCCGCCGTGCTCGCCCCGGTGACAACGGCGTAGATGGCCGCCACTTGCAGGATCACCCGTTCGTTCGAGTGATCGATTACCCACCATGCCCCGGCCGCCACCATCAGCACGAAGTCCACCCACCATCGCCGCAGCCGCGGACCGAGCGACGAGAGCGGCACGAGCATCAGCAGTCGGCTCAACGCAAAGAGAGCAATCGAAGCGGCCAGCGTCACCCGCAGTGTCGTTTCTGCGACGATGGGTTCGCGAAAGCCGTGGCCAACAGCCAGACCGGCGGCCCCCGCCAGCGCGGATACCGACCACGTCCAGATGGAACGTCTCGGCGTGATGATTGGTCGTTGCGTCATGGAAGGTTACGAGCGCGGTACGATAGTGGTTGCGTTGCGAAGCGGCAAGCGGCAAGTCTACTTCCGGCCGTAGACGTCGTCGGGGTTCACGAGGCGCTCGGCGCAGACGTTCCATTCAGCGCTGTCAGGTTCGTACTTGCGAAAGAAGCAGCTCTTGTAGCCCTCGTGGCAAGCGGCGCCGGTCTGTCTGGCTCTGATGAGGACGGTATCGGCGTCGCAGTCGATGAAGATCTCCTGGATTTCCTGCGTATGGCCGCTGGTTTCGCCCTTCTTCCAGTACTTCTGACGACTGCGCGACCAGAAATGGGTCTGCCCGGTGCGGATGGATTCGGCGAGGCTCGTCTTGTTCATATAGGCCATCATCAGCACGTCGCCGGTGTCGGCGTCCTGGATGATGGCGGGGATGAGCCCGTTGGCGTCGTATTTGAGGTCGTCAAGTCCGCGCATATGAAGCTCCGGTACTGTTCCAGACTCGCCGGTTACGAAAGGGGGCAACGAAGTGAGAAATGAGAAGTCAGAAGCGAGAGGGGCCCACACGGGGCCGATCGATACACTGGCAAAGGAGGATCTCTCTCAATTCTCAACTCTCAATTCTCAACTCTCAATTCCGTCCGAATTCATTCTGGATTCCAACATGATACTCTATCATCCGATGTCGATGAGTGCGACCTTGTCGCGGAACCGCCGGCGGAGCTCGGATCTCAGGGCGGCGTGGGCGGGCATCCGCAGGCGGGGGTCGTCGCGGACAATCCGGGCGGCGTCGTCGCGGGCCTGCATGAGCAGATCAACGTCTTCGAGGAGGTTGGCGACGCGGAACTCCGGCCAGCCGTGCTGCCGGGTGCCGAGCAGCTCCCCCGGCCCACGGATCCGCAGGTCCTCCTCGGCAATACGAAAGCCGTCGGTCGTCTCGCAGAGAATGCCCAGCCGCTGGCTGGCCACGTCGCCCCGGGTGTCGGTCATCAGGAGGCAGATCGACGGTTTCGATCCGCGGCCCACCCGGCCCCGAAGCTGATGCAGCGCGGACAGGCCGTAGCGTTCAGCATGCTGAATCACCATTACCGTGGCGTTCGGCACGTCCACGCCGACCTCGACCACCGTGGTGGCTACCAGGGCGTCGAGCTTGCCCCGGGTGAACTCACGCATGACCGCCTGCTTCTCGTTCTTGCTGGTTCGGCCATGGAGCAGGCCCACGCGGGCGCCGGGCAGGAGGTCGCGGGCGACCCGATCCACCTCGACGGTGGCGGCCTTGAGATCCAGGGCATCGGACTCCTCCACGAGTGGGTAGACGACGTAGACCTGGTCGCCACGGGCGATGCGGCGTCGGACTGCGAGCCAGGCTTTGGGCTCGGCTTCGGGGCGAACGATGCGGGTGGTGATCGGTTGCCGCCCGGGCGGGAGTTTATCAATGATCGACACGTCCAGATCGCCGAACACGGTCATGGAGAGCGTTCGCGGGATCGGGGTCGCGGTCATCACCAGGTAGTGGGGCACGGTGGTCGCCGGCGCCGGCTGGTCTGCGGTTTTCTTGCCCCGCAAGGTGGCCCGCTGCGACACGCCGAACTTGTGCTGCTCGTCCACGATGACCAGCCCCAGGTTGGCAAACCGGACCTGTTGCTCCAGCAGGGCCTGGGTGCCGACGATCAGGTTCATTTCGCCATCGGCAATGGCGTGCAGCATGGTGTCGCGCCGGGCCTTGGGCGTCTTGCCGGTCAGCAAACAGCGGCGGACACGACTGCCGGTCAGGTACTTCTCGATGCCGGCGAAGTGTTGGGCGGCGAGGACGGCGGTTGGGGCAAGGATCGCGCACTGGGTTCGGCCGGCGATGGCGACGAGTCCGGCGTACAGGGCGACGACGGTCTTCCCGCTGCCGACATCGCCCTGAAGGAGTCGGGTCATCGGCTTGTCGCGGGCAAGATCGGCGGTGATCTCGGCGACGACGCGATCCTGGGCAACGGTCAGGGTGAAGGGAAACCGGCGGCGGATGCGTTTGTCGATCTCGGGAGTGGTGAGCAGCGGGGCGGCTCTGGCATGGTCCGCCGCCCAACGTCGCTGAAGCGAGATAGCCAGTTGCATCATGAACAACTCTTCGTAGGCCAGCCGCCGGCGTGCGGGGGCGAGGCGTTCGGGGGATCGGGGGTGGTGCACTTCCGCGATCGCCTCGGCGCGGGGGGGGAATCCCCGGCGCCGGCGGATGGGCTCCGGCAGCGGCTCGGGCACTGCTCCAAGTGCCTCGGCCAGTGCGGTCTCAACGAGCCGGGCAATCTGGCTGGACGCCAGGCCGCTCGTGGCCCGGTAGACGGGAACCATCCTGGCGTAGTCCCAGGAGGCGGGGTCGGCCTCGGGATCGAGCCACTCCACCCGCGGGTTGACCAGTTGGGCCAGATCCCGGTACTCGCTCACCTGACCGAACAGCCGGAGCACCTGCCCGCGTGCGAGCCGATCCCGCAAGTAGGTCGCGTTGAACCACATCGCGAGGACGGTTCCCGTGCCGTCGCTCAGGCGGATGTTGGCGGTCGGTTTTCCAAAACCACTCCGGTGACGCACCGAATCCACGACGCCGATGATGGTGGCCGACTCGTTGAGCTGCAGCGTGTCGATAGGTTGAGGCCGGCCCTGCTCTTCATAGCGGAAAGGGAAGTACTCGATGAGATCGGCGACCGTGTTGACCCCGAGGTCGGCCAGGAACTTGGCCCGAGCCGGGCCCACGCCGCGAAGGAACTGCACCGGCCCGTCCAGCGGTGATGCTCTTGCGTTCCACGACGTGACGCGGGATTGAGCCATGCGTCCCCTCCCTCCGGAGAAGGCGGGCCGCTACGGGATATTCAGCTTCATGCCCACCTGAAGATGATCGGGTCCTCTGGCCAGGGTGTCGCGGTTGGCCTTGTAGATCGCTCGCCACTTCTTGCTGGTTCCGAAGAACCGCCTTGAGATTTTCTGCAAGGTATCGCCTTTCTTCACGACGTACGTTCGGGCTGGCTTGGGCTGCGGTTGGGCGTAGCTTCCCTTGGGCAGCGGCTGGGCGGTGGCGACGGGGGTGCTTTCAGCCGCGGTTGCGGTGGCATCCACTGGCGGTCCTTCGGTGTCGGCGGAGGGAGAAGCCACCGTGGTCACCGGTTGAGGTTCCGGGTCCTGCACCTGCTCTTCCGGGAACAGTGGGAGCTGCTCCTCCTGGGTCGGGGCCTCGACGACGGCCTCCTCCGTCTTGTCCTCACAACCGGCCATGAGGCCGGCCAACATGCCTGCCGCGAGCATCCATGCAGTGATGCGTTTCATAATGACCTCCCTGCTAATAGGCATTCAGGCTCCAGACGCGAATCCGACGCGGGAATCATACCGCAAGGACGGGCCAAGTCAACGGGCCGGGGGCGTTCTTTCGGGGGTGCGCGACAGTTCCGGCGGGGACCTTCGGGCGGAGAAGGGGACGGCACCTCGCTTTTCCG
>CAZOIA010000083.1:0-23295 GCA_964579675.1 uncultured Planctomycetales bacterium | reverse complement strand
TTCGTACGCCTCCTGGGCGAGGGGGGTGGCTATCCCGTCGGCGGCATTAAGCCGGGACAACGGGGCCACGCGGAAGATGCCGCTGTCAGGGCCGTCCGTGAACCCCTGCCAGCCGATTTTCTTCAAGTACGGGAAGGTAACGTAGCTCCACGGTTCAACGTGTTCGGCAATGTGATCCCGATACTGCCTCGGCTCGAACTTGGCGACCTCTTTGCCCGCTGGATCGACGACGCGAACCCGGCCATCGTAGAAATTGACCTTATTGTTCTCGTCCACCAACCCCATGTAGTAAGTCCTATGGGTGTAGGCGTCGCTCACGATAAGGTCCACGTACTCGGAGTTTTTCAGTACGACGTCGTCGAACAACTTGAGGGAGAACTGGGCGAACTCGATGATGAACTTGGCGGTTTCCAGGAACTTCGCTCGCTCCTTCTCGCTGATGCCTCGGGAGACTCCTCCCGGCACCCCGAAGACCGGATGGATCACCTTGCCCATCATGGTCTCCATCATTTGCCGGCACTCGCGGCGTGCCCGGATCACCTGGCCGGCGACGTCCATACCGACCTTGGCGATCACCCCGAGGATGTTCCGCTCGGCGGCGGGGGCGGTCGGCCCGACGACGAAGTCCGGCCCGGCAAGGAAGAAGAAGTGAATGTAGTGGTCCTCGATCATGAACGCGCTGTAGGCGAGTTCGCGCAGCTTCTTGGCCGTCGGTGGCGGATCCACTTTCCACAGATCGTCAAGGCACTTGGCTGAGGCGATGTGATGGGCCGTCGGGCAAACGCCGCAGATTCGCGGCGTGATGCGGGCCATCTCCTCCGCCGGCCGGCCGAGGCTGAAGGTCTCGAAGCCCCGCAATTCCGGCACCTGGAAAAACGCCCGCTCCACGTCACCGGCCTCATTCAGGAAGATCTCGATTTTGCCGTGCCCTTCGAGTCGGGTGATCGGATTGATGGTAATTCTCTTGGCCACGTTAATGCTCCTCTTGTCGTCGCGAGTGCTTCAGCAGCGATGCGGGAAGGCTGAAGCGATAGAAGGTTCCCAGCGGATCATCCAGGCTGTCGGCGAAAGCGCGGGCCGTCTCCTCGGTATCCGCCTCGCCGACGGAACAGATGGTGCTGAGGATCTTGGTGCCCTGATCGAGGGCGCCCGGTGTGGGCCCGAAGCACCCGCGGCAGGGCATGTTGCCCCGGATGCAACGTTCACCGCAGCCCGAACGTGTTGCCGGACCCATGCAGATATAGCCCTGGGCCAGGAAGCATTCCTCAGGGTCGGGAATGCTGGTGCCGATCCGCTTGAACTCAGAGATGGACAGCTTGTCGGGTTTTGAATCCTTTCGCGGGCACGATTCGCAGAGCGATTTCTCCGGGGCCAGGACCGACCCCTTGGGCGGAAGCTCGCCTTTGAGGATCGCTTCGACGGCGGTGGCGACCGTACTGGGCGGCGGGGGGCAACCCGGCAGGTAGTAGTCCACCTCGATCACCTGGTCCAGGGTTTTGACCTGCTTCCAGAAGCTGGGAAGCTCAAGGTCGTAACCGTCAACCCGGCAGGATTCCTGCGGCAGGGTTTTCTCGGGATTGTCCACCGTGGGCGAGAGATGGTACTTGTTTGCAAGTATCTCCCCGCGGGTCTTGTCGTTGGCCAGGCCAGGGATCCCGCCCAGATGCGAACAGGAGCCGAAGGCCACCACGAGAGGGCACTTCTCACGCAGCAGCTTGACCCACTCTTCCTGCTCGGAAAGGCGGATCGCACCGTTGATGAAGGCCACCGCGACCTCGCCGGGCTTCCAGGCTTGAACATCCTTGAGCTTGAAGTCCAAGGCCACAGGCCATAGCACGATGTCCACCGCCTCCACCACCTTGAGGATATCCTCATGGAGGTCCACGACGGTTTCCTCACAGCCGCCGCACGAGGCACACCAGTAAAACGCAACCTTGGGTTTAGCAGCCATTGACCTCTACCTTCTGACTGAATCTATGCTGACTCTCCGACCGCCGTGGCGGGTCCATTTCCGTTCCAGTTCAGCGGCCCAAGCGCTCTCACTTTCTCGGTCAAGTCCTTCACCACCGTAGCGAACAGATCACCCTCCGAAGCCGATACCCATTCCAACCGAACCCGATCCCGTTCGATCCCAAACTGATCGAGCAGGTTCAGGAGCATGGGATATCGCCTCATCGCCTTGTAGTTACCCTCCTGGTAGTGGCAATCGCCCGGGTGACAACCGGCGATCAGCACACCGTCGGCACCGTTAGCGAAGGCCTTGACGACAAAGGTCGGATCGACCCGGCCCGAACACATCACCCGGATGGGGACGACATTTGGAGGGTACTGGATGCGGCTGGTGCCGGCGAGGTCCGCCCCGGTGTATGAACACCACCGGCACAGGAACCCGACGATCTTCGGCTCGAATTGCGCGTCGGCCATGATATTCATTCTCCCTGAAGCACTAGGCGAGGATGCCCTCCATCTCGGAATAGATCTGCGCGTCCTCGAAGCCCTTTTGCTTGGCCACGCCGGAGGGGCAGGTCGCAACACAAGTGCCGCAACCCTTGCACAGTTCCTCTATAACTACCGAAACGCCCTTCTCTTCGTCGAACTCGATCGCGTCGTAGGGGCAACTGGCGATACACATCTTGCATCCGCTGCAAAGATCCGGGTCGATTTCCGCGGTGATGGGCTCGAGGACGAATATGCCCTTGTCCATAAGAGAAAGGGCACAGGCGGCGGCGGCCGCACCCTGGGCCACGGAGTCCGGTATGTCCTTGGGCCCCAGGCAGGCGCCGGCCAGGAAAAGCCCGTCCGACGCCGCTTCGACCGGGGCGAGCTTGGGATGCTTCTCGAGGAAGAAATTGCCCTGTGCGCAACTGAGTGAGAACGTCCGGGCAACGTCGTCCGCGTCCTTGCCGGGCTTCAAGGCCGCCGAGAGGATCACCATGTCCACCGGCACCCGCCGGGTAATACCCAGGAGCGTATCTTCGCCGACAGCCACAAGCCTGCCCTGCTCCTCGGGGGACTCGGCGACGTCCGTCACTTCAGCACACTTGCCGCGGATGAAATGAACGCCCTCGGCCAGCAGCCGTTTGTAGAACTCCTCGTAACCCTTGCCCGGGGTGCGCATGTCGATGTAAAAGTTGTAGACCTCAGCTCCGGTCTTTTCCTTGACCAGGTGGGCAAACTTGAGGGAATACATGCAGCAAACCCGGGAGCAGTACTGCTGGTAATTCTCGTCCCGGCTGCCCACGCAGTGGATGATGGCGACTGCTTCGGGGGCCCTGCCCTCGGTGGTAAGTATCTCGCCCCCGGTGGGGCCGCTGGCGTGGCTGATCCGCTCGAAATCGAGTGAGCTGATGACGTTCTTCAGCCGGCCGTAGCCGTAGCGGGCGATCTGTCTGGCGTCGAACAACTCAAAACCGGTGGCGACGATGATCGTGCCGACCTCGATCTCTTTCGTGCTGTCCTGCTGGTCATACACGATGGCGCCGGCGTCGCAGAACGCCTCGCAGGCCCCACATTGCCCGGTCTGGAGGCGGACGCAGTTATCCCTGTCGATGACGGGCACGCGGGGAACCGCCTGGGCGAAGGGGATATAGATGCTCGGTCGGGCGGCCAACCCCTCGTCGAATTCCGAGGGTATTGGCCTCGGCGTGCGGGTCGTGATTTCCGACAGATCAACGCGTTGCGCAGGGCAGACAACCTCGCACGCGCCGCAGGCCATGCAGATGGGAGAGTGCTTATCGTAGGGCGGGGAAACCTTCTTGGCAGTTCCCCGGTTGACGAAGTTGACCGCCCCCACTCCCATCCTCTCCTGGCAGACCCTCACGCAGAGACCGCAGAGGATGCAGTCCTCGTTCTTCTTGGGGAAACGAGTATCTTCGATCCCCATCTCGTCAGCCAGTTCTTTCACTGCCTGAACCCCGGGGCAGCGGGCGAGCAGGAGTTCCACCATGATCTTGCGGGTTCTCAACACCCTTTCGGTCGCAGTCTTGACCACCAGTCCCTCCTGGGCGGGGTAGGTACAGGAGGCCTGGATTTGCGAACCGTCCGGACCTTCCACTTCCACCAGGCAGACGCGGCACGCACCGTAGGGTGCCACTGACTTATGGTGGCAGAGCGTGGGAATCTCTATCCCCAGTTTCTCCGCCGCCTGCAGGACAGTGGATCCCTCTTCTACCTCCACCGTTCTACCGTCAATCGTCAAACTGACCATTCCTTAACTCCTTGTCGTGGGCGCGGCCGCTGCTGAACCCGGCTACGACTTTCGAATCCCTCTGGTATTGGAACTGCAGATCCAGGTCCGGTCGGCCGGCCAGTAGCGTGCGCAACGTCTCGGCGATGTCTCCCAGAGGTTTCCGATCGGGGTGGCTCAATTGGAAGACGGCCCTGACCGTAGTCCCCCGTCCGGGCTGGGAGTCTATCTCAAGGTTTCCACCGCTTTCCCGGGCCGCCTGAGCCAGCAAAGGAAGGCCCAATCCGACCCTCCGCGTCGTCCTCGTGGTAAAGAACGGGTCCAGGGCCTTCTTTCGAGCCTCCTCGTCCATGCCACTTCCGTTGTCCCTGATTTCCAGGGACAACAGATCCCTGTGTGTGTCCTCGACAATCAGGATCTCGATCCGGTTCGCCGAGGCGGCGATGGAATTCTCAACGATGTCCAGGATATGCAGCGACAGGTCTTCCATGCTGGTGGATACCCTCCGGCCGTCTTCTTTGCGCAGTGCCTTGGCAATCTCGCCGACGGTCCCCTCTTTGAGGAAGAACAAGGTGGAACTCCTGGCGATGTCCTTCAAGCAGTGAGCATCGGAAGACGTGACCACCGGGAGGTCATCCCACTTCCTGATCGGGGCCCGGGGCGATACTTCCAGGGCATCGAGCTTCAATCCTTCAGGGACAAAACCCAATTGGCCGATGAGGCCGAAGCTCGGACGGTCCACGTGAGAAGCGATAGCGAGGCCGCCGAAATCGTGGATCGCCTGAACGACCTCCTCCAGGGACAAGTCGGTGGCGCCCATCAACAGTCTGGTGTTGACCCCCGCTGGCCGATCGTATTCGTCAACAATCGTCTGGGAGCCGAAAACCCTTTCGTCATTCTCCCCAGACAGGTTCTCATACACAACCGCCTGGATACTCATCAACTCCTTCTCGGTCCTGAACAGACCCAGGATATGCACCTCTTCACGAGAGGTTATTTCGATTCCCGGTATGACGGCAATCGATTCTCTCCTGCCGGCTCTTGCCACGGCAGCGGCGTTCTCAGCCGAATTGTGGTCACATATCGCGATCATATCCAGGCCCAGTGCCCTTGCCTGTCCTACTATCGCCGTGGGCACCATCTCGGGCTCTGCGCACGGCGAAAGACACGTATGTATATGCAGGTCCGCTCTGAGCTCCTTCATGTTCGCCGGGACTTCTCCTTCATAACGTCCTGACTCGCTGTCTCAATCGGCCCGGCCGATTTAACTTCTTCCCGGCTTCGTTGCATTCTCGACGCTCGTAGCCCGGACGCCGAGGTTGTAGAGTGCTCCGACGAGCTCAAAGGCGGGCAGCCTGCTCAGCATAACCGGTATACCCTCAGCTTCCGCTTTGTGGACGGTGTCCTCCTCCGGCTCTCTTCCGTTCACCAGTATGATTCCGGCAAGATCCTTCATACTTGCCACCGCCACGATATTCACGTGAATCTGTAGAGTGATCCAGAGGTTGCCCTGGCGGCTGTTTCCCATGACATCGCTGAGAAGATCGCTGGCATACCCTCCGGTCACCTCGTTGCTGAGGCTGCCGCGGGCCGACCTCACTTCCAGACCGAGCGTGTCCACCAGATGGGCCAGTTTCATGCTTGTCCTCGTCGGTAAAGAAAGAGATTTCCAGAAAGGTCCCCTTGCCCGGTTGCGAGTGAATCGCGAATCTGTCGCCGCTCTTCCGTATGTTGACCAAGCCCATCCCCGCGCCGAAGCCGAGCTCCCTCACCCAATCCGGAGCAGTGGAGTAACCCGGTTGGACGGCCTTTTCTATGTCAGCTATGCCGGGGCCGGAATCTTGAACTTCGACGAAGATCTCGGTCGGCTGCACCTTGGCCCGTATCCTCCCGCCCTGCGTGAAGATAACGAGGTTCATCTCCGCCTCGTAGCTGGCGATCGCCACCCGTCGCACCACATCAGGCCTTACCCCGAGACGCTTCAGTGTTCTCTTCAGCCGGCCGGAGCTCGTGCCCGCCTGCTTGAAATCCTGACCTTCCACGTCGTACTGAAACAGCAGCGCGGTGTCGTCCGCCTCAATGTCTTCAAAGATGTAACTTGCCCGGTGACGGTGGATTTGTTCTTTCCGATGATAGTCGATCTCAAGTTTCTTGAGCAGCCCCTCAATCACGTCTCCCTTTGTCAGGATGCCTACCAGTTTCCCACTCGTGCGATCAACTACCGGGAATCTTCCCAAGCCGGACTTCTCGAACTTGCCGATCGCCAGGACCAGCGGGTCATCATCGTGCAGGGTATCAAGTTTCCCGGTCATCCGCTCCTGAATCGCACAGTCCTCGTGTCTGTCGGCCAACCACTTAATAAAATCCTCGACGCTGATAAGACCCACCAAGCGGTCCTTATCGACCACCGGGAGTCCTGAGATGCGATTGCGCTGCAGTACATTCCTCAGCTCGCTCATGCAGTCTTTCGGGCCGACCGTAATGACGTTCCTGGTCATCACCTCGCCGACCTTCATCTCGTAAACCATTTCCTGGGTTATCGGTATTTGCGTATCCGGGCTCACGTGGATAACCTTGTTGAACTCAACCGCTTTGTTCGGAACACCCCTTCAAGCCGCTCCGATAGAGACGGCCGCAGCTTTCAAACATCGGCAGTTCAGTGGCCAACAGCGGCAGGTTACTTCTCGCGGCCAATTTGGTGGTCTCCTCCGGCGGCGTCTTTCCCCGCACAAAACAGATTGCCACGACGTCCGCCATATCGGCGGTGCGAACAACCTGCGCGTTGGTCAGCCCGGTCAAGAGAAGAGCGCCTGTCTTGCTGAAGGCCAATACGTCACTCATAAGGTCGGCCCCGCAGCCCATATCGACATCGACCTTATCCAGCCCGGAGCCGACGATCACTTCCGCTTCCAGGATTGTTTTTACCTCCTCCAGCGTCATCCTCGTGATTCTCCGCTGGCGCTGCGTCAGACACCAGCCAATGCTTCCGTCTTGGCGTTTGGAACCTTCATGACGGCACCAACGCGACATGCGTCAAAGCACGCGCCGCATCTGGTGCATTTCTCTTGAATGATTCTGTGAACGACTTTCCGCTCGCCCTGAATGGCATCCTGAGGACAGTTCTTCTTGCACAGTCCGCAGGCGGTACATTTCTCTTCGTCGATTCTGTATTGGAAAAGAGCCTTGCAGACCGCAGCCGGGCAGCTCTTGTCCCTGATGTGGGCCTCGTATTCCTCGCGGAAAAAGCGTATGGTACTCAGGACTGGATTGGGTGCCGTACCTCCGAGTGCACAAAGTGAGGCGTCCTTTACCGCGTGGGACAGCTCCTCAAGAAGATCGATATCGCCTTCCTTGCCGTGGCCCTCACAGATATCGGTCAGGATCCTGCACATCACTTCGATGCCCTCGCGGCAGGCCGTGCATTTCCCGCAGGACTCGTCCTTGAGGAAATCGAGGAAGTACCTGGCCACATCCACCATGCACGTATCCTCATCCATCACGACCAGCCCGCCGGAGCCCATCATCGAGCCCGCCTCGGTAAGCTTCTCGTAGTCTATGGGCAGATCCAGCAGCGAGGCAGGGATGCAGCCGCCGGAGGGGCCACCGGTCTGCACTGCCTTGAATTGCCTGTCGTCCAGTATGCCTCCGCCCACATCGTACACGATTTCCCGCAGGGTAATGCCCATCGGAACCTCTACCAGACCCGTGTTCTTCACCTTGCCGACCAGGGAGAACACCTTCGTCCCCTTGCTCGTGGCGGTCCCGATACCGGCAAACCACTCCGCTCCCCGGCTGATGATCTCGGGTACGTTGGCCCAGGTTTCAACGTTGTTGATGTTGGTGGGCTCACCCCAGACCCCGGATTCCACGGGGAACGGGGGTCTGACCTTCGGTTCGGGCGGCAGGCCTTGCAGAGAGGAAATCAGCGACGTTTCCTCCCCGCAGACAAACGCCCCGGCCCCTCGGTGAATCGAAACGTCGAAGTCAAAACCGGTGCCCAGGATATCCTCACCCAGCAGACCGTATTCCCGGGCCTGGTTTATCGCCTTGATCAGCCTCTGCCGGGCCAGCGGATACTCGTCCCGGATATAGACGTGGCCGCGAGACGCTCCGATCGCCCTGGCGCCGATCATCATGCCTTCCAGAACGGAGTGAGGATCGGACTCGATAATGCTCCGGTCCATGAAGGCCCCCGGATCACCCTCGTCGGCGTTGCAGACGACGTGCTTGGATGAACCTTTGGCCTTTCTGCAGAGTTCCCACTTCCGCCCGGTAGGGAATCCTGCCCCCCCTCTGCCCCGGAGCCCCGATTGCTTCACCTGGGCTATTATCTCTTCCGGAGTCATTCTGGTCAGGGCTTTCGTCAGGGCGGCGTAGCCTTCCCGGGCGATGTACTCATCGATTCTTTCGGGGTCTATCATCCCCCTGTTCCTCAAGGCGATGAGCCGCTGTTTGCCGAAGAAATCGATGTCGCTCATTTTCGGCACCGGCGCCTTCTCGCCGGGCGGAGTGAACATCAGGCGCTCGACGGGGCGACCCTTGAGGAAGTGTTCCTCGACGAGGTGGGGGATGTCCTTCTCGGTGAGCATCTGATAGAAGATCTGGTCCGGCTGGACCACCATCACCGGCCCCTGGGCGCAGAAGCCGTTACACCCCGTGCACACAATCGCAATCTCGTCCTGCAGATTGTGCTTCTCGAGCTCCTTCGCGAGCACTTCCCTTATCCTGAACGCCTTATTCGAGACACAGGCGGTCCCGGTGCAAAGCATGAGGTGCATTCGATAAGGCTTCATTGAGGCGTCTCCTCTACTGGCAGATCGTCACCCAACCCGTTCGCTGCCCACGGCCAGCGCATACTCCTTGACCACGACTCCGGAGAGGACGTGTTCCTGAAAGATCCTCTTTGTCTTGGCCTCATCCAGATCAACGTATTTGACCGGCGTTTCGCCCTTGAGTTCGACCGTCATCATGGGCTCTCGGCTGCAAAGCCCGGCGCAGCCCGAGGTGCTGAGGATGATGTCCTTGTCCGCCCTCTGCTCCAGCAGGTCCATGAGCGTGGTCATGATCTTCCTCGCGCCGGCGGCTATCCCGCACGTGCCCATGTGCACGGTTACCTTCGCGCGGGCCTGGCCCTCGCGCAGACTCATGGTCTTGCCCATCCGTTCCCTGATCTTGGCCAGATCCCCGGGTGTGATTTTCGCCACGATCCGTCCTCCCTCAGTCAGCGTACTTCTCGATGAGTGCGGCGGCCTTGGCCGGAGTCAGTTGCCCGTACAAGTCGTCCCCCACCGTCACCACGGGGGCGAGGCCGCAACAGCCCAGGCAGCGAACGGTCTGGAGAGTGAACTTCATGTCGGAAGTCGTCTCCCCGACGCTGATACCGAGTTCGCGCTCCAGCCTGTCCACGATCCTCGGCGCTCCTCTCACGTGGCAGGCTGTGCCCATGCAGACGTTTATTATGTGCTCCCCTCTCGGCTTGAGGCTGAATGACTTGTAGAACGTTGCTATCCGCAATACATGTTCGAGCGGCAGTTGCTTCAGCTCGGAGACCCTCATCAGGACTTCCGGCGGGAGCCAGTTGAGTTCCGCGCTTATGTCCTGGAGGATGGGCACCAGCACTTCGGCCCCGCCTTCGTACCGGCCGACAATCCCGTCTACCAGTGCACGCCTGTCCTCGTCGATTTCTGGCTTCGGGACGTCCAGCGGCTCGAGATAGGGTATGTTCCTGACCAGACAGTTCTCGACGCACGCACCGCATCCAGTACACTTCGCCTCGTCGATGTAGCGGGCCTTGCGCCGGACCTTCACCTTGAAGTTGCCGACGTACCCGGAAACATCCTCGACCTCGGAGTAGCTCAGCAGCTCGATGTTCGGGTGCTGGCCGACGGTGACCATCTTCGGGGTCAAGATGCAGGCCGCACAATCGAGGGTGGGAAAGGTCTTGTCGAACTTGGCCATGTGCCCGCCGATGGAGGGCTCCTTCTCGACCAGGTATACCTTCTTGCCGGAGTCGGCGATCCGCAGGGCGGCCTCGATGCCGGCGATGCCGGCACCGACCACGAGCGTCTCGGGCCGGACCGTGACGCGGCGCTCTTCCATGGGCTTGTGATACCAGACCCGCCTCACCGCCGCCGTAACCAGTCGCTTCGCCTTGGCTGTCGCCTTCCGGCGGTCCGAATGTACCCAGGAGCAGTGCTCGCGGATGTTGGCCATCTGGAACAGAAAGCGGTTCAGCCCCGCCTCCTCACATACCTTGCGGAAGGTCCCCTCATGCATGAGCGGAGAGCAGGAAGCGACCACGACGCGGGTCAGGTTATGTTCCTTTACGTCGTTCCTGATGATTTCCTGCCCCGGATCGGAGCACATGTACTTATAGTCTTTGGCCAAGGTCACGCCGGGCAGCGTGCTCGCGTGGGCCGCCACCGCACTCACGTCAACCGTGTGGGAGATGTTCGTGCCGCAGTGGCAGACGTAGACGCCGATTCGTTCGCTGTTGTTGTTCATCGGTTATCGATCTTCTCCGCTAACAGGGCCTCCACCGGCGTGAGACAATCCTTCAGGGCCAAATCAGTGGGTTCCAGGCCGAAGGCAGTGCCCATCAGTTGGGTGAAGTACAGCACGGGAATCTCACAGTCGGCCCCCACCGCTGTGCCGACCTTGCGCTGATACCCCTCCAGGTTGATCTGGCAGAGGGGACACGCGGTGGCGATGCAGTCGGCGCCAGCGGCCTTGGCGACCCTGAGGATTTTGCCGGTCAGCACCTGACCCGTCTCCGGATGCGTGGTCATGGACAGTCCCCCACAGCACGCGGCACTCATGGGGAAGGGGACGACCTCAGTGCCCAGCCATCCGCACAGCCGGCCCATGATCTGTGGATACTCCGGGTCGTCCAGATCGTCGAACGGCCGGCTGAGCTGGCATCCCGAGTAACAGGCTACCTTCAACCAGGACAGGTCTCGCTTGACCTGCCGTTTGACAACTTCCTCGCCCAGGTCATTGACCACGATATCCAGGAAGTGGCGCACCCGAACGGTACCGCCGTAATCCATGCCGCCGGCCCGCAGGGCCCGGCGGATCTCGTCACGGAGCTTGGGATCCTCGGCCATGTACTTGTTGGCCTTCCGCAGGACCACGTAGCACGCGTTACATACCGTGGCCAGATCGCGTCCCTGCTTCTCCGCAATGGCCAGGTTGCGTGCGGACAGGACGAAGGAGCGCTTGTCGCGGACGGGCAGGTACGCAGTCGCCCCGCAGCAGTTCCAGTCATCGAGCTCCAACATCGTGATCCCCAGCGCGCGGGCTACGCTCCGAGCGGATATGTCGTAGGCCCGGTTCGTCGCGGTCTGAGAACAGCCGGGATAGTACGAGTAGGCCCGAGGGGTCGTCTCGATCATTTTGTTCCGTTCTCCTCGATAGCGGCCATCATCTTGTGAAGCTGATCCAGGCCCTTGATCTTGTGGGGAATGATCTCCAGCCTGCCCCGGAAGAAGAGCCTCGCGGCCAGAGGAATCTGCCCCAACGCTTTCAACGGATTAGTGCGCAAAAAGTACTTCCTCAGAAGCTTGGTTTCGACGTTGCGGCCATGGCCGTCCACCGTCTCAACAAACGCCTTGGCCATCTTGGCGGCGTTGGTGTCCTTGGAGAGCCCCTTCTCGACTTCGAGCCGCTTGAGCTCGTACATGACGTCGGTAAAGGGGATCCCCGCCGGGCAGCGAACCGTGCACGAGTAGCAGGAAATGCACATCCAGGCAGTGTTCGAATTGAGCACCCGATCCAGCATGCCCGCCCGCAGGGCTGCAATGATCTCCCGCGGGCTGTACTCCATCGCCGGGCTCGACGGGCACGAGGCCGAGCAGGTCCCGCACTGTATACATTCCTTGATTTTCTCGCCGTGCGGTATCGCGCAGACGCTTTCGAGGAATTCCTCGCTCAGCTCTTTGGCCTCGGTTGGTGTCATTGATCATCTCCGCCTGTTGCCCCGGCCAGCATTATCATCACGTCTGAACAAGGCACAAATGGGTCAGATACAACAGTTCGCCTGAGTGGGGTAGTGTACGTGACTTTTTTCACAAAGGCAACGGGATCAGTCCCAACGGGTCCCCAGCCGGTGCCGAGGGGCCACGAGGCTCCCGATCCGCTTGGCCCCACCAGGTGAACGACACTGCCAGCGCCCCCACGCCCCGGCGCGACCGTCGCGGCCGGATACGCGAGTCCGACCAGCCTGCCACACCCATGGCATCGCAGAACCCGGCCTTCCATCCCATTTGGCCATTCCGGCAAACCAGTATGCGCGATAAGCGCTTTACATATCGGAGGTTATGTCAATCTCAGGGAATTGCTATTTTTTACTTGACGCGCAATTGTTTGCGTTGTATGTTTGGTAGATGTTAGGTTCCAGTCGGGGCTCCATTGGCGAGCAGCAGCGGGGCACAGAGGAATCGATGAACCTTGAGCCCAATGGGCGGGATGCGGGATGAAGGGCCGGACAGGCGGGAATCAGTGTTCCAAGCGGGCCAAGAAACTGGGTGACCAAGCCAGGGTGACGGTTGAGACAGTGGGGGAGCCGCTGGTGCCGTCGGCGCGACTGGTGGAGGTCTGTCTGCGGTTCGGGGTGCCGATGAGCGTGCCCGGGCGCACGATTGCGTCCGGGCTCGCGTTCGGCCTGGAGCCCGGGGCGATCACGCTGATCACGGGCCCGTCGGGATCAGGCAAATCGTTGCTGCTGAGCGAGTTGGCCAGGCATTTTCCGACCAGCCGGCAAGTCCAGAACGTGCAGTTTCCGCTGGACGTGGCGGTGCTGGATGCGGTGGCGCCCACGCGGCCGGTGAGCGAGGCACTCGGCCTGTTGACCGCCTGCGGGCTGGGCGAACCGATGCTGTGGATTCGGCGGTTCGGCCACCTCTCGGACGGTGAGCGCTTCCGGGCGAGACTGGCGCGGGCGATTTCCCTGCACCGCCGGAGCAGTGCGTCGGGCCCCCTGCTGTGCGACGAGTTCGGGGCCATCCTCCACCGGCGGCTGGCCAAGGCGGTTGCCTTCAACCTCCGGAAGCTGGCATCGAGGGAAAGTCTGACGCTGGTGGTAGCCACCGGCCGGGACGATCTGGAAAGGGACCTTCACCCGGATCGGATCGTCCGGCTCGGGGGTGCGGAGCCGGTGGTCGAGGAGCGGTCGGTCAGCGGCGCGGAGCCACAATCAGCGGCGGCGAGACGACCCGATCGAACGAGACGGAATACGATCTCATTCGCGCGGGAGCTGCGAATCGAACGGGGTACGCTGCGCGACTACGGCGGGTTCTCGGGCATGCACTACCGGCAGCGAGATCAGGTCGGGTTCGTAGACAAAGTGTTCGTGATGCGGCACGGGGTGGGCGGGGAACCCCTGGGCGTGGTGGTGTACGGGCATCCGCTACTGGAGTTGGCGCTCCGCAACCGGGTGACCCGCGGGCGCTTTGTTCGTCAGGCAAGACGGCTGAACCGCGAGCTGCGGGTGCTCAAACGGCTGGTGATCCACCCGGACGTGCGGGGATGCGGGCTGGGTCACTGGCTGGTGCGGCGAACGCTGCCATTGGTGCGGACGCGGTACGTGGAGTGTCTGGCGGCGATGGGGGCGATCAATCCGGTGTTCGAGAAGGCGGGGATGCGGCGGGTCGGGGTGTGCCGACCGCCCGCGAGTCTGGACGAGACGGTGGCAAAGCTCCGGGCGGCGGGGGCGGACCCGCTGGCCGCCGATTTCGTCTCGCAGGTGTGCCGACGGGCCTCGCTGCGCCGACTGGTGGCGGCGTCGGTGCACACGTGGTACCGCTCCACGACGGGGGGCGGAGAGCAGAGGGTGGCCCGGCAATCCCCGACCACCCTGGCGCGGACGTTTCGTCAACTGGCTGGCTCGCAACCGGTGTACTTCATCTGGGCCCAAGACCAAGAGGCCTGGGCACTGATCGAACGTGGAATGAGGAATGACGAATGAGAAATGATGAACGGGGCATGAGCGATCCTGGCTCGGGGGGAGAATGCGGCGGAAGCTCGGGAATGAACACGCAGGCTACGCTAATCCGTCGCTCGTCATTCATCATTCTGAATTCACCCGATTATCCCTCCTCCGGGGTGGCAGGGAGCGGGAGTGGCGCTCCGCTCCCGGCCATCCCCCCGCCTTGTCGTTTGGCGCGAAGAGGCAAGCGGGCCCGAGTGGGTGGATCGCGGAGCGGCCAGGTCGGTGGGAGCATCTTCCCCCGGGGGCGGAACACCGCGCATGTTGTATTGGAGGGGGAAGTCGGGTCTGCAGGCGGAGAAGTTGGGGGTGCATGATGGATCTTGCGGGTGTACTACGGCGCGGGGTGAAACCTCTGGCGTCGCGAAAGGTGCGGGTGGCACTGGCCACGGTTCTGGCGGCGTACGCGGCGGAATACGGCCTGGGTGTGAGTGAGGAGATCGTGTTGACGATCCTGAGCGTGGGCGTGGCATTGATCCTGGGGATCGCCCACGAGGATCGCGGAAGCAAGGGCGCCGACCGAACGTAACAACGGAGTCCGGCTGAGGTGATGTGATGAGGGCTTGGGAGTTGTCAGAGTTGCCCGGTGTTGAGGGGTCGGGGCTCAGAACCCGGCGGGTTGCGAGAGCCCATCGGGAGCCGGCCCGCGGGTCCAGGTTGGCTGTCGCTTTCACGGCCTGGATTCTGGTCGCTGGCTGTGGGGGGGACGCCCGGCTGGAGCTGTCGGCTGCGGACGCCCTGTCGGCGGTGGCCAGCGAGATGGAAGCGACCGTGGCTGAGTACCACGATGAGGTCTCGCGGTTCGACGACTCGCGGGAATCGGCGGTGGTATCGGCGTTTGTGACCCGGGTCCAGGCGGACGTGGGGGATGCCTCTGCGATCGAGTCGCACGCGTCCGACTTCGAGGCCGCCTTGCGAAGAATCCGCGCGGACCGGGAGACGGAGTGGACACGACGGGCGGCGGCGATGGACAACGTCGGCGTGCTTCGAGAAGTATCACGAGGCTTGCAGAAGCTGGGGATCGAGAGCCTGACGCTGAGGGACGAGGTGCGGCGGTATCTTACCGGGTGGATCGACACCCGCCAGCGGGCGCAAGAAGAGAGTGTCCAGCAGGCAGCCCTCACCCCTCAGCCGGAGCTCACCGTTGAGAATGTGGGAAAGTGAAAACGTGGGAATGTGAGAACGTGGGAACGTGAGAGCGTGGGAACGTGAGAGCGTGGGAACGTGAGAGCGTGGGAACGTGAGAACGTGGGACCAGGGATTGGGGAGCAACATGGGAATCTCCAGTCCCCAGTCCTCAGCCTCGACGCCCCGGGCTGCGTTCTCATGAGAAAGCGGGGGCGTTATGGCGGCGAGTGAGGCGACGCAGACACTTGATGAGTTGACGGACGCACTGGAATCGATCTTGGCGGCAAAACGTGCGAGCGGTCGCGGGGACGCAATCGATGCGGTGCTGAACGGGCCGGCCCGGGTAACGCGGGTCAAATCGTTGCGTGATGCGCCGGAGGTGGAGTCGTTTCGCGAGGCGCTGGTGGACGGTCTGATTCGGGTGGACACGGCGAATCAGTTGTTGCGGCTGGTGCACGAGTTGATCGTGCGGCTCGTTTGATGAGGCGGAGACAGTGATGGCATGGAGCCAAGTCGGACTGTTGGTTGGGGTCTTGTCGCCGCTGGTGGGCGTGCCGCTGATTGTGATAACGCTCTACCTGCGGGCGATTCGTGAGCACCAGACGAGCACGATGGTGGAGATCACGCGTCGAATCGAGGCGATGGAGGCGTCGATGCGCGATCTGCTCCGGGCGACGGCGGATTTCGAACGGGAGTACACGACCAAGGAGGAGTGGGTTCGGGAATCGATGCTGGCGCGGCAACGGCTGGAGCGGCTGACGGAGATGATGGCGCGAATCGAGGCGGAGATGGAGAATGGTCAGGGCCTGGCCGCGCAGATCGGGCGGGCGACCGCGGCGATGGTGGACCTCGTGAAACGGTTGTCCAGCGCCGGTTGCGAGGCCGACGGGGCCGCCTGCGGATCGTCCGGTCAGTGAGAGTTCAGAGGTCTTCTTGACGGAAGGATGGCAGTGACGATGGCGAGCAATGGCGGGGCTCGGCAGATCAAGCGCGTGCGGAGCGAGGTACTGGTCGCGTTGAAAATGCTGTATCCGGCAGCCCTGCAGGGGGAGCAGATACTGCGGACGCTGCTGGCGGTGTTCCCGCAACTGGAGTGGAACCAACTGAGAAAGGATCTGGCGTACCTTTGCGAAAAGGGCTACGTGCAACGGATCATCGCCGAGTGCGAGTCGGACGCGCGGATCACGCCGTGGCGGAAGCGCTGGTTCCGGCTGACCTCGAATGGGGTTGAGGTCGCGGATCACTGCGTTGAGGATAAGGCGTTAGACGTTTGAGCGGGGGGTGACCTGGGAATCAATCGTCGCTCGAGGGCTGGTTGCCTTGAGAGACGGTCTCCTGGGTCGAGCCAGATCGCGAGGATGATCCGTCGCTGGAAGAGTCCGACTCGTTATGCTCATTGGGGGGTGGGAGCATGTCGGCCTGATTCCCGTTGACTCCCTTCTCGATATCATCCTCGATTCCCCGAAGCCCCTTCTTGAACTCGACGATGCTCTTGCCGAGAGACTTGCCGACCTCGGGGAGGCGTTTGCCGAAGATCAGCAAGCCGATGATGCCGATGACGATCAGTTCGGTGGCACCGGGCATCCCAATTGCTAGTGTATTGAGCCAAGCGTTCATGACCATGCTCCTGGGCTAGGCCCGCCCGAGTCTTGGGGCGATTCTGCCGCCGCCCGCGGACTGAGTAATTCTACGTGAAGCATGACCAGCCCGTCAAACCGGTGCGGATCGGGACCGGCGTCGTGCCTGGTTTGCGGCAATTGGGGTGGGGCTCAGGGCTCGGCCTAGTCAGGTTCTGCGGTGGGGATCTCGGTTCCAGGCTCGGCGCAGGCGAAGTCGGCAAGGGTGGCAGTGGGATCGGGCGAGGTGCCGGTGGCGGCATCGTGGTCGCGTCCGATGCGGCCGTCGCTGACCATGGGGGTGCCGGGCGGGGTAACGGTTGCACTGACGGGCCAGGCCATCGTGTTGAGGAGGAATCGGCCAAAGGAATAGGGCATGGCCACATAGTCCTGCCAGGTCCAGGCGAAGGAGCTATCCTGGTCGCCCTTGTCTTCCAGAGGGTCCTCCCACCAGAGCGGATAGTGGGGCACACCGGCGTTGAAGTGGGGTGCGCCGGCCAGCGGCACCTGGCGTTGGCGAATCACGGGTTCGGAGTCGGCGGAGAGGATACCGTCGCGGCTGGGCGTGGACCAGGTGCGGGCGGGGATCGAATCGTCGCGCCACGGGTTGACGGCGGGGGGCTGATCGCAGGCGGGAAGAGCGACGGCGATCAACAGCAGGATTATCGCGAACCCGCAAGCGGGGGGCGCGAAGAAGCGGGCTGGACTTGAGGGCTTATTCATGGTTCTTGCTCCAGTTGGTAGTCAACGGCGTAGTTGGGGGCCTCGCGGGTGATGGTGATGTCGTGCGGATGGTTCTCGATGACGCTGGCGGACGAGATTCGGATGAAAGAGGCCTTGGTGCGGAGGGCCTCGATGGCGGGGGTGCCACAGTACCCCATGCCGGCCCGGAGACCACCGATGAGCTGGTACACGAACTCGGCGAGGTGGCCCCGGTAGGGTACGCGGCCCTCGACGCCCTCGGGGACGAGCTTGTCGCCTTCGGTCTCGCCCGCCTGGGCATAACGGTCGGCACTGCCGCTGACCATGGCCCCGAGCGATCCCATTCCGCGGTACTCCTTGAATCGCCGGCCCTTCCAGATAACGATCTGTCCGGGGGCCTCGTCGAGGCCGGCGAAAAGTGACCCGATCATGACGGAACTGGCGCCGGCGGCGATGGCCTTGGTGATGTCGCCGGAATACCGGATGCCGCCGTCGGCGATGACGGGGACGCCGGCGGGGTCGGCGACGGCAGCGGTGTTCATGACGGCGGTGATCTGAGGCACACCTACCCCCGAGACGACGCGGGTGGTGCAGATGGAGCCGGGCCCGATGCCCACCTTGACCGCGTCGGCGCCGGCGTCGATGAGGTCGGCGGCGCCCCGGGGCGTGGCGACGTTGCCCGCAATGATGTCGATCTCGTATCGCTTGCGGATGGCGCGGACGGTCTCGATGACGTTCTCGCTGTGGCCATGGGCGGTGTCAACAACCACCACGTCCACATCGTTAGCGATGAGGGCATCGACGCGTTCATCGTCGTGGACACCGACGGCGGCCCCCACACGGAGCCGGCCTCGCGAATCCTTGCACGTGGTGGGGAAGAGCCGGCTCCGGTTGATGTCCCGGATCGTAATCAGGCCGGCGAGCCTGCCCCCCGGATGGACGAGCAGCAGTTTCTCCACTTTGTGCCGGTGAAGGATCTTCTCCGCCTCTTCGAGGGTGGTCTCGGGGGGGGCGGTGACGAGATTGCTCTTGGTCATGACCTCGTCGATGGGGTGGTTGTCGGAGGCGGGGAGGAACTTGAGGTCTCGTCGCGTCAGGATCCCGACGAGGTGGGCATTATCGGTGGTGATCGGCACGCCGGAAACGTTGTGAAGCCTCATGACCTCTCGGGCCCGGTCCACGACGTCCGTGGGCCTTAGCGTGATCGGGTCGATGATCACGCCGGATTCGGACCGTTTGACCTTATAGACCTCGCGGGCCTGGGCCTCCACGGAAAGGTTCTTGTGGATGACGCCGATGCCGCCCTCCTGGGCCAGGGCGATGGCCAAGGCCGACTCGGTCACCGTGTCCATGGGGGCTGAGACGACGGGCAGGTTGATGCTGATGTTTCGGGTGAGCCGGCTCCTCACGTCAGCGACGCGGGGGACGACGGATGACTTGGCCGGCAGCAACAGTACATCGTCGAAGGTGATCCCCTCGCCGACGATTCGGGCCCGTGGGCGACCCTTGAGCGCCGGTTCTGCGGTTCCGGGAGTGCTACGGGCCATGCAGTTAAATACATGCTGTCCGGTGTCCACGTCAAGGGGTGGGGTGGAGGCGGGCGTTCGGGTTCCCGGGGCGGGTGCGGGTTGTCTGCCGGCGTGCAGGGGCTGGAGCCTGCGGGGCGGGAGTGCGGCAGCAGGCGTGGGAGAGGTGAGGATTGGGAACTCACAGGGGCGGCGATGGGGAGGCTCGGGTGCGACTTGCCCGCGGGGCTGGTGGCTATTTATGATCGGGCTGTCCCGTGGGCGCAACGCGAGGTTGAACCTGGCGGAGGGTCGCCCGGCTCGCGGGGCCGCTTGCCCCTCAGGCGGGGGGGAAGGTCTGCGACGGGTGGTGAGGCAGCCGGGGGGTCGGGAGGAATTCCAGAAGGAGCGCAGGCAGGGATGTCATCACCCGCGAAGTTCAACCATCTTCACGTTCACACCCATTTCAGTCTTCTGGACGGTGCGACGCGAATCAAGGCGCTGGTTGAGCGGGCCAAGGCTCAAGGCTCGGACGCGGTAGCGATCACAGACCATGGGAACCTGTTTGGCGTGGTCCCGTTCTACCAGGCGGCGGTGAAGGTAGGGATCAAGCCGATCATCGGGTACGAAGCGTACATGGCTCCTGGTGACCGGCGGGAAAGAGAGGCCCACGGAATAAGCGAGGCGAGCCATCACCTGCTGCTGCTGGCGAAGAACCGGACGGGCTACCGGAACCTGCTGAAGCTGGCGTCGATCGCCTACCTCGAGGGGTTCTACTACCGGCCGCGGATCGACAAGGAGACTCTGAGGGAGCACTCGGAGGGACTGATCTGCACGAGTGCGTGCGTGGGGGGGGAGATTCCGCAGGCCCTGATGCGGGATGATCAGCGGGCCGCGGAGGAGATCGCCAGGCTGTACGCGGACATCTTCGGCGAGGAGAACTTCTACATCGAGCTGCAGGACCACGGGCTCGAGGAACAGCGGCTGACGAACCCGGCCCTGGCGGACGTCGCCCGCCGGGTGGGCGTCGGCACGATTGTCACGAACGACGTGCACTACCTGGAGCACGCCGACGTGGAGGCCCACGATGTCCTGTGCTGCATCAGTACCGGCAAGAAACTGGAGGAGGAGGATCGGTTCAAGTTTGCCTCCGATCAGTTCTACCTGAAGACGCCGGAGGAGATGCACGCGCTGTTCAAGGATTATCCGGAGGCGATAGCGACGACGGAGCGGGTGGCCCGACAGTGCGACGTGGAGCTGGAGTTCGGGGAAGTCCACACCCCGGTCTACCACGTGCCGGAGAAAAAAACGGACGAAGAGTACCTTCGCGAGCTCGTCTACCAGGGGGCGGCAGAGAGGTACGGCGAGATAACGGACGAGATTCGCGAGCGGATCGATTATGAATTGAGCGTCATCCTGTCAAAGGGTTTCTGCAGCTACTTCCTGATCGTGTGGGATTTCGTGAACTATGCGCGGTCGCGTGGGATTCCCTGCGCCGCGCGGGGCAGCGCGTGCTCGTCAGTGCTGGGCTATTGTCTCGGTCTATCGGCTCCAGACCCGCTGAGATACGGACTGTACTTCGAGCGGTTCATGGACCCCGACCGCGACGAGATGCCGGATATCGACATCGACATGTGCCAGAACGGCCGCGAGGAGGTGATCGACTACGTCCGCCAGAAGTACGGGCACGTCGCCCAGATCATCACGTTCGGTACGCTGAAAGCGAAAGCTGCGGTCAAGGACGTGGCCCGGGTTCTGGGGCTGGGCTTCGAGGAGGCGAACGCGATCACCAGGCTGATCCCCGAAGAACTCAAGATGACGATCGACAAGGCGCTGGACCGGGAGCCCGCGCTGAGCAGGCTGTACGAAGAGAACGAGCAGATTCGGCGGGTGATCGACATCAGCAAGCGGCTGGAGGGTCTGGCCAGGCACGCCAGCGTGCACGCGGCGGGCGTAGTGGTGAGCGACAAGCCGCTGGACGAGCTGGTACCGCTTTATCAGCCACCGAATTCGGATCAGTTGATCACGCAGTTTGATGGTCCCTGCGTGGAGGCGTGCGGTCTGCTGAAGATCGACTTCCTGGGGCTTCGGACGCTGACCGTGATCGAACGGGCCCGGCAACTGGCGGAACGGAACCACGATGTCCGGATCGATCTGGACCACCTGGATCTGGCCAATCAGAAGGTCTACGACCTGTTCGCGAGCGGGGAGACGAAGGGCATCTTCCAGTTTGAATCGGGCGGGATGCGTGCCGTGCTGATGAAGATGAAGCCGAACCGCATCGAGGACCTGATCGCCGCCAACGCGCTGTATCGCCCGGGCCCGATGGTGAACATCGATTCGTACATCGCCCGCAAGCACGGGGAGCGATGGACGACGCCGCACCCGATCATGACCGAGGTGCTTAAAGAAACGTACGGCATCATGGTTTACCAGGAGCAGGTTTCGCGGCTGGTGAACCGTCTCGGAGGGATCGAGCTGAAACGGGCGTTTCGTCTGGCCAAGGCGATCAGCAAGAAGAATAAGACGATGATCGAGGCGGAGCGTGAGCCTTTCCTGGCCGGCGCGGCCGCCAACGGGGTCAAGCGGGAAGTGGCAGAGCGGGTCTTCGAGGACATCCTGCGGTTCGGGGGTTATGCGTTCAACAAGGCCCACTCGACCGGCTACGCCCTGCTGGCGTTCAAGACGGCCTACATCAAGGTGTACTACCCGGTGGAGTACATGGCGGCCCGATTGACGTTCGACATGAGCTTCACGGAGAAAGTGGCGGGGCAGATCGAGGAGTGCAAGCGGCTCGGGATTAGGGTCCTGCCGCCCGAGGTCAACACTTCCCAGAGCGATTTCACCGTGGCTGAGACCGATCGAGGTGGACAGGTGATCCGGTTCGGCCTAGCGGCGATCAAGGGCGTCGGGGCCAAGGCGGTGTCCGCGATCCTCTCGGCCCGCGAGCAGGGGGGCCTGTTCCGGTCGATCTTCGATTTCTGCGAGCGTGTGGATATGGCAACGGTGAACCGCGGGGTGGTGGAAGCGCTAATCAAATGCGGGGCGTTCGATTCGACGGGCGCGATGCGCAAGGCCCTGATGACGGTGCTGGATGACGCCATTGCGATGGGGATCTCGGCGTCGGCGGACCGGCGGGCAGGGCAAATGTCGCTGTTCGGGGCCGGGGATTCGCAGATGGCCCCCACCGAGCCGGACATCCCGTCTGGGGAATGGACGGAAGCGGAAATGCTCGCCCACGAGAAGGCAACGCTGGGGTTTTACGTGACCCGGCACCCGTTGGCGTCGTACGAGAAGACGCTGCTCAAGTACGCGACCGCGACCACGGCCGACCTGAAGCGATATGACGACGGGGCGGAGGTCACTCTGGGCGGGCTGATCAGTAAGATGCGCACGGTGCTGACGAGAACGGGCCGCAATGCCGGTTCGAAAATGGGCATCGTCACGCTGGAGGATCTCCGGGGGCAGGTCGAGGCGATCGTCTTCCCCAAGGACCTCGAGCGCTGGCATTCGGAGTTGGCGCCGGAAGCGGTGGTATTCTTCAAGGGGCGGGTGGACCGAAAGCGAGAGGACCCGTCACTCCGCGTGGCAGAGGTGGTCCCCTTGGGCCGGGCGGATGAGCAGTTGAGCACGATGGTGGTGATCCGCGTGAACTGCGTGGGGGCATCGTCGTCCGTGCTCGAGGATGTCCGCAAGGTGACGGGGCGATTTCCCGGTGACCGGCCGGTATTCCTGGAACTGTGGACGGCCAGCGAGTTAAGGGTGACCATCCGCACGAACGGGCGAGTCGGGGTCAGCCCGACCACGGCGTTTCGTCAGGCGGTGGAAGCGGTTACCGGCGAGGGGACGGTGATGATACTGGGGCCGATTCGCAGCTTGAGTGCCGTTGCTCAGTCGCAAGCCGCCAGCGAACCAGAATTGGACCGTGATTCGCAAGAGCTCATTGATGAGCCGGTTGATGATGAGCCCGCTCTGCTGGGGTGAGCGGCGGGGGACGGGTGCGGAGAACTGAGAAGTGAACTCCAGCGGAACGCTCTCCGGTCGTCCCCCCGTTTTTGCATGTGTTTGGCGGGGATAAGGGCTCGGAGCCGGGCTCTGTGGGTAGAGTCGAGACCTGGCGCGGTGGTGTAGGAGCGGCCTATCTGTTTTCCGGCCCTTTCGGTTGCCGGTGCC
>CAZOIA010000082.1:12884-23402 GCA_964579675.1 uncultured Planctomycetales bacterium | reverse complement strand
CTTAAACTGACCGGTTTCCCTGCGCCCGTAGTGTGTAACATCAAAGAGCCGCGGGCCTTAGCCCGCGCGGCTCTTCCAATGAGTTCAGAGCCTGGTGTCCGTTCGCAAGGCCGCGCAAGGCTTCAAGCCTGCCGCTCTGTACGTTGGAATCGGTCAGTCTGAGAAGGGTATTGCCGCAGATACCGGATGCGAGGCAGTGCTCCCACCGCACCGTGCGCCGGGACGACAGACAAGTGCCCCGTATTGAACCGGAGCCGTCAGCATCACCCATCTCAAAGCGTTTGCCATGCCTCGGTGGTGTGGACCGGCGCGGGACAAGTCAGCGAGTCGGAACCCAAAGATGGCGCCGGTGCAGGCGGGACTCGCCTGAGACGGAGGCCGGTTTCAACGGAATTGACACAGCTCGACCGGTCCGTTAGGGTGACGCGGTCAGTCTCTGCCATGGAGGGCGAGCGATCAGGGTCACATGGTTATTGGACTCGTACGTCGGGCGTGGTCGCACGCAGGCATCAGTCAGCCTGACCGGAGCGTGACCGGCCCCTTGGAGATGTTACTCCCATGGCAGATTTGCAAGGCATAGCCGACGCACTCATCGCCGGCCAGCGCGATGAGATCAAGGCCAAGGTACAGCAGGCGATTGACGAAGGCACCGGGCCCGAGACGATTCTCAACGGCGGCCTGGTCGCCGGCATGGCGGTCGTCGGGCAACGCTTCAAGGCGAATGAGATCTACGTTCCCGAGGTGCTCATCAGCGCCCGAGCCATGCACGCCGGCATGGAGATGATCGAACCTTTACTCACCGCCGCCGGCGTGGAGCGAATCGGAAAGGTCGTTATCGGCACGGTCAAGGGCGACTTGCACGACATCGGCAAGAACTTGGTCGGCATGATGCTCCGGGGTGGTGGATACGAAGTTGTTGACCTGGGTACCGACGTGTCTGCCGAGCAATTCGCCGACGCCGCCAGAGATAGCCACGCCAACATGATCGGCATGAGTGCCCTGCTGACCACGACCATGCCTTACATGGCCAAGGTGGTCGAAATGGTCAAGCAGGCGGGGCTCGACCACGTGCGGGCGATGGTCGGCGGCGCCCCGGTCACCGCCCAGTTTGCCGACGAGATCGGGGCCGACGGCTACGCCCCCGACGCCGCTTCCGCCGTCGAACTCGCCCAGCGGCTGGGCGCATCGTAAGCCACCTGACAGCCGACCGTGATCGACTTCCCGGCCTGGTAACCTCCTTCTGTCCCCCCTGGGTGAGGGGGATGACGGGCGCTTGTCTTGCTTACTCAAACTGACCGATCTCGATAGCAACGAGCCGCGGGCTTGAAGCCCACGCGGTGTTTCAGAGGCGATTGTGGCCACCTGCACGGTAGAACGGCCGCGGATCCGGTTGACCGATGATGAATGAGGCCCCGATGTCCCCCACGCCCGATGACGATGACCTCCTGCCCAATGAAGCTCTGGCTGACCGGCCGTTCGACCTGGACCACGGCGAGGCCCGGCAAGCCACCATCCACATTCGCCGACGTCTCCCCGGCCGCCGGCTCGACAAGTACCTCCACGCCCGGTTCCCGCGCGTGTCACGCACGACGATCCAGCGGCTCATCAGGCAGGGGGCCATCATGGTCAACCGCCGGCCCGCCAAAGCCAGCTATGAGCCCGACGCCGGCGACCGGATCGATCTGACGATCCCGCCCCCCGAACCTTACGACCTTATCCCCGAGCCCATCCTCCTCGACATCGTTTACGAGGACGACCACCTGCTGGCCATCAACAAGGCCAAGGGCATCATCGTCCATCCGTCGCACGCCACTCAGACCGGCACTATCGCCAACGGGCTTGCCCACTACGCCAACCAGCTCAGCCACGGCGAGGACCCCTTCCGCCCCGGGATCGTGCATCGGCTGGACAAGAACACGACCGGCATCATGCTGGTCGCCAAGACTGACGAAGCCCACTGGCGGCTGGCCCTCCAGTTCGAACGCCGGACCGTTCGCAAAACCTACCTCGGAGTCGTCGAAGGCAACCCCCAGCTTGACCAGGACCTGATCGACGCCCCCCTCGCCGCTCACCCCACGATCAAGGATCGCTACGTCATCCCCGGGGCCCACCCCCGGGTCAGGGCCAAGCTCGTCAAACAGGCCGTCACCGAGTACGAGGTCGCCGAGCGGTTCCGCGGGTACGCTCTGGTCCACCTGCATCCCCGAACCGGGCGAACCCACCAGCTCCGCGTCCACATGTCCTACATTGGCCATCCCATGGCGGGGGACACGTAC
This sequence comes from uncultured Planctomycetales bacterium, assembly GCA_964579675.1. Taxonomy (GTDB): domain Bacteria; phylum Planctomycetota; class Phycisphaerae; order UBA1845; family PWPN01; genus CAZOIA01. Next base: position 21,126 of record CAZOIA010000082.1, on the reverse strand, counting down.
TACGGGGGGCACCCGGTGACGCAGCTCAGCCTGACCGGGCAGGGGAGCGACGCACCGATCACCTCCCAACAGGCCCTCCATGCCTACCGCATCCGGTTCACCCACCCCATCTCCGAAGCAGCAGTGGAACTGGAGGCTCCCCCGCCGCCGGAACTGGCCGAGCTTATCCGCCTCTTGCGCCGATACCGACAGCAATAATTGATTGCTGGCAGTGTTGCTTCTGCCACTCGCCGACGGGCCTCGCGAGTTTTCGCGATTTTTTCCCCGTTTTGTCCTTCCAATCCATCCCCGACGAGATACAATACATCGGTTGCTTCCCCCTTTGGTGCCGTTCCATCTTCTGGGTGGAACGGCAAAAGGCTAGTCGCAGGGACCAGTAGTACCCCCTACCTACCGTCCTGGTTTACCCCGGCCAGGGCAGAGTGCTGGGACTTGCGATGGCTCGCCAATGGCCCCGGTTCCCCCTACCGGGGCCTGTTTTTCCCTCCGATTTGATGCCACAGCCACCCCGGGGCCGATTGTACCGATTCTGACGGCCCTTCCTTACGTCCGATAGCCGACCACGGCGGCAGAAGATCCCCACCGTCACCGCCTATCTGCAAAAAACCACGAGACAATCCAGAGAACATGAATCGACTGGCCTATGATTGCAATGTAAGGCTTCTCACAACGAGCATGTGGTCCAGAGGGACCGGGGGGGTCGATTCAGAGGAGCTTCTCTTCGGCGAATCCGCTGACGTTCGATCCCCTCTCACAACCTGGTAATCACAAGCGTCCGATGCGCGATCCGGAGGGTGGTTGGTGGCCGTTTATTTCAACTCCGTCAAATGGAACCGGGTGCTCATCGACGTGTGCACCCAGCGCGATTTCCTGACCCCGGGGGCGATCCTCCAAGTGGCCAATCTCGATGAGCTGATCCCCAACCTCCGGAAGGTTCTCGGTTGGGCCCGGTCCGCACGCTTGCCCATAGTTTCGTCGGTGGAGTCGCATCGCCCCAGTGAGCCGTCCAACGGCTTCCCGATGCAGTGCATCGACGGGACGGCGGGGCAGGAGAAAGTCGGCTTCACGCTCCTTTCACCGTGGGTGCTGGTCGAGACCGACAATTACTTGTCGTTGCCCCCCGATCTGCGCAGGAACTACCGCCAGCTCATTTTCCGCAAGCGGACGCGAGATGTGCTCAGCAATCCCAAAGCGGACCATTTCCTGACCCAGCTCAAAGCCGACGAGTTCATCGTCTTCGGCGTCGGGCTCGAGCGGGCGGTCAAGGCACTGGCCCTCGGGCTGCTGGCCCGTCACAAGACCGTCGCCGTGATCTCCGATGCCTGCGGCTACTGGAGTGCCGCCGACGCGGAGCTGGCGGCCCGTCAGTTAGCGGCTAAGCACATCCGGATCGTCACCACGTCGGAGATCACCGCTCCGGAGCCTCCTCGCAAGCGAATCACCACCCGCCGCCGACGCGCTCGACATCGAACCCATTCCTCCAGACTGGGGTCCGCCCGGCGTTCGCGTGGCAACCTGGCCGAACGCTGACCGGGACCGTTCGCCCGGGACATGACCAATGATGGGACGGCCCGGCTCGCAGCCGCCAAACACTTGTGCAGCTCTTCGCAGATTTCTACGAGCCTCTTCATATACATTGGGCGTCTGCCATGGAGTATCACCGGCCGCGTCGGCAACACCCAATGTCATCCTGAGCCGGGAGACCGAGCCGCTGGCCTGGTGCAAGGGATCTTTCGATCGCACGGACGCTCGCGGCCCAGTTCGGTCCGCATCGCTTCGATCCGCCGCCGCAACCAGAATCACCGATGCGCTCGACGGCTTGCCATTCCCGTGCCCCCGATCTACACTTGTCCTGATCGCTGGGGTTGAATGAAATGATCCGAGACATACAGAACGACGCATCGGAACCGGTCGTTCGCGACGAGGTGATCACGCGCGGACCGATACCGGGGTCCCGCAGGGTCTACGTCTCCGGCCAACGCTGCAAGGACCTACGCGTGCCCATGCGCGAGATCAACTTGGCCCCAACGAAATCGGAGCGACCTAGCGGAAAAGACGAAATCAATCCCCCCGTCACGCTTTATGACACGTCAGGCCCTTACACCGACCCGGACGTGAAGATCGACGTTCGTCGCGGCCTCAAACCCTTACGCCTGAACTGGATCACCGAACGCGGCGACGTGGAGCAATTACCCGGGCCCAACTCGGAATTCGGCCAGCAGCGCCTTGCTGACAAGGACCTGGACCACCTCCGCTTCGGGCACCTTCCCAAGCCGCTCCGCGCCCGGCCGGGCAAGTGCGTGACCCAGATGTACTACGCCCGCAACGGGGTCATCACGCCGGAGATGGAGTTCATCGCCATCCGCGAGAACCAACGAGCAGAACTGATGGATGAAGCGGCAAGCCGGCCGCCGCCGGGCCAATCTTGGGGGGCAAACATTCCCAGGGTCATCACCCCCGAGTTCGTCCGCGATGAAGTCGCCCGCGGCCGGGCCATCATCCCTTGCAACATCAACCACCCCGAATCCGAGCCCATGATCATCGGGCGAAACTTCCTCGTGAAGATCAACGCCAACATCGGCAACTCCCCGCTTACCTCGTCGATCCAGGAGGAGATCGAGAAGATGGTCTGGGCGACCCGCTGGGGTGCCGACACCGTCATGGACCTCTCCACGGGCCCGAACATCCACGAGACCCGCGAGTGGATCATCCGCAATTCGCCCGTGCCGGTCGGGACCGTGCCCATCTACCAGGCCCTCGAGAAGGTGGACGGCAAGGCGGAGGAGCTGACCTGGGAGCTATTCCGCGACACCCTGATCGAACAGGCCGAGCAAGGCGCCGACTACTTCACTATCCACGCCGGCGTGCTGCTGCGATATATCCCGCTGACCGCGCGACGCTTGACCGGCATCGTGTCTCGCGGCGGCTCCGTCCACGCCAGGTGGTGCCTGGCTCACCATGAGGAGAACTTTGCCTACAAGCACTGGGACGAAATCTGCGAGATCATGGCCGCTTATGACGTCGCGTTCTCGATCGGCGACGGGCTTCGCCCCGGGTGCCTGGCCGATGCGAATGACGAGGCCCAGTTCGCGGAGCTGAGAACGCAAGGCGAACTCACTGAACGCGCCTGGCAGCACAACGTGCAGGTGATGAATGAGGGGCCCGGGCACATCCCCATGCACATGATCCACGAGAACATGAGCAAGCAGCTCGAATGGTGCCGCGAGGCGCCGTTCTACACGCTGGGCCCGCTCATTACGGACATTGCGCCAGGTTACGATCACATCGCCAGCGCAATAGGGGCGGCCATGATCGGGTGGTACGGAACCGCCCTGCTGTGCTACGTCACGCCCAAGGAGCACCTGGGTCTGCCGGACAAGAACGACGTCCGCCAGGGCGTTATCGCCTACAAGATCGCCGCTCACGCCGCCGACCTGGCCAAGGGGCATCCCGGGGCCTGGCACCGCGACAACGTGCTGAGCAAGGCCCGCTTCGAGTTCCGGTGGGCCGACCAGTTCAACTTGTCGCTCGATCCCGAGCAGGCGCTCGCTTTCCACGACGCGACGTTACCGCAGGAAGGGGCCAAGACCGCTCACTTCTGCAGCATGTGCGGCCCCCGTTTCTGCAGCATGGAGATCACCCAGCAGCTCCGCGACTACGCCGCCCGCCAGGCCCTCTCCGAAGCCCAAGCCCGCGAAAAGGGTATGCAGAAAAAGAGCCGCGAGTTTCGCAAAGCGGGCTCGGTGATTTATCACCGACAATAGGTCCTTTTGCCGTGACTGCTCCCGTCGTCCGTAACATCAAAGAGCCGCGGGCTTTAGCCCGCGCGGCTCTTCCAATGAGTTCAGAGCTTCGTGTCCGTTCGCAAGGCCGCGCAGGCTGAAGCCTGCGGCTCCTTACGCTGGAATCGGTCAGTCTGAGCTGCCAAGAGGCGCAGAGACCGCAGATAAGAAGGCAGGTATTGCCCATTCCTCTGTCTCGCTGCGCGCCGGTGGTGACAAGTCTTCTTCGCAGGGGCTGGAAGCCTGGGATTAGACAAGCGCACCGAATCCGGTAAAATGCCCCGCAAGCGTGTGGCACCGACAAGCCCGGTGGGCCTGCGAGTGCCCCGATGTACAGTGGACTGCATCTGCCAAGCTACCGAAGGAGGTCTTTACGTGAAGAAACAGGAACGTATCGGAAGACGGAGTTTCCTGAAATGCTCTGCCAGCGGGCTGGCGGCGGCGTCGGCACTGACGGGTGCCATAACCGGCGGCTCGCCCCGGAGCGCGAAGGCGGCCGGCGCGCCAGAGGCCGGCGGTCGCCGACCACCCAGTGAACGTGTCGTGATCGGTGTGATCGGGACCGGGAACCTCGGCCGGCGGCACCACATGGGCATCCTCCTCGGCCACGACGGCATCAAGGAGCGGGTGGACATTGCCGCGGTCTGCGACGTCGATCGCAACCGGGCCAGCGAGGCCGCCCGCGACTGCATGACCCGGACCGGACGACGAGTCGCCGTCTACAAGGACTTCCGCAAACTGATCGACCGCAAAGACATCGACGCGGTCTTCGTTGTCACCCCGGATCACTGGCATGCCTTGATCGGCATCGCCGCCATGGAGGCGGGCAAGGACGTCTACTGCGAAAAGCCCCTGACGCTCACCATCGAGGAAGGCCGGGCCATGGTGGCGGCCGCCCGGCGCTACGGGACCGTCTTCCAGACCGGGAGCCAGCAGCGGTCCGACGGCACCTTCCGCAAAGCCTGCGAACTCGTCCGCAACGGCAAGATCGGCAAGATCAAGAGGATTGACACGGTTCTTCACACCGTCGGTGCAGGTCAGTGGAAGCCCGCACAGACCCCGCCTGCCCATCTGGACTGGGACTTCTGGCTCGGGCCGGCACCCTATAGGGACTACATCCCCAGCCATGTTCACTACCAGTTCCGCTGGTTCTACGAATTCTCGGGCGGCGTGATGACCGACTGGGGCGCCCATCACAACGATATCGCCCAGTGGGGCCTGGGCACCGATCACACCGGCCCGGTTCAGGTCGATGGCCGCAAGGCCACGTTCCACGAGAATGGCCCGTACAGTGTCGCCGGCAACTTCGACGTGCACTACAAGTATGCCGACGGCGTCGAGCTGGTCTGCCACACCGACCAGCAGAAATACGACGACGGCACGGAGTTCGGCAACGGCATCAAGTTCACCGGCCAGGACGGCTGGATCTTCGTGTGCCGCGGCGGCCGGCTTGAATCTTCGATTCCGGACGTCAAGAACGTCAAACCTGGTCCCGACGACGTTCGGCTTTACAAGAGCGACAATCACCATAAGAACTGGCTCGATTGCATCGAGACCCGCAAGAGATGCATCTGTGACGTGGAGATCGGCCACCGCTCGGTCTCGATCTGTCACCTCGGCAACATCTCGATGCGGCTCGGGCGGCCGCTCAAGTGGGACCCGGAGACGGAGCAGTTCATCGGCGACGAGGTCGCCAGCCAAATGCTCAGCAAGCCCATGCGGGCCCCCTGGCACATCTGACCGCCGGGCGGAAATGCAGCATCTGCCGGATCGTGAGGACAGGAACTAGCGCTTTACAACGATAGCAAAGGAACATAGACATGGACATGGTGGCATCGATCAAGGAACTGGCGACAGAACTCGGCGACAACGACCAGGGCGTCGCGTACAAGGCTTACAAGTCCCTGGAGGCAATCGCCACGCGTGCCAGCGCTCCCGATAACGGACCGAAACGCGCCAAGGTCGCAGCCGAGCTGGCAGCGGACCTAAACGCGATGACCAAGCCCGAGAAAGACGACAAGGGCAAGGACAAACCGCGCAAGCTGATCCACTCGTCCCGGACCCGCAACAAGATCATCCGGCTACTCAGTTACGTCGCGGGTGCGAAGGAGGTGCCGGCCCTGGCCAAGATTCTTGGCGACCTCGACCTGCGCGAGATGGCCCGGTTCGCCCTGGACCGCAACACGTCGGATGAGGCGACCACGGCGCTCATAAAGGCTCTGGACGACGAGGTCGGTCCGTGCTTCCGCAGCGGCCTGGTCAATGCGTTGGGCAGGCGGAAAGGGGTGACAGCACTGGCCGCGCTGAAATCAGCCGCGGAAGACGAGGACCGCCAGGTCCGCATCGTGGCAGTCGAAGCACTGTCGAACTTCGCCGACGCGTCCAGCGACGCCCTTATCGTCAAGGCCACCAAGGCTGATTGCCCACGGTGCCGGGCACGGGCCCACAAGGCCCGGGTGCGCCTGGCAGAAACACTTTGCAGGAAGGGGAACAAGTCCGCCGCCAAGCGGATCTGCAATGCCATTCGCGCCAGCGATGCCTGCCCGCCGCAAAAAGAGGCGGCCGAGAGGGTCCTCAAGGCCATGGACTGACGCCGGTTTCCGGCTCCGATCATCGTATGGTCAGCCGCACCAGCCCCGCTGGCGGAACGCGGAGCGGATGCAAGCCTACCGGCAATGGTTGGTCTTCTTCTCGCACCCTCCTGCCCCGGCAATCGAAGACCTCTACGTGCCGTTGGCCCAGGTCCTCGGACAGTTCCAGAACGACTCTGTCGCGGAGGGTCGCGTTGACCAGCAGCACCTTCGCCGGTACGTCCACACCGGCATCGGCGATCGATTCCTGGTAGACCGCCACGATCCGCGTGGCCCGCGTAGAGGCGGTCACCACCGGATACAGGGATTCCGGGTGCAGAGGGCTTAATTGCCCGTCGAGCAGCACGTCGCGGTGCCCTCGCCAGAAACCGAGCCAGAACCGCAGCATCTCCCGGTGGTCCGCCGGGAGCTTGTCAATCAGCACCGATACCTGGGGCACCGCAAACAGGACGTTCAGCAACTGAAGGGCGGCACTTTCCACCGGATCATCCATGTGCCACATGAACATGTCGGAATGAACGGCGGTGCGGCCGCAGGTCAGCCTCAGGTCCAGCGTGCCGATGCGATTGCTCCAGGAGTCGTTCGGGCAGTCGATAGCCCGGAACATGCTGGCGTACCGGCGCATCGCCGGACCGATGTAGGGCTGGCGAAACTCGATCATCACCTCAGGTTTGATCCGCCGCAGGTGCCCGGCGATGTCGGTCAGCAGTCGGTCCGCCGCTTCGGTGATCAAAGCATAATCCATGCCTTCCCGGGCTGGCGGCGCCTTGCCGGGGTCGAGCCAGTCCACGAAGTCCAGTTTGAACCCGTCCACGTCCCAGTCCCGCATCGCGGTCTCGAACACGTTGACCAGGTACTCGCGCACCTCGGAATACCGTGGATCCAACACCGCCGCGCCAACCCCGTCGATGTACCTCAGCGTCTTGCCCTCGAATCGCTTGATCGCCCGGCTGTGCTTGCCGGCAAACGGCAGCGCGTACCACAGCAGGAACTTCATCCCGAGAGCGTGCACCTGCTTGACGAATTCGCGCATGTCGGCGATGCGTACAGGCTCCCAGTCGCCGGTATAGGCGTAGCCACGCCCGCTGTTCGTGGTTTGCCAGCCGTCGTCCACGATCACTGCCTCGCAGCCCAGCTCCCGGGCCAGCCGGCACTGCTCGACGACCTCATCCACGACCAGCGACTGGTGGAAGCTGTACCAGGTGGAATACAGCGGCACCCGGGCCGACTCGGGCACCTCAAGAGGTCTGTACCCGGCGTGAGTTTCCCACCACTCACCGACGTGACGCAGGGCCTGGTAATAGGGCACGTCCCGGGTGTCGATCAGCAGGCTCACCTCGTAGTGCTTGATCGCCGGGTGCGGCTTGGTGAACAGGTTGACCCGGCACTTGACTTCAGCCGTCTCCTCGTAAACCCCGCCAACGATCCCGATCGGGTTGACCGCATCGGAGCAGGCGAACGTCAGGCGGTTGTTGCCGCGAAGGCTGTAGAAACACACGACGGGCGACTCGCGGGTCATCTGGGCGGTGAACCCGGAGGTCCATTCCGGATAAAGCGCCCGGTTGGATCGCCCGGCTGGGTACCACCTCGCGTGAACGTCGATGATGGGATGCGTCCAGACGACGGTCAGCGCCGGCGGCGGAGCCGGTTCGCTCGCGGTCAGCGTCATCGTTACGACGTCCAGACCGTCCGCCAGCGCCCGCGCCGACAAGGAGACCTCGAATCCCTGTTGATCACCCTCGATGCGAATCTCATGCCGGCCGGTTGAAATACTTGAATCCTCAGACACCACCCACCTCACCAAACAGCCTTGGCTGTCGTGTGCGCGTTGGACCCACGGGTGGAAGTCAGACCTGGAGTCAGCGCGCT
>CAZOIA010000082.1:6014-12784 GCA_964579675.1 uncultured Planctomycetales bacterium | reverse complement strand
CCCCTTCGGGTCGCGGCTAAACGTCACTCTGACTCGCGACCTCTCCCCTGCAATCCCAGCGCTCCCCTTCGGGTCGCGGCTAAACGTCACTCTGACTCGCGACCTCTCCCCTGCAATCTCAGCGCTCCCCTTCGGGTCGCGGCTAAACATCTCTTCTCGCTTCCAACTTCTCACTTCTCGCTTCTCACTTCTCGCTTCTCACTTCTCGCTTCGGGTTTGCCCCGGTGCAGAACCGTTCAAACACGTTCCCGAACAGGTCGCCAACGTCCCGGCGGATCTCATCCTCGCTTGGCGTCCAGCCCGCTTGCGCCAGGTCGGCGTACTTGTCGGCCAGCACGTCGGCGATGATCCGGCGGGAGTGCGACCACTTGTAAATGATCTGGTCCAGCACCCGGGCGTCCGAATGCTGCGGGACGAACGACAGCCCTAACAGCTCAAATCGCTCGCGGGTCATCTCCTCGACGATGCTCGGGTTGTTCACGAACCACCAGCAGCCGAAGACCAGAAGGTTGGGATGTTTGCGGGCAGCGACACAAAGCTCGTGCTGGTTCTCCCGCGACAGCATGGTCACCAAGAAGCGGTTGTCCGGAAACCGGGTGCACAATCGCGTCAGGACACCGACATCGGCCCTGCCGACGCCGTCCCCCGCCAGTCTCAGCCCGCGATTCAATTGCCGGCGGACCCCGATCATCGTCGCAAACGGGATGCCGGCCTGCCGGGCCGCGGGCAGGATGCACCGCTCGATCAGGCGGCTGCGCGGGCTGTCCTCGGGAAACGCGAACGTCGACGGAAGCGAGACGGCCATATACCGCGGCTCAATCCGTTCAATCCAATCCAGCAGAAACCTCTTCACAGCCTCCACGTCCGACGGCCCGAGGTCGCCGCGGGTCTCGTAGCCCCATTCCCTGAGCCGGGCTGCGCTGCCTTGCCAGTCGTTGAGCAGCGGGTCGATCCTGAGGGCCGGCTGGAACCGAGCGTCCGTCTCCTTTCCCGCCTCCCATACCGCCCGCTCCGCATCGTCGAACGGGTCGTTGGTCATGATCACGCTTCTGACGTTCGCCAGCTCGAACACCTTGTCCACATACGCTTCGACCGGCATGGATGAACAGTACGCTCGGGCTTTTGACAGGTCCCGCTCGCCGACGTCCAGTCCCATCGCGTGCAACACGGTCAGTACGCCGCAACACGCCTCGGAAACCGGCGAGCGTTCAACGAACAGGTGCCTGAAGACGTGGTCAGCCTGCTGTCGTTTGGTCATCCGCCAGAATTGATCATAGGGAATCGGGGCGACCCGGAACACCTCGGCCACCAGATAGTGGTAGGTCAACAGCTCGTCGATGCCGTACAGGAGCAGCCCGCCGAAGCGCGGAGCATAGATATGCGTATGGATGTCGAGGATCGGCGTTTCGCTGACAACCCGGTGCACGAAGTCACGCAGGTTGCCCCGGGCAGGGGTTCTCATAATCCTGGTCCTCCTTCTGGCAGGCGGGCACTGTATATGGCGGCACTCGCGATGTAAAGTGAGCCGCTTGCGGCTTGGCAGGAGACTTCGTTATGATCGAGCATGCCGAGAACGCCGTCACTCTGACCAGCCGACGGTTCCGTCCTCGGCTCTCGATCGCGGATTCGGTTCCAGGGTTCTCATTCGTCTCGCGGTGAGGGTTCCGGTGAATCCTGCTTCTCGACGAGTGCCCTCTGATAAGCCTTCCAGCCCGGGCACCATTTGGTGTGCCATCGCCAGATTCTGGCAATGATCGAGTTGGGCTTGCGCTCTGAATAGGATCTGAGCGGACATTTCCCGCAGAAGTACAGTTTCATGTCGTTAATCCTCCTGAGCCTGTCCGTCAACCGCTCGCTTGCGGTCGCGGCTCGTTAGAACCTTTCGGCCAGATATGAGCGCCCTTTGCGAGCATGTTTTTCCATAAAGGCCGCCTTTGATTGCGGACCATGAAAAGGCGGTCCGCCTTACGGCTTCGCTGCCGTCGTGGCCGCGTCCGGCGGCGTGAACCGCCACCGGCTGCATTGGCTGAAGAATGCGATGGGATTCTCGTAGACGACCTTGCGGATAAGCTGCTCAGGGTGCCCGCGGAGTCTCATCTCCTGGATGAAGGCCGGTACCACGTCCGGAGTTGACGGCCCCCAGTCGGCGGCGGAGTTGACCCAGATGCGGTCCGTGCCGAATCGCTCGATAATATCAGCGGCGCGGGCGGGCGTGCATTTGGTGATCGGATAAAGCGTGAGCCCCGCCCAGTGACCGGCGTCCAGGGCCAAGCCCACCGTGTGCTCCTCGGTATGATCGATGATGACCCGCTCGGGGGTGATTGCCGGCTCATCGGCGATCATGTCGATGATCATGCGGGTGCCCTTGTACTTGTCGCGAAGGTGGGGCGTATGAACGAGGACCACCTCGTTCGTTCGGGCCGCCAGCGCCAGGTGCTCACCCAGGACGATCGCCTCGTTACGGGTGTTCTTGTTCAGGCCCACCTCCCCCAGCCCGAGCACGTTGGGGCGATCGAGGAACTCGGGGATGATCGAGATCACCTCGCGGGACAACGATACGTTCTCCGCCTCCTTCGCATTGATGCACAGCCACGAGTAGTGCTGGATCCCGTATTGGGCGGCGCGCTTGGGCTCAAACTCGGTGATTTGCCGGAAGTAGTCATGGAACGATGCCGCACAAGCCCGATCGAAGCCGGCCCAGAACGCCGGTTCACTCACCGCGACGCAGCCCATGTATGCCATCCGCTGGTAGTCGTCGGTGGTGCGGCAGACCATGTGGATGTGAGGGTCAATGTAGTGCACGATGTCTACCTCGGGTGCAAGTTGTTATTGCCGGTCCTTCGGGGGGCGCGGCCAATCCGGCTCGTATTCATCGGCAAAAATCATGTGGATGCGCGTGGCACGATCGCCCCCGCCATCGACAAGTATGCCGATCCCATCCTGGAGCTGCTTCATTCGCTCGTCCTGCCTGACGCGCTCAGCGCCGTCGGCTCGTTCGATGCGGTCCAGGGCGGCGCCCAGGTCGAGTACCTTACTCCGCATCTCGAGGAAATAACGGTCCAACACGGCCTCAGCATCCATGGGAATAGGCGGCATGGTTGAGTCCTCCGGAACCTGTCCGTGGCGGCAGTTGGGATCATAGTTGCCCGGGGGCGGCGCGACAAGCCGCCCGCGCAGCCGCCCGAACCCGAGAGAAACCGCCCCTGCCGGCAATCAGCTATCCGGCCTGACCTTGGCAGCACAAGGCGGCGGCGGATATGATCCCGCCGTGCAGGCAACACATTCCTCAGCCAAGATGACTGCCCTGGTCTACGACATTCATCCCGTGCGATGGGCGCTGTGCAAGGCGGCGGGCTGGGTGACGCCGGGGGCTTTCTGGTCCCGGCTGTCCGGGCTCCGGCTGGCGCAGGTGCCCGTTCCCGCGCTGCCCTCGCCACGGTGGGTAAGGCTCCGGCCCGTGCTCGGCGGGATCTGCGGCACGGATCTGGCGGCCATCATGCAGCGGCATCACCCGGCGTCGGTTCTCCAGGTGTTCTCGAGCTTCCCGGCGGTGCTGGGGCACGAGAACGTTGCCCTGGTCGATGAGGTCGGGCCGGAGGTCACCGACTGGCACCGGGGGGATCGGGTGGTCGTCGAATCGGCGCTGTCCTGTGTGCCCCGAGGCATCGAGCCGGTCTGCCCGCAGTGTGCGGCGGGGCGCTTCACCCTGTGCAGCCGGTTTCGCGCCGGGCCCCTGCCGGTCGGATCGATGATCGGGTGGAACTCGTTCACCGGGGGCAGTTGGGCACCGTTCTTCGTCGCCCACGAGTCGCAGCTCTATCGCGTTCCGGAAGGGATCGACGATGAGCACGCGGTGTTGACCGACCCCATCGCCGGCGCGCTCCACGCGGTCCTGAGGCGTACACCGGAGGACGGCGCGGAGGTCCTCATCCTCGGCTCGGGGCTGGTGGGCATGGGGGTGGCGGCCTCGATCAGGGCCCTGGGGGGCGGATGCCACCTGGCGGCCGTCGCCCGCTACGATCGGCAGGCGGAGATGATGCGGCGGTTCGGGGCCGATGAGATCATCCGCGTCCAGCAAGGCGATTCGCAGTCCCGTCGTTACAACCGGGTGGCTGAGCGAATCGGCGGAACCGTCTTACCCTCCATGTTCGGGCATCAGGCGCTCATCGGCGGGTTCGATTTCGTATACGACTGCGTGGGCAGCGGGCAGAGCCTGACCGATGCGATGAAGTACGCTCGCAGCGGGGGGACGGTGGCCGAGGTGGGGACGTCTCAAATAGCGCTGGTGGATACCGCCCCCTTGTGGTTGGACGAACTCAACCTGATAGGTGCCAACGGCCGGGCAATCGAGCAGTATAACGGGCGATCGATGCACACGTACGAGGTGGTCTTCGAGTTGATCCAGCAGGGCAAGCTCGATCTCAGCGGACTGTTGACGCACCGCTTCCGGATCGAGCACTATCGCCAGGCCATCGCGACCCTGGTCAACCGGGGGCGAAGCGGTGCCATAAAGGTGGCATTCGTGCAGGAGTAGGGAATTCTGACGAAAGCCCTCGAAGAGCCGCAGGCTTTGTCTCCCGCGACCTTGCGACGACACCGGGTCCTTCGGTTCTGTTAGAGTTCCCGAGCAGCGAGCCGGGCCGTCCCCGGCCCGGGTAAGTGGCGAGCCGGGCCGTCCCCGGCCCGGGTGAATGGCGAGCCGGGCCGTCCGCGGCCCGGGTAAATCGCAACCGGGGCAACGGTGCCGCCTACCGGGCACTGACCGACTCTGGGAGAGCTTCACATTGCGGGATTTGAGCCGGCGCGATTTCCAGCGGATTCTGATCATCAAGCCGAGTTCGTTCGGCGACGTGATCCATGCCCTGCCGGTGCTGAGCGGGCTGCGCCGGGAATTCCCCACCGCGAAGATCAGTTGGCTCGTCTCGACGAGTTGTGCCGGCTTGCTGGAAGGGCATCCCGCCCTGGACGATCTGATCCCGTTCGATCGCAAGCGTTACGGGCAGATTGGGCGCAGCCTCCCTGTTACCGCCGCTTTTCTGGAGTTTGTCCACGCTCTGCGGGCCAGGCAATTCGACCTGGTGCTTGACCTGCAGGGGTTATTCCGCAGCGGGTTCTTCTCGCTGGCGAGCGGGGCGCCGGTGCGGGTTGGTTTTGCCTCGGCCCGGGAGCTTGCATGGATCTTCTACACGCATCGCGTGGTGATACCCGACCGTGAGATGCACGCCGTCGATCGCAACTATCTGTTCGCCCGGCCCCTGGGTTTCGCAGACGTACCGATCACGTTCGATCTCCCGGTGCGGGCGTCGGCCCGGGCGGTCGTCGAGCAGATGTTGGCCCGTGAGGGGATCGCCCCGGGCCGGCCTTATCTGCTGATTGCCCCGGGTACGCGGTGGGAGACCAAACGCTGGCCGGCGGACCACTTTGCGGCAGTAGCCCGGCAGGCCCAACTGGAGCACGGCTTGCCGATCGTGCTCATCGGCACGAGCCAGGAAGCCGAGGTCGCCCGGCAGGTGGCCGCCTCGGCCGGCGGGCGGATCGTCAACCTCACCGGCAAGACCACGCTCGCGGAGGTGATCGCCCTGGTGGCCGGCGCGACGTTTGCAGTAATGCACGACTCCGGCCCCATGCACCTGGCGACCGCGCTGGGCAGGCCGATGGTCGCGATCTACGGGCCGACCAGCCCCCAGCGCACGGGGCCTTACCGCCGGGCGGAGGCGATCGCCCGGCTCGACTTGCCGTGCTCGCCCTGTTACCTGAAACGTCTCGCCGAGTGCCCGCATCGCCACCGCTGCATGCACCAGTTGCTGCCGGAGGTCATCTCGGCGAAAGTCTCGCAAGCGCTGTCGGCAGGAGTGACTTCCTCGTGCCACGCTCGCTTATCACCACCGTGCTGATTGCCCTGGCAACCATCGGGGGCAACGCGCAGGCCGCGCGTGGTCCGGCTCTGCCCCCGGTGCTGGCCACGACGGTGCTCGAGCGCGCCGCGGACCAGGCCATTGTCGCCCTGGCGGCCGGCAGGGATGCCGGGGTCGCTCTCGACGACAAGTTCTGGGTGTTCGACGATGCCAGCATCGCGGGGACGGGAACCATTTACTTCGTCACGCCCACGCAGTCCGTGGGCCGACTTGACGACTCGGGCGGCCGGATCACCGCAGGGCAGCCGGCGGCGGTGCTGCGCGAAGCGGCGCTATCGGAGCTTCGCGATCAACTCGGTCCCGGGGTTACGGTTCGCGGCCGACTACTGCGCGTACCGCCCGGGCGGCGCACCGCCTGGATCAGCATCGCCCGACAGGCGGGTCTCAGGCAGGGAGACCAGATCCTCGTGCGCCGCAGCGGCATCCCCATCGCGCGTGGAGGCGTGGAGATCCTTCAAGGCAATGCAGCACTCGCCACGCTGCGGCCGCTGGTGGGCAACGCGCTGCCTGAGCCGGGCGACTCGGCCGAACTCTGGCCGGCACCCGCCGCCCATCGGCAGGCCCGGTTGAACAGCAGTGTGCTGAAAGTCGAGCCGGGCGACGAGGGGTCGATCGTCACCATCGTCGGAACGGCTGCGGACGGACTCGAAGATGGCCGACTTGTGGACTTGTACCGCAGGGGTAAGTACGTCGGGGTCGCCTCGGTTGTCGCCGTATCTGACCCACTGAGTGACGCCCGCGTGATCCAGGCCGCCAGTCCGGAGACGCCCGAGGTCGGCGACGTGGCCATGGTGCGGGCCCGGGGGGGGGGCCCCCCCCCCCCCCCCCCCGCCCCGCCGAAAAATTTTTTGGGTG
>CAZOIA010000082.1:0-6004 GCA_964579675.1 uncultured Planctomycetales bacterium | reverse complement strand
AGTTACGCGATATTGACCCACTGCGTCAGTCCCGAGTTTGCCTTGGTGGGAGACGTGTTACTGCCGCGGTCGGCGACGTGGCGAGGGCCCGGGCCCCTCTCGGCAGCCATTTTTCGCGTCGAAGGGAACTACTGCTTGCTGGCCGCCGGTGAGAGCGATGGTGTTCAGGTGGGCGAGAAACTCGTGGTGCGCCGCCCGGATCCAGTAGATGCTTCCTCATCGCGCCCGGTGGCCGAGCTGACGGTCAGGACAGTCAAGGTCGATTATGCCGGTGCACACATTCGGCCACTTGTCGCCGACGGCGTTCGGGTGACCCGGTGGGAGATCGCCGAGCGCTGCCTGCCGAAGCGGCTGGAGTTCAGGCCCATCGGCACGATCGAGAAGGTGGACTTCAAGTCGCGGTCGGCGGTGGCGCGTATCGACGAGCGTTCGGCTATTATTACTCCCGGGCAGGTGGTCCGTTGGATGCCCTCGGGCGAGAAACCGCCGGGAGCAGCAATCGTCCTGCGGTGCACCGGGGCCCGGGCGATTCTGTACGTGCCGCCCGGCTGGGGCGACCTTCGCGATGCGCCCGACGCACGGGTCGAACAAGAGAAAAGGAATCAGACCCCTTCTTCTTCCAGGGAAAGCTAATGCCGGAACTGACGGTCTACCCCAAGGTCACGCAGTACGAAACGGCCGATGCACTCAAGGCCCGGTGGTCTGAACTGGGGTGGTCGATCCCCTGTGATGAAACGATTCTGACCGCGGCCCAGGGCTCGCCACTGGCTGAGCCGATCGAGGTCTTCGGCCAGCGGGTCGGCAACCGTTGGTGCATCCATCCGATGGAGGGTTGGGACGGGACCCCGGACGGCCGACCGTCCGACTGGACACGCCGGCGGTGGGAGCGGTTCGGGCTCAGCGGGGCCAAGCTGATCTGGGGCGGTGAGGCGGTGGCGGTCCGGCACGACGGGCGGGCCAATCCGAATCAGCTCTGCCTCAAACCCGAGACTCAGGGCGACATCGCCGCGCTGCGCGAGCTGCTCGTCAGGGCTCACCAGGAAGCGACCGGCAGCACGGATGACCTGCTCATCGGCCTGCAGTTGACCCATTCGGGCCGGTTCTGCAAGCCCAACGACAACGCCCGAGGCGAACCCCACATCGCCTATCACCATCCCATCCTCGACGCCAGGTTCGGCATCGACCCCGACGACGACCGCGTCGTGCTCAGCGACGACGACCTACTCAAGCTCATGGACGATTACGTCGAGGCATCGCGGCTGGCGGCGGGGGCGGGGTTTGCGTTCGTCGATCTGAAGTGTTGCCACGGCTACCTCGGGCACGAGCTGCTCAGTGGGTTCACGCGGCCCGGGCCGTTCGGTGGGCGGTTCGAGAATCGCACGCGATTCATTCGCGAGCTCATCGGGCGGGTGCGGGATACCATGCCGGGCCTGCACATCGGGGTTCGGCTCAGCGCGTTTGATTTCGTGCCGTTTGAGGACGATCCCACCACGAGAGTCGGTCGCAAGAAGGGGGCGGGCATGCCCGCGCGGTTTGAGCACCTGTTGCCTTACAAGTACGGGTTCGGCACCGACCTCGACAACCCGGTCGCCTTCGACCTCGATGAGCCGATCCGGTTCCTGGAGATGCTCGCCTCGCTCGGCGTGGCCTTGGTTAACCTGAGTTGCGGCAGCCCCTACTACAACCCGCACATTCAAAGGCCAGCGTACTACCCGCCTTCGGACGGTTACCAGCCCCCGGAGGACCCGCTGGTCGGCGTGGCCCGGCAGATCGACGTGGTTCGCCAACTGAAGGAACACTTCCCGCAAATGGTCATGGTCGGCACGGGCTACAGCTACCTGCAGGAGTTCCTGCCGCGGGTCGCCCAGGCCGTCGTGCGAGCCGGATGGGTGGACCTTGTAGGCATCGGGCGAATGGTGCTGAGCTATCCCCAGATGCCGATCGATTCCCTCCAGCGCGGTCAGCTCGATTCCAAACGCATCTGCCGGACCTTCAGCGACTGCACCACCGGGCCGCGAAAGGGCTTGATCAGCGGCTGCTTCCCCCTGGACGAAGCATACAAGGCGTCTGAGATTGGGGCCCAACTGCGCGAACTCAAGCGAGCCAACTGCTGACGGCTAAGAACGGATAGCTGATAGCTGATGACAGATAGCTGAACCATGTACAAGATCTCCTGGCCCAATCGGATCACCATCACGCGGATTCTGTTGATCGGCCCGTTTGTGGTGGCGTTGTTGCACTTGCAGGACCCGGCATGGGGCGAGTATGCGCGTCAGGCGGCCATTGTGGTCTTCGCCCTGATGGCCGCCAGCGACGCGCTCGACGGCTACCTCGCCCGCCGGCTGGACCAGGAGTCTGCGGTCGGGCGGTTCCTCGATCCCTTGGCGGACAAGCTCCTGGTCCTCTGCTCAGTCGTGCTGCTGGCACACGAGGGGACGCACGTCACCGACATGCTCCTGCCGGCGGCCGTGGCCGTCATCGCAATCTGGAAGGATCTCGTGGTGGTCGTCGGTTTCTGCGTCGTCTACTTCATCACCTCGCAGGTGTACATTGACCCGCGACGCTGCGGCAAGTGGTGCACGATGTTTCAGTTGCTGATGGTGATCGCGATCCTGTTCTCGCCGGACCTGCCCAGGCGACTGTCGCGACTGCCGGCCGTGCTGTGGTGGGCCGCTTCCCTGTTGGCCATGGTCACGGTGGTACACTACTTCCGGATCGGGATGGACTTTATCAGCAGGCACGAGGCCCGCACCGGCGCTGCGGCGGATCGTGAATCCTAGACGCACTGGGGGGCGGAGGTGATCGAACATGACTGATCAACAACGACTCGAACATCTGATCCGTGCCGGTCATACGTGTATCTCGATCGTGACCCACGAGGAGGATTACGCCCTGGCCCTGGTCCGGGATACGGTGTTCCAACTGGGGCGCGATCTTTCCGGGCCGGGGATGTGGCTGTGGTCGGTGGTTGGCGGCGTGCGTGACGGGCTGGTCGCCGACGCCAAACCGGTGCCCGAGACCGAGCATCCGGCCGCCGCCCTGTACCACCTCTCCTGCCTTTCGGAGCGGTCGGTGTGCGTGACGCTCGATCTTGCCGGTCACCTCCGCGACACGCGGACGCTCCGGCTTCTTCGCGACCTGATCCATCGATTCCGCCAGCTCTCCAGCCACCTGGTTATGATTGATCATCGCGACGAGCTGCCCGCGGTGGTGGCGGCCGAGGCCACACGCTTTGAAATATCGCTCCCCGACGAGAACGAGCTGGAACTCATCATTCGCGACACGCTTCGTCGCATGCACCGTGAGCAGCGGATCGAGGTGGATATTTCCCGCAAGGGGCTGCGGACGATCATTCGGAACCTGCGGGGCCTGACCAGGCGACAGGCGGAACAGATCATCATCGAGGCGGTGATCGAGGATCGGCGCTTCGACGCCAGTGACATCAACACGGTCCTGGCCGGCAAGCGGCGGGCCCTCCACGCCGGCGGGCTGCTCGAGTATGTCGAGGCCCCCGTTGACCTGAGCGAGATCGGCGGCTTGCGCCGGCTGAAAAACTGGCTCAAGCAGCGGCGAGATGCCATGTCGGCTGAGGCGGCCCGGTTCGGCCTGGGCGCCCCGCGGGGCGTGCTCATGCTCGGCGTCCAGGGGGCGGGAAAGAGCCTGTGTGCCAAGGCGATCGCGACGGCCTGGCATCGGCCGCTCCTGCGAATGGACGTCGGAGCCTTGTACGACCGCTACGTCGGCGAATCGGAACGCCGGCTTCGAGATGCGCTCCAGCAAGCGGAGATGATGGCCCCGATCATCCTGTGGATCGACGAGATCGAGAAGGCGTTCGCCTCCGCCGCCAGCCGGAGCACCGACGGAGGGCTGTCCCAGCGCATGTTCGGCTCACTGCTGACCTGGATGCAGGAGCACGAGGCACCGGTCTTCCTCGTCGCCACCGCCAACGACATCGAAGCCCTGCCGCCCGAGCTGCTTCGCAAGGGACGGTTCGACGAGATCTTCTTCGTCGATTTGCCGGGCAAGCCGACGCGGAAGAAGATCCTTGCCATCCATCTCAGGAAACGGGGGCGCGATCCCGAGAGCTTCGACCTCGACCGCCTGGCCCAGGCAGCCGAAGGCTACAGCGGGGCCGAGATCGAGCAGGCCGTCGTCTCCGCTCTCCACGACGCGTTCGCCGCCAGCGCCGGGCTCACCACTGACCACATCGTCAAAGCCCTCGAGGATTCGCCGCCGCTGTCAGTCACCATGGCCGAGAGGGTCGAGGCCCTCCGCACCTGGGCCCGGGGTCGTTGCGTACCGGCAGACTGATCCGCCCGGCGGAACCGCCGCCGCTGAGTTGCTGAATCACAGGTTCGTACGTATCTGGCGGGAGTAACAGCTCCGAGCCGGGTTCTGTGAACCCGGTGGTCCTTCGTGGGCGCGAGGTTTCCCCGGGTGCGTGACAGTTCCGGCGGGGACCTTCGGGCGGAGAAGGGGACCGCACCTCGCTTTTCCGAACCCCGACCGTCAGGGAGGGGAGTATCTGCGGATGCGCCAGGGCCGCTTCCTTACGGGCTCGCTACGGAGAGGGGGTCCGCTTCCTTACGGGCGCGGTTCGGAAACACCTGGGGGCGGCGCCTTCCAACAAGCCGCCCAAAGTGTCATGCACCCGGTTTCCCCATCCGAGGAAACACCGGCCTCACAGAGGCCGGCTCTGATCGCGCTGGAAGCGGCTCTGACCGTATCGGAACCGGCCCTGATCGCGTAAGGCCCGTCAGGTTCACTGCCGGTGCAGCTCGCTACTACAAGTCGCGGGTGCCGCGTCAGGGCGTCAGCAGAGTGCAGGCAGGATTCGGGGCGCTATTTCGCAGGTGTGTCATAGGCGTCAGCGCCAAGAGCGGGGTCAGTGTCGGCATGGTCTCCCATGTCGGCGGCGTAGTGGGCCTGGTCCTGCAAATGCGAGAGCAGGACCGGGGCGAGCCATTCGGCGACGAACGACCGCTTGGCCCAATGGGTGTGCCGGCCCCGGTGGCCGCTGTCGGCCATTTTGGGCGTATAGCCCTGCTGATGCAGCTTGGACCCGTAGAGCCGCCGATCCTCTTCGTCCAGCCCCCAGGGCTGGGCGAACGAGACCGCACCGGCCGCGCTCGTGTGCCGCCCGTCAACGGTCCCCATCACCGTCGTGCCCGCCCGGAGGAACCCGACATCGTAAGGCGAATAGTAGTTCCAGATCCCCAGTCGGGTGCGCTTCAGGGCACGGCACAGGTCGTAGTCCGGAGCGAGGGCCGGACCCAGCAGGATCGCTGCGGTGATCTGCCGGTTCGCGGGCAGAGCCTCCAGTGCATAAACTGCCACCCCGCCGCCGCCGGAGTGCCCGATCAGGTGCACCGGCTTGCCGGGGTACTTGTCCTGATATTCCATGATCCTTCGCGCGATCTTGCGGCCCTGGCGTCGGTTGCGCTCTTGCCCACGCAGATTGACCGGTACCGACAGCCAGCCGGCCGCCGTCCAGTCATACACCTCAATCGCCGTCGGAACCCCGCCATCGGCGAGACCTTTCACGAGGCTGGTATTGATCCAGCTTCTACCTTCGATGCCCGGCAGGACGATCGTGTATCCCTGTGCGAGCCGCTCGGAGGCGCGGTACCCGGAAAGGTCGCTGCACCCGCCCGCCAGCAGCGCTGTGACTAACATGGCTCCTCCCGCCCACCGGCCGGAATGAGACCGAGGTGTCGTTCCCGCCGTCCGGGACGGCCCCGCCGCTTGATGATGTCCACACTGCACTTCCACTCACTCCGAGCCCCAGCCTGTCGCCTCCTCAGCCGCCTGGGCGCGCCCCCCAGACAACCTCCACCTGGCACGGTGGGCAATCATAGCCTGATCCATATCATCGGACAAGCCGGCAACGGGCTCCAGGGCAACGAACTGGCCCATGACGCTTTGGGCGGCTCGTCGGAAAGCGCCGCGCCCCAGGTGTTTCCGAACCGCGACCGTAAGGAAGCGGACCCCTCTCCGCAGCGCG
>CAZOIA010000081.1:0-23500 GCA_964579675.1 uncultured Planctomycetales bacterium | reverse complement strand
GTCGCCTTGGTGACGAATCGGGGTACGGCCGCCGGTACTCCGGAAGAGGCCGTTGGACTGGCGGCTGATTCGCTGGTAGCGGCCCAGGAGACTGACGGCTCTTGGGTAGATAATGGCGAGAAGGGCTTCACGGGATCGATTCTTGCCGGTCTGGTTAATGCTTATGAGATGACGGGCACCGGCGCCTACCGAACGGCGGCGGAAAGCGCTGGCGAGTACATCCGGGCCAGCGCTATCGGTTTTCCGGGCAGACGGGATTTCTACGGCGACGGCGCTTACGCCCTGGCCCGGCTCAGCCAGGTCTCTACTGATCCAGCCAACAACGCCTGGCGGACAGCGCTCGTCGATTTCTACAACGCGGTTGAGGGCTCCGTTGCTGGGGGTGGCACGGCAGGATACATCAGCGAGTATGCCATTCCTGCCCTGGACCCCTCCACGGCGGTGTTTTACATAGCCAATCATTGCGTGGCGGCTGAATACGTCGAGGCCGGTGACAGAATCATCTGGCAGGAGAACCTTATCGCTTTTCTGGCCCGGGTCGGGGACGCGACGGCGGACTATCCGGTCATGGCCTTAGGTGTTGCCACTTGGGCGCTGGCCCTGACCGGCCCGATGGATGCCACCCCGGTGAGTCCTGCGGCCTTGGAGGGCGACTACTGGCGGAACGTGACTCTGGCCGATCTGCCCGTGCTACTGGCCGGACATCAGGTGCCTCCGGGGCAAGACCATGCCGGCAGTTTCTATTGGCGGTTCGACCATACCAACGGCGGCAATGCCGGTCGGTACGCCAGTGGCTACACGGAAGATACGGTTTTCGGCACGCTCGGGTTGATCGCAGCCAATGCGGCAAGCCCCGCCCTGAACCTGGACGCCGGTCTTGCCGCTGCTCGAAAGGCGCTGGCCGAGGGCGTGGATGCGGGGGGCCTGGTTCGCGAGCACATCTGGTCGGGCGAATTCGCCTACCACGTGTATGCCGGCGAGGCGATTCAGGCTTTCTGGGGAGAAGCTGATGCGTCGCCGGGTGCGTACGATTTCGGGCGGGCGCAACCCTTGCCGGGCTGCGGAGCCGGCACGGCGCCTTGCGGAGTTGTGGGGATCGCCAACTGGTGCCTGATGATATCGGGGCTGATGATGATCCGGCGGAGCTATCACCGGCGTTGACAATCCTTGAGGGGTGATGCGAGCCCCATCGGGCAACAAAGCAACACTGTAAGAGGCCGCCGCAGATATCGCCGCGTCCGATAATATGGGATCACGGTGCTTTCAACACCATCGAGGGGCACAGTAATATCGGCGGTCCGGGGATCTCTACTTTGACATTCTGTTTTCGCCGGAGCAAAGGCCTGCTTATTGTACCGTCGCAGCCGCTGCGCCTTGGGAGGACGACAACGTGCCGCCCCCAAAAAAAAAGTTGCTTTGAGGGGACACCTCGGTTGACAATTCCTGTGTTCCTGATACAGTAAGATTTCCGGTCCACGTACTGTTGGACCCTATGGGAAGAGGCGCCATTGTCTGCAGGGAAGCACGGGGGCGCCCGAATACCCACAACGGGAAAAACCGAAGATTTGCGCCGCTTGCACGGATGTAACGGAGAAGACGTGTAGGTTAGCTTAGGATTCTCCTGAGGCACGAGGCCTGGCGGCTTCAGTTGTGTGGAGATGACGCGCTATTTGCCCCGTCAGCAGTGCGTTCTCCGTTGGTTGGCGATTCACTGTGGTCACGGACGCGAGACGAGGCAAAAGACACTGTCTGGTATCTCTGGACTTTACGCAGGAAGGAGCTGCAGGTATGGCAACCATAGCGGTCAGCAATAAAAGGAGATTTCGGCGAGCCGGGATGAGCGCCGCCTTGATCGTCGGGCTGGTGGCGGCGGCGGTCAGTATCGCCCACGCCAAGCAATCAACGAAGCGGCGGGGCGTAGAGATCATCTCAGCCAGCACTGCCGAGATCTATTTGTCGTACGATCCCTTCATGTCCTCTCTGTTGGAAGCGCGTCCGTACGCCTCAGATAAGGCGGAGACGCGGGTAATGAAGGCATTGTCGGTCAATCGGCCGCCGATCCGCATCCCGATTCGGCCAGCATTGAGAAGCCCTTTTGCTCCCTAGGAGCTGCTCTTCTTGCGATAGGAGACCGTGCAAGTAGGAGCCAAGATGCCGTGCGAAGAGTACCAAGTGGACTGCGAATCAGGGAGTAGCAATGATGATAAGCAAGAGTGAGGGAATCATGAAAACTGTGAACTATGCGATTGGCGGGATCGTCCTCGTTGCGGTCGCGACGAGTGGGAGCATGGCCGCTACCTCAACGGCTGAGGCTGTTCGGTTGTCCGCTGATTGGCTGGTGGCCGACCAGGAGATCGACGGCTCGTGGCTGTTCTCCGACCCCTCCCGGGGCATTCTTAACAGTCCCGACTACACCGGCGTGGTGGTTGCCGGTCTGCTCAATGCATACGACATCACCGACGACGACGCCTACAAGACGGCGGCGGAGAACGGTGGGAACTTCATCCTTGCCGACGCTGCTGCCACACCGGGGCCCGGAGACAACTACTTCGGCGACGGCGCGTACGCCCTGGTCTGCCTGAGCGAGATCCATGCCGATCCGGGCAATAATCCCTGGCGCGACGCACTCGTGGGTTTCTACAACACCGATGTGATGAATTATGGTGTAGGTACGGCGGATTACATCGCCGACTATATTATCTCCGGCGCCGACGTTTCGACCACGGTTTTCTACCTGGCCAATCATGTGATGGCGGCTTACTACGTCAATGCGGTCGACCAGGCAGTCTGGCGCCAGGGTCTGATTGACCATCTCGCCCTTGTCGATGACACCGCGGAGTATCCGGTCATGGCCCTTGGTGTTGCCACCTGGGCGCTGGCCCAGACGGGAGCCGGGCTGGACGGTACGCCGGTTTGGCCGGGCGTGACTCTGGCCGATCTGCCCGCGATCCTGGCCGGTCATCAGGTGCCCGCAGGACAGAGCAATGACGGCAGTTTTTTCTGGCGGTTCGACCACACCGATGGCGGTGCTCCCGGGGATACCGAAGCCAGCGGATACACTGAGGAGACGGTTTTCGGGACGCTCGGACTGATGGCTGCCGACCCGGCTTTGTACGCCGCGAACATTACCACCGCTCGCGCCAAGCTGGTCGGCGGAGTCGCTGCCGATGGCTCGGTCTCCGAGCACCTTTGGGAGGGCGGCTTGGCCGGTGCCGTCTACGTTGGCGAACTGCTTCTGCCGCTGATCGCTGAGCCCCCGCCGGGCGGCGGGGGAGGAGGAGGTGGAGGGGGGGCGGCACCTCCGGATCTGGACGGGGACGGCGTGCCGGACCTCGACGACAACTGCCGGCTTACTCGTAACCCCGATCAGGCTGATGCGGACGGCGACGGTGTGGGTGACGTGTGCGACAACTGCCCGGGTACTGCTAACGCCGATCAGGCTGATGCGGACGGCGACGGTACGGGAGATGTATGCGACGCCTGCCCGAGTGATCCGGACGATGACGCTGATGGTGACGGAGTCTGCGGCGACCTCGACAACTGTCCGGCCGTCGCCAATGCCGACCAGGCCGATCTGGATGGCGACGGGCTTGGCGATATCTGTGACCCGGACGCTGATGGTGATGGCCGCTTCCCCGCCACAGACCCGAGCAGCGGTGCACCGCTGCCTGGCCCGCACGACTGTGATGACCGGGCCGCCGATGTCAATCCCGACGCGACCGAAGTCTGCGACGACGGTATCGACAACGATTGCGACGGGCTTGTGGACGGTGACGATGTGGTCGACTGCCCGACTCTCCCGTGGTGGTGGCCGGAGTGCGGGTTGGTGGGGATGGTCAACTGGTTCATGATGGTCTCGGGCATGCTGGTGATCCGGCAGGGTTATCGCCGGCGCTGGCTCCCGTAGGCCGGAGGGGAGCCAATCCGCAAAACGCAGCAACGGGCGTTCTCGGGCCTTGCGTGAGGCCGGAATCGCTCCTTTCTTCCAAGGCTCCGCCCAGAACCCGTTGGGGACGCCGGTCGGCCGATCCAGGTCAACGCCCGATAACAGAGCTACAGTGCACCCAGGCGACACTGAAATGGCTGGAATGTGCCGGATTCGGCGGGCACACCCCGCAAGCGAGAGACCACGGAGCTGTCCCCCCTTCTCGCGCGGCGACCGGCCCCAGCTCGCGATTACGTAGCGGCAGGACACGACCTCTAAGAGAGCTGACAACATGGTCGAGCCGCCGACCCACCGCTATCTGGCGTTTGGCTGTCTTGAAACTGGGAAGCCGGCGCGAGGCGAGCGCCCGGTTCGGTATGCGGTGGTCACGCCTCTCGTTCGGGATCGTCCCGGCCTGCAAACCTCTGTGCTTCCAGCAATAGGAACCCGCAATCCTGGCAAGAAAACGCTACTGTTGCCGATGAAGGTGCATGCTAGCGTTGGCACGAGGGGCGCGGGAACGTCCGCGCAAGGCGTCCTGCTACCCACCGCAGATGCTCACGATGGTGGGACACTCCACCGGAGCCGTGCTTGACAACACTTTTACCTACGGTTACAATTTTGTACTCCCTGCTCCTCAGAGGTGGTTAAGGAACTGACATTTCCTGCATGGAGGCATCGCAGGAGGCGTTGAGGGTTACGTACGGTCCTATTTGAGGGAGAAAGGAGAAAGGTGGGTTGCCGTTGTCGTTTCCCGCTTGCGCCGAGATCTATGGACAGGACATCCTGGCGGGCATCCGTTTGCAAGCTGGAACGTCGGGTCTTGGGTAACAGGAGAACATCTGGTGAATCTCGAACCAGATCAGGTGCGGTTCAGGATAGTGCCCGCGGTGTTCGTACGGCCGGCGCTGCTGTTACTGCTGCTCAGTGGGGCGGGGTGTTTGATCCCCGAACCGGCCTCGGTCGAGCGGCTTGCCGAGTTTGATGCGGCCGGGCCAGTGCGACCAGAGGTGGATGTGGAGCAGCTTGTCAAAGCCAAGCGGCCTGCGGGCGATTATCGCGTCGTCAAGGGGGATATACTCGAGTTCACCATGCCTGCAGTTCTGCGGGCGGTGACCGCGGATGTCTTGCGGGCGGTGGACCCGCAACTGCCGTGGTATCGCGAGGGGCTTCAGCCACATCTTTGCCGGGTAAGCGAATCGGGCACCATAACGCTTCCTATAGTTGGGGAGATACCTGCAGAGGGCAAGACGCTGCCTGAGATTGAGTCGCTGGCGGTGAAGGCGTATTACCCGGAATTCGTGGTCCACCCGCCGGCCATCGTCTGCAGGGTGGCCCAATACCGCCTGGAGTACGTATCTGTGGTTGGCGGGGTTGAGAATCCCGGAGTATACCCCCTGCGCAGTGATGAGAAGTCACTGGTGGTGGCCCTGATGAAGGCGGGCGGCATCTCGGAGGAAGGGGCGGTTCTGATCCGCATCTGCCACTCGGGAGACACCGACAGTTTCGAGCCCCTCGCTTTGCCGGTCAAGGGCCTAAACATTCCTTTTGCTGATGTCGTCCTGAGTGAGGGGGATGTCGTAGAAGTTGAGCGGCTCAATGAGGAGGTTTTCTCGGTTATCGGGCTGGTCGAGAATCCTGGGGCGTTTCCGTATCCGCCGGGCGTCCGGTACAACGTGCTGCAGGCGCTGGCGTTTGCCGGCGGCCTGAATGAGATCGCCGATCCTCAGTATCTTCGGGTCTATCGCCAGAAAGCGGATGGGGAAATCGTGGATGCCACGTTCAAGCTCAATGGGGCCGGGATCTCTGACGCCTCTCACGTCACCATCAAGCCGGGAGATGTTGTTGCGGTCGAACAGACTGTGCGCACTCATTCTCTGTTGTTGCTCGCGGAGATATTCCATATTAGCACCGGCATTAATGCCGATTTCCGTTACAGCTATAATGACGCCCGGCTCTACCGCCATCTTGAGGGGAAGGACCTCACGCTTCGCGATTGAGACTTAAGGAATGGCGGCTGGCGAAGAAGGCAAAACATGGCGAGGCACATCGAGTCCAAGCGGAATGCAATGAAGGAACAGGCGGCGGAAGCGCCGCTTGAGATCGACATTCCTCGACAGGGCCTGCTGCAAACGACCTGGCGGCGGCGCTGGTCGGTCCTGCTCGCGGTGGCGGTGTCCCTGTCAGCCGCTTTGGCGTATCTGGTCAATGCCACGCCGCTCTACACCAGCACCTCCAGGCTATACGTGGAACAGAGCGGGCCCAAGATCATTTCAGAGCAGGCAGGGGTCATGACGCAGTCCAAGAACTACCTGTATACGCAGGCGGAACTGCTCAAGTCCACGCCGATTCTCGCGAGCGTCGTAGATGGCGCTGCCGTGAGGGATGCCAAGACGTTTGAACACGTTGACAATCCGATCGGCTATTTGAAGAAGGAGTTGGATATCGGCGTCGGGAAGAAGGACGATATTATCGCCGTGTCACTCGATTCTCCTTATCCGGAGGAGGCGGCCCAGGTCGTCAATGCTATCGTTGATTCCTACATTACGCACCAGGCCGCGACCAGAGAAAGCACTGCCGACAAGGTGTTGAAAATCCTGCAGAGGGAAAAGGCCAGGAGGGAGAAGGAACTGTCACAACATCTTCAGAAGAAACTGGAGTTCATCAAGGCGAACGGCGTGCTGTCGCTCGATAGTGAGAGGGGCAACATAATCCTTGATCGCCTGTCTCGCCTGTCTTATGCCCTGACCGAAGCCCAGCTTGAAACGATAAGCAGCAAGGCTGACTATGAAACCGTCGAAGGTATGATGGGTGATCCCGCGGGGATCAGACAATTCGCGGAAGCGCAGCAGGCAACCCGGGTCTATATTTCGCTGGCCGACGAGGAGAGTCAATTGCGGGCCGACCTGAAGCGCTTGCAGGCCCAGCGCGAAGCGCTCCGACGTGAATGCACTAATGACCATCCTTCCGTGTGGGCCATACAGCAGCGCATCGCTGAGGTAGAACAGCAACTGGGGGAGCAGGAAGAACGTTTCGCCAAAGCGTATCTCGAGGTAGCGCGCCGCCGCTGGGTCACGGCCAAGCAGAAGGAAGAGGAACTGGAGGCCACGCTTGCGGCACAGCAGGAAGCGGCCCAAGAGCTCAATACGAAGGTTGCCGAATTCGAGGTGCTGGAATCCGAGGCAAAGCGAACCGAACAACTGTGTGACATCATCGACAGTCGGATCAAGGAGCTCAACATCACGGAGGATGTCGGGGCGCTTAACGTGACGATTCTGGAGGTGGCGCGGGCGGAGGACAAGCCCACGAGGCCGCAGAGAGCCCGAATCATGGCAATGGCCTTGGTGTTGGGGCTGATGCTGGGGGTCGGTTTGGCGCTGACGCTTGACTGGATGGACACCAGGCTCCGCAGCGCCGACGAGATCTCGGCCGTTCTGGGTGTGGCGGTCTTGGGAACGGTGCCTTCAATGCGGGGCAAGGAGAGCATGGCCAGGCGGGGTCGGAAGGTGGACCTGGAGCCGACGTCGGCGGCTGCCGAAGCGTATAGAACCATCCGTACCGCGGTCTACTTTGGCGTGCCTGACGGGCAAGCCAAGACCCTCCTGGTTACGTCGCCGGCGCCCGGTGACGGCAAGACGACGCTGGTAAGTAATCTGGCTATCGCCATGGCGCAGGCCGGACAGCGCACGCTTGTGATTGACTGCGACTTCCGCAACCCCAGGCAGCACGAAGTGTTCGAGTTGAAACACGACGAAGGCCTTTCCAGTGTTCTGGCCGGGCAGGAGTTGTTGGATGAGGCAATGCAGAAGACTGGAACGGCCGGCCTCGACGTATTAAATTGCGGCCCAATACCGCCCAATCCCTCTGAGATGCTTAACAGTGACGCATTTGCGAACATCGTCAGGGAGCTTTCCGAGAAGTATGACCGTATCGTTATCGACTCGCCGCCGATCATGGCCGTGGCGGATGCTCGCATCCTTGGCGCCATGTGCGATGTGACGCTCATGGTACTGAGGGCAGAGAAGTCGACGCGAAAGGCAAGCGAGCAGGCCCGGGATGGCCTGCTCAGCGTCGGTGCGCACATCCTGGGGGCGGTGGTCAACGATGTGCACTATGGGGAAGGCGGCTACGGTTACTACGGCGGTTACGGTTACGGGTACGGCCGCACCCGCGGTGACAGTGAGAAAACGGGTCGAGGCGAAAGTGGCAAAGGCGAACTAGTCTCATCGGCCGACAGCGGGAGCACCCATACCTGATGAAGAAGTCCTCAAGGTCAAGCCCCGCTCAGCTCCAATATGCCTCGCTGCGGCGGCCCGGGGCCACGCAGTTCGTGGACATTCACTGCCATTGTGTCCCGGGTCTTGACGATGGGCCGAAGACGCTTGGCGATGCCGTCACCTTGTGCCGAGCCCTTGTCGCCGACGGCATGACTTCCGTCGTAGCCACGCCACACCAGTTGGGCCGCTACGATGGTCGCAACGAGGCGGGCGAGGTCCGACAGGCGGTGTCTTCACTGAACGAAACCCTCAGAAAGGAATCCGTGCCGCTGACGGTCTTGCCGGGAGCCGATGTGCGGGTCGACGAACGGATTCCCCAGATGTTGCGGTCGGACCGCGTACTCACCCTGGCTGATGGCGGTCGGCATATCCTGCTGGAGCTGCCTCATGATACCTTTGTCGACCTTGCGCCGCTGCTGGCGGATCTTGCCCGGTCATCTGTGACAGCGATCATCTCGCACCCGGAACGAAACGGCTTTATTGGCAGGCACGTGGATGCGGTGCGGCCATGGTTGGCACACGGGGCTTGTCTGCAAGTGACGGCGGCGAGCCTGCTCGGCGGATTCGGCCCGACGGCCGAGAAGATGGGGTGGGAGTTTCTCGCTTCCGGAGCGCCGGCACTGGTAGCCACAGACGCCCATGATTCGACTGGTCGCCCCCCCTGCATGTCAGACGCGTTCGACCTGATCACCAGACGCATGGGGCGGTCCGTGGCAGAGCAGGCCTGCAGCAAGAACCCGCGGCGCGTTCTGAACGGAGAGCGGATCGCCCCGGTCCTGAACCTTGCCCAAGGCGAGGTGCGTTGATGAGTACGTTGCCGGTCGACATTGCCCCTGCTGATGCAGCAGCAAGTCGGTTCGACATCGCCGTCGAGGCGTTGATGATCGCATTGTTGGCGTTCATGCCGCTGGCCTTCGGGGCGGTGGAGGCATGGAGCGAACTTGTGGTGGTTCTGCTGGCCGGGGCGATGGCGGGTTGCCTTGCGCTGAAACTCATCTGGCGGCGTGACGTGAAGCCGGTGTGGACCTGGGCCTACGTGCCGGTGGTGCTGTTTGTTGCCCTGGCGTTGTTCCAACTGGTGGCCCTGCCTGCGAGCGTTGTGAAGATAATCTCGCCCCACTCCGCTGCCGTGAGGGCTGACCTGTTGGGTGACTTGCCGGACGCGCCGCGACTGCTCAACAGGATGACGCTGAGCCTCTATCCCCTGGCGACCGAACACGATCTGCGGCTGATCCTGGCCGCGGCGGCCGTCTTCGTCATCATCGTCAACGTCTATCGCCGCCCCGAACAGATCAAACGTCTCCTGGCCGCCGTAGCGGCAATCGGGGGCGGGCTGGCGCTGCTGGCCTTGGCCCAGGATCTCTTCGGAAACGACAAGATCTACTGGGTCGTACCAGCCGGCGAAGGGAAGGCCAGCTCCGGCACCTTCATCAACCACAGCCATTATGGCCAGTTTATGAACCTTTCGATCGGCGCTGCGTTGGGGCTGCTGCTGGTCAAGCTGGACGAGTGTTTCCGCCACCGGAACGTTGCCCTGCCGGAGGTGATCACCCACCTGAGCAATCCTGCCCTGAGGGTGGTCTGGTACTTGGCTGGAATGATCATCCTTGGCGCGGCCACCATGTTTATCTCGCTCACCCGGGGCGGGATTGTCTCGATGCTCATCGCCGGGGGCTTCACGGCAGTGGTCTTGGCCGGCAAGCGCAACATTGAGAGCCGCGGCTGGATTATCGCCGCGCTGGCCATGGGCTCGTTCGCCTGCGTTCTCTACATTGGCTTCGACGCCGTTTACGACCGCTTGGCCACGCTGCGCGATCTTCACCATTACGAGAACCGCTGGGGTATTCTCAAGGATCTATCCGTTTCGGTTACGAAATTCCCTACGGTTGGGACGGGCCTGGGAACCCACGAAGTGGTCTACCCCATGTTCGACCGCTCGACGATCCCGGCTCTGGCAGCGCACGCCGAGAACGAGTATGCCCAAGCGGCCGAGGAAACCGGCGTTGTCGGCCTGGCGTTGATACTTGCCTTCGCCGCGATCGTCTGGCGAGCTTACCTGCGCAACGTCCGCAGCCTGCGGCTGCCGATCCATTCGGAGGCCTTCGGACTGGGGTTCGGTCTCCTGGCTATCATGGTTCACAGCTTCAGCGACTTCGGCCAGCATCTGCCCGCGAACGCTTGTCTGACAGCAGTCTGCTGCGGGCTGCTGGTTGGCATGGCCCCCGTGCAGCCTGGAACAATGGAGCCAGCGAATCCGACGGGGATCGGCGGCAGCGGCGGAAGGAGCAATCCCGGACGATGGGCGCGCGGTCTGCGGATCGGTGGGGGGGCACTGGTTGTCGCGGTCTGGCTCTGGTCGCTAACAGGCGCTAACGATGCCCGCCGCGCAGAGACCCACTGGGAACAGGCTCTCCGCATAGAGGGAAGTCTCCGCGAGAAGGACTGGCTGGGCAGCAACGAGGAGTACGATGCTATTCTCTCGCACGCGGCCGCGGCCGCCGATTACCAACCCCGAAATGTCAAGTACCGCCACTGGCTGAACGTCTATCGCTGGGAGGCAATCAGCCGGGTCACCGACCCGGACACCGGTGAGATCGTCATGACCCCGCAGAGCCTGGAGTTCACCGAGCGAGTCGTTGACGATCTGCACCGGGCCCGGGAACTCTGTCCGACGTTCGGGGCCACGTACTGCGTGGCCGGCCAGCTTGAGAAGTTCATCCTCGAGCAGCCGGTCGGTGCCGACCACATCCGCACCGGCTTCAGGCTCGCGCCCTGCGACGCCACGGCGTGCTTCGTCACGGGACTGCTGGACGCGCAGGAGGGGCAGATGGAAGCGTCGGAGAAGAAGTTCCGCCGTGCTTTGGAACTCGACGGCCGATTGATAGCCGACGTTATCGATGTGTACGTCTACCAGGTCGGCAGGCCCGATCTGGCCGTTGCGATCGCCCGGGACAACATCGGTTGGCTGAGCCGCGTCGCCCGAACACTGAGCGAAACTACCGAACACGAGGAGCTGGCCGCCGACGCCAGGAAGGAAGCGGTCGAGCTGCTGAGGGCCCGGTGCGACGAGCCGGATGCCCCGGCGTGGGCTCTGGCATCCCTGGCGGACGCCTATTGGAAAGAACAAGACTGCTCCGCTGCCGCAGACTGTTTTCGCCGGGCCCTGGATCTGGACTACGGACAGGTATACTGGCGACTCTCGCTTGCCCGGGTGCTGGTCGAGATGGACCGGGTTCCCGAGGCGATCCACGAGGCACGGATCGTGTTGCGTCTGCGGCCTCACATGGTTGCCGCCAGAAAGCTGATTGAAGAACTCTCCGTCCGGCCTGGAGCGACCGGGGAAAGCGGATAAGCTGCCGGCCCATCGTCTGGCCGGGCGGGTCGGAACAGGTCGCAAAGCTTCGCGCGATGCGGCTGACGGGGACGGAGTCTGCGCTTTGCGGGCCGGGCCCCGGCGCAGACCCGGTGGTGGGAGTACCTGGTTGACGCTGAGGGGTTCGCCGAGGATGCATCCGTTCTTGCGCGACAAGACCTTGGAGGGAGCGGCCCACCTCCTGTGGAGGACGAGCCCGTGAAAACCTACATATTCGTTTACGCCGGTTCGCTCCTGCTGGCCATAGCTTCTACCCCCGTTGTGATTCTCGCAGCCCGGGCACTGAGGATTTACGATGCCCCCGACGCCCGCAAGATCCACGTATCTTCTGTTCCCCGCATCGGAGGCGTGGCCATTTTCCTGGCCATGATGGGGCTGACGATACCGGTGCTGCTGCTCGGCAACAGGGTCGGCGAGGCCTTCCGCAGCATCCAGCCGCAGGTCATCGCGCTGCTCGCCGCCGGTACGGCTGTCTTTCTCGTGGGGTTCGTGGACGATTTGTACCGCCTTCGGCCCGCCACGAAGCTCATTGCCCAAGTCCTGGCCGCTACTGTCGTCTGCGCCTTCGGCATCCGCATCGACTCCGTGGTTCTGCGTGGCGGGTTCAGCCTCGAATTCGGCTGGTACGCCTGGCCGCTGACCATGCTATGGATTGTCGGGCTCACCAACGCCGTCAATTTCATCGACGGGCTCGACGGTCTGGCGGCGGGCATCTCGACGGTCGCCTGTGCGGTTATCGCGGTACTGGCCCTCACCAACGGGCAGGTGGTCATGGCCGTGCTCATGCTGGCCCTGTTGGGCGGCCTCACCGGCTTTCTGTGCTTCAATTTCAATCCCGCCAGGGTTTTCATGGGCGATTGCGGCAGTCTTTTCCTGGGCTTCATGATCGCCGCCTCGAGCGTCATGTGCGCCACCAAGTCCGCTGCCATTGTCGGCTTGGCCCTGCCGTTCCTGGCCTTGGGCGTCCCCATCTTCGACACGTTGTTCAGTATGCTTCGCCGCATCCTCGACCGGCGCAGCGTGTTCGCAAGCGACCGCAGCCACATCCATCATCGGTTGCTCGACATGGGCCTGCATCAACGCAGCGTCGTTATCTTCATCTACCTGGTGACCCTGCTGGCTGCCGGGCTGGGGATGTTCATGATCATCACCCGCGAGCCCGAGGCGCTGGCCGTTTTCTGCTGCGTATCGCTGCTCCTCGTACTGTTCTTCCGGATCCTGGGCGCGGTCAGGCTGCGCGAAACCATAGCCAGCCTCAAACGCAACCTGGAAATCACGCAACAGCAGAAAGAGCAGAAGCGGGGTTTCGACTACGCTGTCCTGGTGATGCGAAAGGCCAGGACCTTTGACCAATGGTGGCAAGCTGCTTGTACAGCCGCCCGGAAGATGGATCTCGCCTGCATATCGCTGGTGTTGAGCAACCGCGATGGTACGCAGCGAACGTTGGCCTGGTGCGACCAGGGCCAATCGCCCGACGTTGACAATTCGATAGAGATGACTCTGCCGGTTGGCCAGCGGCGATCCGGGCAGTCTCTGCGGTTGCAACTTGTTGTACCCGTGAACCACTCACTGGAAACGGCCGCCCATCGGGTGGCGCTCTTTGCCCGCCTGCTCGAGGAGTGCAGCCTGGACGACCTGCCGCGGGATCCGCGTGACACCGAAACAGCGACCAGCCTGCCAACAGCCGCCCAGCCCAGCGGGACCGAGGGCTAACTCTGCAACAACGCCGGGATACGTGCGCCACGGCGGCCCCGTTGCGGACTGAACGGCGCCCCACAGCCACCTCCAGGTCGTCCGCTAATCGGCCTGGCAACCTGAGCAATCCGCCGGGGCCAGACAGCCCCGCCTGTGCATGTCGGCATCGGGTAACACACCCGTCTACATGCCGGTCCGTCAGCCTCTGCCTCCGGATGTCGGCGAAGGCATTTCGGGCACCGAACGTCTTGCCGTTCCCGATGTCAAAGAATGACGAAATCCTTGGCGACGTGGGGCAATTCCTGGCGGCTGCCAAGAGCCACATGAATGTGAAGAAGAACAAGCAAGCTGACGCCAAAGTGCCGACAAAGAGTTGGCAAGACAGGCTCCTTCATAAGTACTACCTCTCGAAACCCGGTTGGGTCGACGAACGAACCCAGTTTTACCGGCTTATTGCCAAATACGTACGACCGGGCAGTCACATCCTTGAGATTGGCCCGGGCCCGTCAAACAAAACGAGTGCCTTCCTGGCAACCATGGGCCGCGTCACCGGCCTGGATGTAGATGCCGAAGTTGCCGGCAACGAATACTGCCACCACAAGACGATCTACGATGGGGTGAATATACCGTACAAGCCCGCCAGCTTCGATGCAGTCGTATCTGAGTACGTTTGCGAGCATCTCGCGCAGCCAGGACCGCTCACGAAGGAAATCCATCGTGTATTACGCCCCGCTGGGGTATACATATTCCGAACTCCGAACCTGGCCCATTACGTCGCGCTGGTGGCAAGCCTCACTCCACAATGGTTCCACGTCATCGTTGCCAACGCCCTTCGTAATCTCGCACCCGGGGCTCATGATCCATACCCGACTTTCTACCGGATGAACAGGCCTCATGTGTGTCGTAGATTCCTCACGAAAGCCGCATTCCGTGTGGAACTCCTCCGTTGTATAGAAACTTATCCCACCTACGGACTCTCGACACGGCTGATGTTTTATCCAATGGTGGCTTGGGAACGCATCGTGAATTCCACCTCCTTGCTGGAAGGCCTTCGCGCTAACATCTGGGGTGTGGCCGTAGCACGCGATCCGGATGGAGGATCCACCTCTTGAGCCTCGACGGATACCTGGTGCTCAGCATCGCCGGCGCTCTCGTCCTGTTGACTGTTTACAATGTCATACGGCAGAACTTGCGCAGCGATGTCCGATTCGACGCTCTAGATCCGCGGCTCATCTTCCTTCTGCTGTACCTGGTTTATAATTGTCTTATCTTCCTGAGGATTTCCGACCTCGACCTGCGAAGCCGCACGCTCGGAGATTACGCGTTTCTTGTGATGCTCGGGCTCTGTGGCATCTTTGCTGGAAACCTGGGTGGGTGCGGCAAGGCTGCGGTCGGAGCGGCATCTAAGAGCAATCGCCCTGTGTCCCCTCAACCTCTCCTGGTGCTCTCCCTCGCCGTGTGCGGCATATGTGTCGTCATGATAGTGGCCATGGAAGCGCTCGGAAGGGCATTGCTCGAAGGCGACATATTCGCCAGAAACGAGGCCAACAGGGGCGTAATGGCGGGTGGGGCGCACTTGCTGCCCGTTGGCGCAGCTCTGGCTATCGTGTCTGGCCAAAGCGTGTCGTGGCGGTTGCGCAGCCTGGTGCTGGCTGCAATCGCAGCCGGGATGTTGGTGGTCTATTACGTCCTGGCAAGCAGGGGGGAACTCTTGTTAACCTGCATACTTGCGGTTTATCTATTCCATTACAATGTCCGAAGGATCGCCTGGTACTACATCGTTCCGGCGATACCGGTGCTGCTCGGGGTGATGGCCGTGCTGGGCACAATGCGCGTATTCCATTCAGGAGGCCCGTACGAGATGCTCAGGAGCACCAACCGGGAGGTGCTCGAGCAAGCATTGTCTATAGAGCATCTGGAACCCTACAGACACATCTCTCAAGCGGTGGAACTCCTGGCAGATGGCCCCCCTGAAGGACAATTCCTCCTGGGGAGTTCATACTTGCGCGCGCTCGAAATCATACCACCCAGCGTCATGCTTCCCTGGCAACGTCCAGCCACCCTGGATCAGTGGTACGTCTCGACATATGATCCGGAGACGGCGAGGAAAGGTGGCGGTTGGGGATTCCCCGCACTCATAGAAGCGTACTTCAACCTCGGTCCCGTGGGGTGCTTTCTGGTTTTCGCGCTGGCGTCTCTAGGAATAAGTGCGCTGCACAGACGCGCCTCGCTCGCACCGCAGTGGTCGATAGCGCGACTGGCCGACTGTCTACTCGCCGCCGTCCTTCTGCAGTTCTTCAGAATAAGTTTTGCCTCGTTCTTCAAGTGCTATATATTCATCTTCGTCTTGTCAGGTATCATAATGGCTCGAACAGCCCTCTGGCTGGAAGACGCCTGGTTTCCCAGGAGGCCTTCCTACGTCTTGCGCAGGATCAGGAATACTTTGTGAAAACCGTCCGTGCAGTGCTTGTGATTGCCCTCGGAACCGTTCTGGCCTCGGTTTGCAACTTCGCAACTGTACACGTCTTCGCACGCCGGTTCAACGACCTGGATTGTGCCAGCTACATGATAGCGATGGCCTACATTGCAATCATTTACCCGCTGATCAGCTTAGGCTTACCGGGGGCTGTGCTCTTTCATGTTGGAAGGAACGCGGATCGCCGTGTTTTCATCACGGCTCTGTTCCTTGCCGCGACTGGGATTGC
The DNA here is from genome assembly GCA_964579675.1 of uncultured Planctomycetales bacterium. Taxonomy (GTDB): domain Bacteria; phylum Planctomycetota; class Phycisphaerae; order UBA1845; family PWPN01; genus CAZOIA01. Next base: position 7,525 of record CAZOIA010000081.1, on the reverse strand, counting down.
GGTCCTGGCCGCCGGCCTGTCACTCGCAGGCGCGGCTATCGCCTCCGACGTCTGTGGCCGCCTTGTTTTTGGTGACCCGAACAGATCTGCACTCGCGGTTGCAGCCGTCGCGCTTCTCTGCTCCAGGGTCCTGCACGACGTGAGCTGCCGGTATCTGATGGGCTCCAGGAAATGGATTACCGGGACTTCTCTTTACGTGGTTGGCGTGGGGCTGATTCCCTTGCTGGTCGTTCTCGTCGGCCGGCCGCTCCGCGTCACCTGGCTCATCGCAGAAACGGCATTAGCGACTTATTGTCTTGTTGGATGTTATTTGACACTCTTCTGGATAGGCGCAGGGCGCAACGTCGCGAGACCCACTCTTGTGTCGGCGCGCTCCAACGCCCATAGACTCCTTCGGTATGGCGTCCCTCGTATCCTGGGCATTCTCTGCACGGTCTTTCTTTTCTCAGCTCCGGTGCTTCTGGCAGAGAGGTTGCACGTCCCATCCGTTCAGGTAGTCCTGATAGCAGGTGCGATGGGTATGCTTCGTCTGATCAATGTTGCGGGGGGAGTGCTGACAAACGTTATTGTGCCAAAGACGTCCTGGCTGGACTTGAACAGGCAGAGTGCTTTGCGCGGTCGCATGGGCACATTGGTGGCTTGCGCCGTTGGCCTGGCTATTGTGGCATCTGCTTTGTATGTTGGCGCGGGGAATAGCATCCTTCAGTGGTGGGTATGCCGGCCGGTCGGGGAGCTTTCCGGTTTCGTGTTTGTCGTTTGGCTTTCCGCAGCACCTCTTACACTGGTTGCCGTGTTGCGTCCAGTGATCGATGCATTGGCCGTTCGCGCTTACAACACACGCAACGTGGTAGTTGCTGTCGCGGTTATGGGAATTGCGATGTGGGTAGGGATGAACGTTGCCACGGCAACAAGTGCTCTCGCAGTCGCAATGGCAGCGGCGTCCACCGTACTGGCGGCGCTGACGATGTGGACACTCAGAGACCAGCTCCGGCTCCGCAGCGTAGCGGTTCCGGGAGCCAGCGCGTTGTGAAGCAACCCGAGCGGATACGCAGGACGCAACTCATCAGCCCGGACAAGGAGAACAGGCAAGATGTCGTCCGGATACGAGGGCGAACGCAGCATCCAGGGGTGGTCCGATCATTGGCGGGGTCTTCGCCTTCCCTGCAAACCGCGGCTCTGGGTACCCAGCATGTGGAGGTTTCATCGGTTCTTCACTCGCTCGCTGCCCCCTCTCAAGGGCCTGGAGATCCTGGAGGTGGGTTGCTGCCCGGGCAGGTGGATGGTCTACTTCCATCGGTATCACGGGGCAAACGTGTCGGGAGTCGAATACGCCCCGAAGGGCTGTTCTCTGACTCGAGAGAACCTGCGCCTGCTCGATGTGCCGGGCAACGTGTTCAATGGAGATATCCGTGATCCGACGTTGAGTATTGGGCAGTTTGATCTGGTTTACAGCCTTGGCGTCGTCGAGCACTATGTTGACCTGTCCGACATACTCGGTGCCCACCTTCGCCTGGTGCGCCCCGGCGGATATGTCCTCGTTACGTTACCCAATTACTCAGGGCTCCACGGAGACCTTCTGCGAAGAATCGACCGGCAAAGGTACGATGAACACGTTCGCTACTCCCTGGACGAGCTCCGGCTGGCGGCCGAAGCCCTCGGGATAGCGGATACCTACGTATGTTCTTTTGGTGGTCTGGATCCGCTCATGATTTGTGGATACCGCGGTCGTTTTGCGAAGTTGTTTGCCGCCACTCTGGCCTATGCATGTGCCGCTATTCCGGCGACGTCGCCCGCCGTATCCGCTTACCTGGGATTGGTGGGCCGACGGTGCTAGACAGTCCGCCACGTGCAAAGCGCCAGAGAATACTGATCTGCGGGCCTTGGAACGTTGCGGGCGGCATTGCATCGTGGGTCCATCAGGTGTTCTCTTCCGACCTTGCTCACGTATTCGACCTGGCGCTCTTCAACATCGACAAAGACTGGGCTCCCATCGGGCCTCCTGGAGAGATGCCGCGCTCAGCCGAGACCTGGATTCAAGGCCTGTTGCGAGTGGCCCGTTTTGAGGCCAGGCTTCGATCCTACAGGCCCCGCAGCGTGTTCATTCCCTCTGTGCTCGGACTCGGATTGCTGCGAGATCTGATCATGTGCCAGATTGCCCTCGCGCGAGGCGTGAAGCCGCACGTGCATCTCAGGAGCACGAATTGGCAATGGCTAACCTCAAGGTCGCCTGTTTCCCGTCGTGTCCTCAAGACTTTGACACGTGGCGTAGGGCTTGTCACACTGATGGAGGAGATTCCGCGGGAAGCAAGGTGGTTTTTCGCAGACAGTGGGTACTGCGTACTGCCGAACTTCATCGCCGACGATCGCCTGGAAGCAGCTCGCCAAGCGGTTTTGCACCGCGGGAGCGTTTTGGACAACCAGCCGCGCATCCTGTATGCAGGCCTTGTTTCCGCAAAGAAGGGTGTCTTCGACCTTCTCGATACGGCCTCAGCCGTCCCCCGGGCTTCCTTTGACATAGTTGGACCATGCACTGCTGAGGTCCGGCAACAGGTTCTTCGGAGAATCCAGAAAGAAGGGTTGTCCGGGCGCGTACGTCTGTGGAAACCTGTACCATACAAGGAGCTCAGCGGCTTCTATGCCAGGGCTTCTCTGTTTGTTTTGCTGTCACACACCGAAGCATTCCCCAATGTGTTCCTGGAAGCGATGGCACACGGAATCCCGATCGTGGCAACGGACGTGGGCGCGGCCCGGTCAGTAGTGACCGGGGGCCCGGAGCCCGCCGGTGTAGTCATCGCGCCGCGAGATCCCTCTCTCGCATCACGGGTTATCAACGAGCTGATATCCTCCAGCCAGCAGAGCGTGCAGATGGGGCGAGCAGGAATCAGGCGCGTCCGCCAGGAGTACTCCGAAGGTGTGTTCGTTCGGCGATTCGCCAAGCTGATTGCCGACTCCGACATTTCGTGCCCCATGCAGGTAGGGCGCTCCCGAAAGGTGATCCCATTGCGACAATTGAGGCGAGGCTAACCCAGCGAATCTGTGCAATCTGGCGCATCCGGTGCGAGTTCTCCTCCTGAATCAGTTCTACCGTCCTGACGTTGCGGCGACGGGCCAGTTGCTGGCGGACCTGGGTGAGGGGTTGGCCACGCGCGAGCACGAGGTGCACGTGTTATGCAGCCGAGGTTCCTACGGCGGCGGCGATGGGAAGTTCGCGGCCGAGCAGGTCCTCAACGGTGTACGGGTTCACCGCGTAGGCGCAACCGGCTTCGGCCGGGCGCGTAGCCTGGGCAGGATCGTTGATTATTTATCATTCTACCTCCTCGCGCTGTGGCGAGCATTGTCGCTGCCGCGGATGGATGTCTGCGTGGCGCTGACGACCCCGCCGTTCATCGGTCTGGTCGGGCTCGTGTTACGCGTCCTCAAGGGAACGCGGCTGGTACTGTGGACAATGGACCTGTACCCGGAGGTGCCCGTTGCGTTTGGCGTGCTGAAACGGGACGGTCTGGTGTATCGACTGCTGGCGTGGCTCAGTCGGCGTATCTATGGCAACGCCTCCCGTATCATCTCGCTTGGCGAGGTGATGAGCGGGCGGCTCATCGAAGCAGGCGCCAACCCCAATAGGATTACCACGGTCCATAACTGGTCGCCGGGTGAAGTTGTCCAACCGGGCGGGCCCCGATAATGCCGTCTCCATCAACCGTAGATACCCGACCGGTGACAACGCTGGTTTACTCCGGCAACCTGGGCCTGGGCCACCAGCTTGAGACCATCGTGCGGGCGGTCCACAAGCTGAGCAGCGACTTGGCTCTGCGGGTTCTCTTCGTGGGCGAGGGCAAGAGCAAAGAGCCGCTCAAGAAGCTGAGCGCCGGGTTGGGCTTGGACTGCGTTGAGTTCCGACCTCCGGTACCGTTGGATGGGCTTCCTGCTCTCCTGGCCGCGGGTGACATACACCTGGTCTCGCAGAAGCCGGGCACCCAAGGTCTGATTGTTCCCAGCAAGCTTTACGGCGTGCTTGCCGCGGGTCGGCCAACGCTGTTTGTTGGACCGGAAGATTGCGAAGTGGCGATGATCCTTCGGGCCAGCGGGTCAGGGGTTGTCGTCCCCCCCAGCGATGTGGAGGCGGTCGTTGACGGGCTGCGAAACCTGGTTCAGGAACCGGATCTTCGTCGCCAGATGGGCCGGCGTGCCAGGGAGTGTTATGAGCAGAACTTCGGCCGTGATCGAAGTGTCGCGGCCATTGCAGAGGTTATCGAGGAAGCAGTGAAGAACAGGAATACCCAGCCCGATCGGGCAAGGACCGAGTTCTCCCATCGTTGGTTCTGGTTGATGGCTGCGTGCTTACTGACGGCAATGCTCCTGGTCCTGAGTCATTTGCCTCAGGGGATGGTTCCGGCTGATTTGGGAACGGGAATCGGTGATAAGCTGCCTCATGCGCTTGCTGCCGGGCTTCTTACGTTGATCTGGGTTCGAGCGCTGGGGCCGAACGGCATCTGGCGGTCCGTTGGGGTGGCGTTCCTTGTTGTCGTATTCATCGTTACACTTGATGAGATTACGCAGCCGCTAGTGGGCCGCTCGTGCACTGCCGACGACTGGTTGGCTGATCTGACGGGGGCAGTTCTCGCGCTTGCGATCCTGGGCGCCAGTGTGCCCTTCTGTGGACGGAAACGAGAAGGAGAGTAGACTCCCGCTAAGGCGCGCCTTCTCTCGATAACCTGGCTCATCGCCTTGTCGAACGGGTAAACGTACGTTCAAGAATAGACAGCTTCCCGGAGGAACCTGAACCGGTTACAAAGACACAAAGGAGGTTCATCCGGCTGAAGCGTACTTCCCCCCCCAAAGCCGCAGGCCCCACACCTGCCCGCTCGCTGCAAAACAAGACCGGGACCGGTCCGAAGACCGATCCCGGTCGAAGCTCTTAGCGTTCAGCCCGTCAACGATCAGCGACTACCGCCGCCTGCGCCTGGTCGCCGCCAATCCGCCGAAAGCAAGGAGGATCAGAGAAGAAGGTTCGGGCACGTAGTCATAGGTTACCACGGCCTTACCCGCGGCCGTACCCGGAGTCAGTGCCACATCAATCAGTGTGCCGTACAGGGTGTAGAACCCCTTGACATCGATCGTGATATCGAAGGTACCTGTACCGACAAACGGGGTCTTCTCTGCGACCGTCGTCAGGACGAGGCTATTGGAGTGCTCAAGCGCATCACTCGCGTCGTTGAAACTCTCGGTCGGCGCCAAATCATAACTGCCGACCGTATCTGCCTTTGCCACAATGTTGGGGCTATAGACTGGTGAGCTGGCCGTCGCCTCCAGGCCAAACGCGTAGTCGCCCGCTGCCTGCTGCTGCCCGTTGTTGGTGCCGACGACCGTACTGTCGTCGTCCGTGATGAAGATCTCGACCTTGACCCAGTTCAGATCGCTAATGTCGCCGTTGAACTGGTCGAAGGTCTCGATCGTCTGGAATGCGGCGGTGGTGGGCCCGAAAGGCCCTTCCTGCACAATCTGAAATGCAGTGGCGGTTCCGACCTGGCCGACCAGAATAACGAGCCCGAGAATGAAAGCGCGCTTCATTTGACTTCCTCCTTGTCTCGATACTTCCCGGCCCGGCGCTGCCGTCGCCGCTGGCAACTGGCCAGGCCCACAAGATGGTGTTCCGATAACTCTCTCCAGGCCCACCTCGCGAGCACGTTTCCGCCGGATGGGCCACAAAAAGCATAGCCTCATGTACGCACGCTTACGCTCTTCTCCTCCGATGAAGGAGAAGAACCGGCAGGCTGCCTAACGCGAGCAGCGTTATCGTAGCGGGGTCAGGCACTCTGCCAACACGGAACCCGATAACGTTGTACTCGGTCGTCGGGCTCACGGAGATGTTATAGGAGGAGTGCAGGACGCTGGCGGCGCTGCCGAACGACCCACCACGGACGCCACGAGACGTCGTGGCAACGATCGTCTCATTCCACTCAAAGACGTTGCCAGCCTGATCGAACGTTCCGTACGCGCTGTCGGAGGGTTTGGCGCTATAGGCTCCTGCGTCAGTCAGGCTGCCGCCGCCTACCGCGTTGTTGTAGTTCGCAGAGCCGTTTGTGAAATCCGCGCCCGGCGGGGCTTCGGCAGTGGGGGCCGTGTCCGATTGCGTGGGGTAGTCCCAGTACCCTGCGTTGGTGCCGCCGCCTTTGTAGTACGCGGCTTTGTACCACTCGTTCACCGTGGGGATGAAGACGAGGGCGCCGGCGTTACGGGTCACAGTGTTGTTCGCCATACCCTGAGTAGTGAGTGTATAGGCCCCCGTCTCCGTATCGCCGCTGCCCTGCCCGTTGTGCATCCAGTTGGCGAACCGGCACGCATCCCAGAAGGAGACGTAGTTTACCGGCTTGTTCTCACGACCCGAGATCGCGTTGTACGTGTAGTTGCCCAGCGAACCGGTGCGCGTGATACCGCCATAGCCGTTGCCCATGCTCAGGCTATACAGGCCGTATGGGTCCGACGACGACGCCACCGCGTTCAGGAAGTCCGCGTACTGGCTGTTCGTCACCTCGTACGTGCCGATACGGTACTCGTCGGCTACCGCGCCGTAACCGGTGTCGTCCGCAGCATTCCCCGGGTCGCCGACCGCAACGGTTTCTATAATCACCGCCTGCGCGTCCGTGCCCAATGCAAGGACCAAGCCCGCCACCGCTATGCCGATCGAGACGCACCCTAAGACTTGACCTTCTCTCTTTCCCATTTCTCTCTCTCCTACTCTCTTCCTGGTCTGTTGTGGAGAGCCCGGCTGGTAGGCCATTCTCTCCCACTATCCCAGCCGCGGTAAATGCAGGCTCGCTGACGTGACTCCCTGCACCTACATACGGTTGAGATCAGTATAACCGACCACGCCGCCGGGCGTCAAGACAAAAATTGGCAATCGGCAAGCTTTTTTTCCTGCGATAACGACTTGAAACAGAAAGACTTACGGGCTGTCTCCGTCACCAGGCACCGACGAATCTGACCGCCGGTGAGCGGGGCAGGGTCGGCCGGCCCTGCTCGTCTCCGCGCACCTGTTCCCGCGCCACGCCGGCATTCGAACCGCCCGCCCGACCTTCGCGGGGGTCTCAACGCCGTGCGAAGTGCAGGAGGTGCCTACAGAAGTCTCCCCCACTCGCGGGTGAACATCTCCGAACGAATCGGCTGGACTGAGCCGCGTTGGCAAGCGCCGACGCGGATCGCACCCGGGGGTCGTTGGCACAGCGGATGGCTGACCGCGCTGGAAAGGTCAACTCGTTCGCGGGGCTGCACCGTGGCGCGTCGGAGGACTACACGCCGCAGCCACCGGACGCCAAGGCCTGAGGCGTCTTCACCTGCCAGGGAAGGAACCCACGGCTTTCCTCCGCTTCGCCCCTGACTGGCTGCGGCTCGTCGGGTTGAAAGGCGGGAACGGACCTGTTACCTATGTTCCCGAGTATCCGGATAGACACAACCCATGTTCCCGGCCGGGACAGCGGGAACGCTGTGGGGTCCTGTCCACCGGCATCGGGGGCGGCGATCATGGGGATCG